>JBFWQQ010000082.1:0-7923 GCA_050249355.1 Alphaproteobacteria bacterium | reverse complement strand
CACCCATGTACGTAAACCTTTTTTTCTCATAATAAACCTCTGGTTTAGATAGAACCGCATATTAACAGCGCTATACTTTAATTATGTGCCATAACCATTAAGTATATATTAATTGTTTGCACCATCATGCCGGTTGGGTTGGTGGCGGCTGGAGTACAAGCAAAACAGCATAAAATCCATGTACTTACGCTTTTGCAACAGGCTGTGGGCTATAATGCGGTGCAGGTTATCCATGTAGTAGGTTCGGCTCATGCACCCGGATGGCTGCAACGCCAGTATACGGTCGATGATCGCTGTGTTGACCGCCAGCAACTGCCGGTAGGGCAACACCGTATTGCCACGGTGCTGGCGGAATTTTGTGAGGCATGCTGCAAGTGCTGCGCCTTTGCCTTTGGCCAGCACGCGTGACCACGTATCGTAATCCTCCGATACTGCCAGGCCTGCTGGAAACCCGCCGGCTTCGCGCAGCGTTTCGGTGCGCACCATCACCGATGAGGTATGGATGAACATGAACATCGCAATGTCATGCAATGTAACATCTGTTTTCTGTGCAATGATTTCAGGCCGGTCCATCGGCCTGCCCGCCGCATCAACGAAAGAAAAGCCCGAACACAGCCATACCACATCCGGATGCTGCCGAAGGTACTCGATGCCTTCCTGCAGCCTTGCTGGCGCATAGAGGTCATCATCATCGAGTAATGCGATATAGTCACCCCTCGCCTGTGCAATACCAGTATTGCGCGCCACCGATACCCCTGCATGATCCTGCAGTATATAGCGCACACGGTCGTCATACAATGTGGTCAGTGCCTGCGTGCTGGTGCCGCCCCCATCATTGACGACGATGATCTCGAAATCCTGCCATGTTTGCGCATATACCGAATCGATCGCCTGCTTCAGGTAGGCATCGCGGTGGCGTGTCGGGATTACCACAGTCACAAGCTGCGCCGTCATCTTGTTAGCTGCCATTGCACCGGTAGCGAATACATTCTGCTATCCTTTTGAGATGGTTCGGTTAAACTTATCCCATCATGGGCATAACCGCAATCATAGTCACGCATAACAGTGCCGATGCCATCGAGGGCGCACTGGAATCACTTCGCGGGCATCCGGCTATTATCCATTGCATCGTGATCGACAACGCCAGCAGCGACAACACCCTCGATATCGTACGCGCACGTTTCCCGGAAGTATGGCTGGTGCACAACCTGGAAAATGCCGGATTCGGTAATGCCTGCAACCAGGCGCTTCAGCAGGTGACTACCGATTTTTCCCTGTTGGTGAACCCCGATACCCGGATTGATCATGCCGGGATCGATGCGCTTATGGATGCACTCACCACCTACCCGCAGGCTGCTATTGTCGCGCCGGTGTTCGAGGATACCGAAGGGGATTGCAGCACCGCATCTATCCGCCTGCCTGTCATGGCCGAGGCAGGAGTCCCGCTGGTGGTGCCGCTTACCGAGAGCATTGTGCTGGCGCGTTTCGTATCGGGGGCACTGGCACTCTGGCGCATGGAGCATATGCGACGGGTCGGGTTTTTCGATCCGTCGCTGTTCCTGTTTTATGAGGACGACGACCTGAGCCTGCGCGTCAACCGTGCTGGTTACGACATGCTGCTGGTGTCCGGCCTGCACGCCACCCACCGGGTCGGCACCTCAACCCGCACAACCAGCCGCATCCGCAATCTCAAGCTGCGCAGCCTGTACTGGGGTAAATTCTACATGCAGAAAAAATACCGTAGCAACCTGCTGGCATGGCCGCACGCGCTGGCTTCTGCCCTGCTTAGTTTCGTTGCCTGGCTCTGCATGTGGTGCGCGTGTAAACTGGTCGCGGCGGAAAAGAAATTGCAGCCGGCCAAACAGCGCCACGCGAGCCAATTGGATGCCGCCCGCGAGCAACATGAAGAAAAATGGCAGGCCACATCGACGCAGCATGCGCCTGCACAGGCTAAACAGCTGCATGAGGAAGAATGGCAGGCCATTGCAGAACAGTTTGAAATGCAATGGAAGAAAATAATGAAACGATACACGCGTGAGAACATCATGATCGAAACCAAACGCGAGCTGTTTGGCCGCATGCTGGCAGCCTTGCAGTTCCTTTGGTGCAGCAAGCGGTTCAGGAAACACTTCATATGACCACCTTCACTATCGGCATCATCACCTGTAACCGGCCTGAGCAGCTTGCCGCCACGCTACGCTCAGTTGCTGCCCTCAATATACCTCAGGATGCGGAGGTAAAACTGCTGGTGATTGATAACGATCCGGATGGTTCGGCGCAGGGACCAACCCAAGCGGCACAAGCAACCATGCCGTTTGCAGTGCAATACGCGCAGGAACAAAAGCGCGGAATCCCGCAGGCGCGCAACAAGGTGCTCGAGCTGGCAGCAGAAAGGGATTACATCGCATTCATTGATGACGACGATCTGGCCGACCCCAGATGGCTGGCGGCGCTGATCGCTACCGCCCGCGAGTACAAAGCCGATGTGGTGAAAGGAGCAGTGCTCTACAAATTCCGTGCAGGGGACGAACATCTGAGTGTACTCGACATATTCGCGCAGCCACCCGGAAACACGGGCGATGCGCTGGATTCGGCATGGACCAACAACGTACTGTTCTCTACCCGCCTGCCACGCGAGATGGGTCTGCGCTTCGATCCTGCCTTTACTAAAAGCGGCGGCAGTGACCACCATTTTTTCCGGCAGGCATACCACAAAGGAGCACGCATGGTATTGTGCCGTGAGGCAGTAGTATACAGTACCGTGCCTGCCGAACGCACATCATTTGGCTGGCTGGCCCGCCGTCATGCCCGCATCGGCGCCACGCTGACCATGTCGGACATTCGCATATACGGATTCGCCGAAGCATCCCGGCGCGCCAACCGCGCTGTTACCGATTCGTTGCGTTATTTCCGCCAGATCAGCCCGAATCTGAAAGACCCCAAACGCCGTATGCACCCGATCATGGTGCTGTGCTTCATGGGCGGCCGCATGATGGGACTGGCCAACCTTTCCCCGCGCGAGTACGCTTGAATGGGTCTGCGCATCGCCTATATGCTCGGCCGATTCCCGGTGCTTAGCGAAACTTTCATCGGCGCAGAAATCCGTGCGGTAGAAGCGCTTGGCCACCACGTTACCTTGCTTGCCCTGCACCGTCCCCAAGGCAGCTTCCAGCCCGATGACCAGCCGCTGGCTGAGCGCACGCTGTACTTTTCCGAGATCACAGAAAGCCTTGCCACACGGCTGCTGGATATATATGCGCCGGTGATGCACCGGCTGGATGCGTTCGCCACTGCACAGACCACAGAGCCGGAGCGCTCTCTGCGTGTACATGCCGCGCACATGGCCGAATATATCCGAAGCCATGGATGCACGCATATCCACGCGCATTTCGCCTGGGGCGCAGCTACCTATGCCATCGCTGCCGCCAAGCTGCTGAATATGCCAATCACCTTCACCTGCCACGGTTCCGATGTATATGCCCGCCCGCAGGACATTGCGCTAAAATGCGCGCATGCCAGTGCGGTGTTCGCAGTTTCCCCCACCCTGACCGAAGAGCTGGCAGCATATAGCGATACACCCTGCCACACCGTGTATTGCGGTGTGGATACCACGCGCTTCACGCCTACCCGCACCGCGCCGCATGCGCGCTGGCTGTTCGTTGGGCGATTGATCGAATGCAAAGGCATTGACGATATCCTGGCCGCATGGCAACGCATTCCGCATGCTAATCGCCCGCATCTGGATGTTGTGGGCGACGGGCCGATGAAACAACAGCTCGAGGATCATGTGCGAACACACGGCCTTGCGCCGTATGTGACCTTCACCGGCAGCAAGGATACGCAATGGTTACAACTCAACGGTCCGGATTATGCTGCCTGCATCACCGCATTCAAGCACGGTAGTGACGGCAGTCGCGACACCGCACCAATGGTGTTGAAAGAAGCCATGGGCATGGGGCTGCCGCTGGTCACCACGCGCTTTTTTGATATCCCTGCGGTGGTAGGTGACGCAGCGATTTTATGCCCGCCTGCCGACCCGGATGCGCTGGCCGCAGCCGTGATGCAGATAGCTATTTTGCCTGCCGCCGCGCGTACCGCCAAAGGCGAAGCAGGCCGCAGGTTCGTGCAGCAACATTTCACCACAGGGCAGCAGGCACAGCAACTGGCCGAATACTGGCAACAACTGACAGGTAGTGCATGACCACCCGCATCAGCGTCATCATCCCGGTATATAATTCAACAACGTACCTGCCTCAGACGATCGACTCGGTGGCCGGGCAGGATTACCCTGAAGTTGAAATCATCGTGGTTGACGACGGCTCGCATGAAGAAGGCGCGGCCGCCATCCGCTCAGCATGCCATGCATATCCGGATGTACGGCTGATCCGCCAGGATAACGGCGGGCCGGCGCAAGCCCGCTGGGCTGGTGTCCGCCGTGCCACCGGCGAGTATGTGCACTTCCTCGATTCGGACGACGTACTGCTGCCGGGTGCCCTGACCCATCTGGTGCAGGTGCTGCACAAAAATCCACGCGCCGTTGCAGCGTATGGCCGCAAGGCGGTGATGAACAAGCACGGAGTATTTAAACCGCAACAGGTATTGCCGACCGAAAGCCAGGCGGCATCAGGAAATATCCTGCCTGCCCTGCTCAAAGGGCTTCCCATACTGACACCTGGGAATATCTGTATACGCACAGCTGCACTCACCAGCGATATGTTCCAAACCAACCTGCGGCAGGGCGAAGACTGGATCACATGGTGTCGGCTCGCCTTGACCGGCGATGTGCTCTATGCCGGAAAACGCGTAGTGATGTGCTACCGCGAACATGGCGCTAACAGCTCGCGTGCCGTACAAGAAGATGATACCCCGCTTGCAGAAATGCTCGACACGGTGTTTGGCGACGCACGTTTCACCCAGCGACTGGGCAGCATGCCGATGTCACTGTACCGCGTGCTGCATGAGCAAACCATTCGCCGCTTCCTGCTGGCAAAACGTTCCCGCCGCACATGGTGGCACTATAGTTGGGCGCGCCTGTACATACCGAAAATTCCCAAAAATGATAGAATCCGCGTGCTGCATGTGGTTAAGCATTTCTATGCCGGTGGCGCAGAGCGGCTTATCAGCAGCGTGCTTGCACACAGCGACCCTACGCGCTACGAGCATATCATCCTGTCGTTGTCGGACAATAATGAACGCATCGGCACCATCGAGGCGCGTCAGAATATTCCCTGCCATATGATCGATGTCGATCGCACGCATAACCGCATGATGCAATATCTTTCCTGCCTTCTTTTCATTCGGGCGGTGCGCCCGGATATGATAAAAACCTGGCTGCCACCGGCCAATATCGCAGGCGGGATCATGGCGCGTCTGCTTGGTATACCGGTGGTGTGGGGAATACACGATGCACAGCCGCCTCGGGCGCAACCCGCCATTACCCGTTGGCAGGTGCCTTTGGCCCGCCTGATTCCCAAACGTATCGTATGCTGTTCCGAACTGGTACGTCAGCGCTGCCTGCAAGCCGGATACCGACCGCAACGTTTGCAGGTTATCGAGAATGGTGTCGACAGCGAAGTGTTCCGGCATAGTGCTGACGGCCGTATACGTATACGCAGGGAACTGGGAGTTTCCGATCAAACCCTGCTGATCGGTATGGCGGCAGAATATACACCGGTCAAGCGCCATGGGTTCTTTTTCGCAGCAGCCCGCGCATTCCTGGTGCAACATCCCAATACACGCTTTGTGCTGTGCGGACAGTTCACCCATCCGAGTAACCGCAAGCTGGAGAATACACTGACAATGTTTAACCTGCACGATGCGGTGCACCTGCTGGGCGTACGCAATGACATGCCGGAGATATACTCGGCGATGGATATACACACCCTTACCTCGCACACGGAATCATTCGGGCTGGCAGTTGCCGAAGCCACAGCCTGCGGCACCTTATGTGTCGCTACCGATACCGGCATAGCGCACAGCCTGCTTGATAATGTCGGCTATATCATACCGGTAACCGAGGACGTGAGCACATTGGTACAGGCATGGCAGCATATGGCGGCATTGCCACGCCACACCGTAACCGAATGCCTGACGCTGGGACGCAAACGTATCCAGCACGAGTATTCCATTCAGCGCACCGCCCACCAGTATGATGAGGTTTATAGCAATGTATTGTAATAGATAAATTAAATTATTTATGGTTTTTTTATCAACCATTCTTGATGGCTGACAGCATCCTTACGCGTACAGTGGTATAATATCCTAAATAAGCGAAGGATATCGACATGACACGGCATACAAATATACGCGAAGTGGTCGGGATATTCGAAAATTACGAGGCCATGGGTCAAACGATCGATGAACTGGAACGTGCTGGAATTGGACGTCACCTGATTAGTGTATTGGGCAGCGAGAAGGCAATGAAGGAACGGTTCGGCACGGATGCACTCGATGTTAATGTTCTTGAAGACAATCCGGAATCACCGCGAAGTCCTTTTTTCAAACAGGAAGAACTAAGCATTGCACAAGGCGCCCTGATAAGTTGCGGTATCATCGGCGGCGTTGGTATTGCTATATTGGCCTTTGGAGCCGCCGTGCCTGGCATATTACTGACAGGCGTACTGGCAGGTGGCGCGGGCGGTGGTGCCATTGGTGCAGCATTTGCAAAAATGCTGGAGGACAAATATTCAAGTTTCTTCCAAAAACAAATTGATAACGGAGGGGTATTGCTGTGGGTGAACTGCCAGGATGAGGCAACCGAGGAAAAGACGCTGCAGATCATGAAGCATAGTAACGCCCATGATGTACATATTCATGAATTTCCCATGAGCGGTTCGCACCGGCCTTCTGATATGCGGGCACACGGATAAACCGTAGTATAAGGGAGCATGCCATGGCCTGCGAATACAGAGAATTTGCCGACGACAAAATCGTCGAGATCGTCGTGGACGGGAAGGTCACCGAAGCAGATCTCCACCGGATCACCGAAGGCATGGAGCGTTTTATCGAGGCGCACGGCAGAATCAAAATACTGGAAATCATTCATAGCTTCTCCGGGGTTGAACTTTCCATATTAGGTAAAGGCATACAGTTCGATATGAAGCACATGAAGGATTTCAGCCATTGCGCGGTGGTCACAGACAGCGGGTGGATCGGCCCGTTCACCCGCATGCTGGCACCGTTTTTCAGTATTGAGATCCGTACATTCCGCCTTGATGAAAAAGAAAAAGCGCTGATATGGCTTAAACAGGCACAGACGAAAGTGGCTTAGGAACCGCTACGCAACGGAAACCGGTCGGCGGTCGTTACCAATAGCAACATACACGAAACGGCCTTCGGTAATCTTCTCATTTTCTAACTGATCGCGGCGCTCGACAAAGGTTTCCACCTTCACGGTTATACTGGTGCGCCCGATCTTCTCAATGGTAGCGTAGCATTCCAGACAGTCACCAACAAATACCGGTTTATGAAATACGATATGTTCCACCGCCACAGTGACAATGCGCTTTCTAGCGCGGCGGCGGGCAGGCACAGCACCCGCCAAATCCATCTGGCTGAGTATCCAGCCGCCGAACATGTCGCCGTCGGCATTGGCATCGGCGGGCATGGCGATTACTTTCACCGCCAGTTCACCCTTGTCCGTGTAGGTATCAAGCGGCGCTTTTTCCATCATCCCGCTTCTCCTTGTCACGCAGTTTGCCCAGCTCTTCACCTACGCGCTTTAAGCTGGCACTGCAGTCACCACGCGGTATGACCACTTCGATGATATACATCGCGTCCGATGCGAAAGCCTCGGCAAGTGCGGCTTCCATCTGGCCGTTGGTGGTCACTTTGCGGCTTTCGCCGACACCGAACAGCTCGGTCAGCTTGGCATAGTTCCAACGCAGGATGTCGTTGAACGGGCCATCAAGGATGAAACGCTGT
>JBFWQQ010000081.1:0-7979 GCA_050249355.1 Alphaproteobacteria bacterium | reverse complement strand
CGCCGTCTTGCAGAGCATTATGGCTTGGAATATCTTGATACCGGCAGCCTGTACCGCGCCGTGGGTATGAAGCTGGTATATAACGGCAAAGACCCACACGACAAGCAGGCAGCCATTGCCGCCGCCAGAGCCATTGATATCAACGACCTGTCCAACCCGCGCCTGCGCCAGGAGCATATCGGGCAGGCTGCATCCATTGTGTCATCTTATACGGAAGTGCGAGCTGCCCTGCTCGATTATCAGCGTCAGTTCGCACGGCAAGGCAAAGGCGCAGTGCTGGATGGGCGCGACATCGGCACCGTAGTATGCCCGGATGCTGATTTTAAATTCTTTATCACCGCCACGTTGTATGCGCGCGCCAAACGCCGCCACAAGGAACTATCCGGCGAAGGCGTGGAGGTGATATTCGATTCGGTGCTGGAGGATCTGCGCGAGCGTGATGAACGCGATGAAAAGCGCGCCGTTGCCCCATTGAAACCGGCAGATGACGCCATAATCATGGAAACATCCGACATGGATGCCAGCGAGGTGTTCAACCAAGCCTGTACGATCATCACAAAAAAACACAGCATATGATGCTGTGTTTTTTTAATTCAGGACTAGAGAATATCAGGCTTTTTTGATCGGTGTGGCATTCACAGCCTTCGCACCGGTCTTTTCTTTGCACTTTTCTTTCATTTTCTGCATGCTGAAGGCCTCCCTTATAGCCTGATCATGTGTGTTCGCGTATATGTCGCCCCCACCCATATCTACCGTTTCTGTGACATTGCCACTTTTATCCATCACTTTGAACGTGCTGCTGACGGTATATATCTTTTTTCCTTTTTTACTCGATTTCAGTTTAACATTGTGTTCAGCAACACAATATTTATCCACATCTGTTTTGAAGGTCTGGGTGTAGACACCATCACCAGAATCAAGAGGCGACACCACATCGCCTAATTGACCCGACGGCTCAAGCACATCGGCATGTGCCTGCGGAAGAGCAGATAACATTATAAGGCCAAGAAATAATATACTGTGTTTAAGAAACATGCTGACTCCTATGTTGTAGTGGTATCATATACTAAAATACATTAACCAAAAATGACGATATTGTTATAGTTTGTTTACAATTTCGTAAACTTATTATAGAGATGCCACTCTAACATACTGAATTACCTACCACGGGCCGCTTTCGCGGCCTCGCCCACCACCCTTTCCCGCATGGTGGATTCCAGCGCATGTACGGTAACCCCCTGCACGCCATTAATGTCCAAAACCTTGCCAATACGTACAGGTGCTTCGGCAGCGCCCTCTAGCATTTTCCGTATTTCTGGCTTAAGTGGCGTCATGCAACCCAGCGTGTTACCGACCATGTATGCGCCGTTCACCCTATCCGGCGTAGGGTGCCAGCTATTGCCAGCATTAAACATTTCTGCCTGATCGCGCACTGACAGGGGAACATTTGCCTGATCGTACTCCACACCGGGAATATAATCCTGATAACACATAGCGCGCATGATCGTACCCAGATTCCTGTAGTCCCTTTCGAACCTGTCTTGGGTCTCGGTATCCAGTTGCATGAGCAGGTAGGCGTGGCCGTTATCTATTGTGATCTTGTCGAGCAAACTGCCACTAAGATTGGCGCTACGGTTCACAGTTCCTAACGCCATCATAAGCCCCTTCACACTGAGATAGTTATCATCAGCGCCGGTATTGTCGAGCCAACCACGCCTGCTGGCAGACCCGAGCAGTTCATTATTGTGCTGCTGCACCAGGCGAAGTATATCATCATTAATTTCCCCGATCACTTCCTGCTGGTTGCCTGCAATGAAGTTATTGTACGATAGCTCGGTGGCGGGAGTATTATCAAGATATGACCCGAGCTGCTGCCGCGACTCATCCGAAAGGCTGGCAAGCAAGCTGTAATGTTCGCGGCTAAGGAGTTCGGGGATTTTTCGTATGGCCTGAAACCCATACATGTACTCTTCATAATTCGCCAATCTATCGTAAGAATCACGTGGGAGCTGGCCGAGTATGGAACCCATTTCAAACTTCTGGTCTTTAAAAAGCCTGTCTAGATCACCCTTCAACCGCACGGCAACATCGAATGTCTCCATGCCCGACGTGAAATCAGACGACTGGAACCGGAGGATGGAACGCGCGCGGCCAAGGTCATTGTTGCCAAGGGCCAACGCCAAATCTTTCCTGTCTTTATCTGCCAGAGTGAATATGGATTCTATGACCGTTTCCGCATTATGATTGATCACGCCGGAAGAATTCAGCAATGCATCACGCATAAACTTCGCGAACGGCCCTATACGGTCAATTTCAGCGATTATTCTTTCACGAAGCTTCTCGCGCGCGGCGAAAATATCCTGCACCCACCTGTAGTGTAAACCGCCGACGCTGCCCAGATCGATGCGCACTAGCACGTTCGATGTTTCACTGGCTGGCACGATGTCTATCGCTGGGCGTGCCGGATCATCAACCGCCAACGCATGAGTCCGTACCGAAAGCTGCCGCTTCTTCGCATACAGCGGATCAAGAACCGTATGATTATAATTATCCGCATTGCGGGCAGCATCAAGCAAAGCCTTGATCTGCACCGCTGTAAGTGGTTGAGGCAGCAAGTTCTGGGTGCTAAGGTATTCATCTTCCATCTCCAGCGGCCTGTCTACCATCAGCTGGCTACCGGTGACAGGTTTTAGCTGCAGGGTACGCGGACTTTTCCGGCCTGAAAGGTGCAGGTCATAATTCAAAAACGCTTCCGGCTTTATGTCAACCAGCACACCCACCTGCTGGCTTTGCACAGCCGAATCATTTTCCGGGGTTTCCACCGGTTGGCGTATGAACGGCTCTGCTGGGGTCTGCGGCACCCGATCAACCCATAAGGCTTCAGCCGACCTCTGCCCGTCAGGGCTATCCGAGGCATTCAGCGCGGATGTCGGCATTACAGCTTCCTGCGGCCGCGTGAGGTAATAGCCGGCGCCCAGTGTCAAGCCAGCGGCCAGACCGGTGGCAGCGATCCTTTTTTTACGCCTTTTCTTCGCCTGATCTGGTTCTTTATTTTCGTCCATATGGATTCTTTGGAAATTAAAAGCTTATTGCAGTTCCTGCGCATCCGGCCCTAAGCCCAATGCCTTCCCTATTGTTTCTTGATAAGCTATACCAAGTTTAGCTGTCGCATCCAGCATTGCTTCACATGAACCGATCAAACCTTCGTAGCTCTTCTGAACCTTTTGGTCGGATATTTTTCGCCTTTTAGTTGGCGAAGTATCATCTGCGATCGTTTCTTTGAAATGACCCAGCGCCAATTCATAATGCCTTTTGTCCAGCTCAATTGCTGCCAAAATGCGCTGCATATCCCTCACGCCGCTCTTCATGACCTCTTTTGCCGCTATCACTTGTTCAGGTGTTGCCGTATCAAGAAATCCATCTGATTTTACCCGCTGCAGCGTATCTAAAAGCCGTGCTAATCTCGTATCTGCCGCTTTCATTACGTCTAGCAGCTCTTGATCGCCATGCATTTCCTGACCCGCCATTTCCATAAGCAGAAACATCTTTAAACTGCGCATGGCAGCGCCGGCATTTCCCCCACACATGGTAGGCATGGTGGTTTGTAGTGGCGCTGTTAAAAAATCGGCAGCTGCATCGGCTAACTTATTTTTATCATCAAAATCCATGGGATTTCTCCTTTTCGCTTTATATTATAGGCACTTCTTATATCTTTGGCCATGGCCGTTTGGTTACAGTTTCATGAAGAACATATCAAAGGTGTTTTTTACCAAAAACGCTTGATTTGCGCGTGTTTAAGGAGTAGACCTAGCCCCCTATTTTCATAGAACCCGGCCGAACTGCCAGCGGACCGGCTATTTTTTATGTGTAACCCGGTGTGACCTGGCAGCATACCGAGAAACCCCGTATCCCGAGGAATCCTTATGGATACTACTGGAAAGAAACATATTATGGCTCAGACTGCAACCGCACATGAGAACGATCAGTTCGTAGAAGATTTTGGCAAACTGTTCGAACAATCCCTGAAAGAATCCGAAAAACGCGAAGGCTCGGTTGTCACCGGCACCGTGGTGGCGATCGAAAAAGACCTCGTCATCATCGACGTAGGCCTGAAATCCGAAGGCCGCGTCCCCTTGCGCGAATTTTCCGCCAGCGGCGCCGCGCCGGAAATACAGCCCGGCGACGAAGTGGAAGTATACCTCGAAAAGATCGAGAACAAGAACGGCGAAACCGTTCTGTCACGCGAAAAAGCGCTGCGCGAAGAAGCCTGGTTCAAGCTGGAAAAAGCCTGCACCAAAGGCGAGCGGGTGGAAGGCATTATATTTGGCCGCGTAAAAGGTGGCTTCACTGTAGACATTCAGGGCGCCGTGGCATTCCTGCCGGGTTCGCAGGTGGACATCCGCCCGATCCGCGATGTCAACCCGCTGATGAACATCCCACAGCCATTCCAGATCCTGAAGATGGATCGCAAACGCGGCAACATCGTGGTATCACGCCGCGCCGTACTGGAAGAATCCCGCGTCGAGCAGCGCAACGAACTGCTGGGCAAGATATCCGAAGGCCAGCAGCTCGACGGTATCGTGAAGAACATCACCGATTACGGTGCGTTCATTGACATGGGCGGTATTGACGGCCTGCTGCACGTAACCGACATTTCGTGGCGCCGTATCAGCCATCCATCGGAAGTGCTGTCGCTCGGCCAGACCGTGAAAGTCATCGTGACCAAGTTCGACCAAGAAACCAAGCGTGTATCGCTGGGTATCAAACAGCTGGAAGAAAATCCGTGGCAGGGCGCCGAAGGCAAATACCCTGTAGGCACCAAGCGCAAAGGCAAGATCACCAACATCACCGATTACGGTGCGTTCGTGGAACTGGAGCCGGGTATCGAAGGCCTCGTGCACGTATCGGAAATCTCTTGGGTGAAAAAGAACGCCCATCCGTCCAAACTGGTTTCCGTAAGCCAGGAAGTGAATGTGGTGGTGCTGGATATCGAAGCAGCCAAACACCGCATCTCACTGGGTATGAAGCAATGCGAAGAAAACCCATGGGCGAAATATGCGGATAAAGCCAAAGTGGGCGACGTGATCGAAGGCGAAATTCGCAACATCACCGATTTCGGCCTGTTCATTGCGCTCGATGGCGATATCGATGGCCTGATCCACCATTCCGACCTGAGCTGGAACGAGCCGGGCGATGTGGCGATCAAAGGCTACAAGAAAAGCGATATCATCAAGGCAAAGATCCTCGCCATCGATGTGGAAAAAGAACGCATCAGCCTCGGCGTGAAGCAGCTGGAGAAAGATCCGTTCGAAGGTGAATTCGGTGAACTGAAAAAAGGCGCCGTGGTGACCTGCACCGTATCGGAAATACACGATGACGGCATCACTGTGAAACTGACCGATAACATCACCAGCTTCATCAAGAAAGGTGATCTAGCACGCGAGCGTCAGGAACAGCGTCCTGATCGTTTCGCCGTGGGTGACCGTGTGGATGTGAAGATCACCAACCTCGATGCATCTTCGCGCAAGGTAAGTGCTTCTATCAAAGCTCTGGAAGCCGAAGAGCACAAAAAGGCGATCGCTGAATACGGTTCGACCGACAGCGGCGCGTCGCTTGGTGATATTCTCGGTGCGGCACTCGATGAGGCCAAAGACAAGCCCAAGAAAAAAACCAAGAAAACTTCCTAAAGGCCGATTGTATGAGTCCGGCAGTTCGTGTATAAACTTCGCACGGATTGCCGGAACCCATGTAGGATTGCCCGATGTCGATAAACGCTGATACGCTTTTGTACCGTCTGCACCTGAAAGCGCAGGTGGCACGCTGGCGTCTTGTGGCGGTGCTGGCCGTAGCCGCTGCCATACTGGTATACCTTGAAACCACGGGCAGCCACTCACCGATCGAAGGGGATTTCATCGCGCGCCTCACCATCGAAGGCGTGGTGATGGACGACCAGAAGCTGTACGATCTTATCACGGATGTAGAAGAAAATACCCGCGCCAAGGCCGTGGTGGTTTGGCTGGATACGCCCGGCGGCAGCGCAGTGGCGGGCGAAGAAGTGTATTTTAAGCTGCGGCAGCTTTCCAAGAAAAAGCCGGTGGTGGCGGTTATCCGCTCGGTTGCCGCTTCCGCAGGCTACATGATCGCACTGGGAGCCGACCATGTGATCGCGCGGGAAGGCTCCATCACCGGTTCGATAGGCGTACTGATAGAAACCGTAGAGGTTACTGAACTCACTGAAAAACTGGGAATCAAACCAGTCGTTATCAAGACAAGCCCGCTCAAAGCAGCACCCAACCCGCTTGAAAAAGTTACCCCCGAGGCAGAACAAGTGGTGCGTACCGTAATAAACGATTTTTACGAACGTTTCGTTGATATCGTGACCGAGCGGCGTAAGCTGCCTCGCGAACATGTTGTATCGCTTGCCGATGGGCGTATCTATAGTGGAAAAAGAGCCATGAAATACAAGTTAATAGATGGTTTGGGCGGTGAAAAAGAGGCCCTTCTATGGCTCCAGAAGCATAAGGATGTGAGCAAGAACTTAGAAATCAAAGACATATCAATCAAAGAGCCGATGGGCGTTTTCGACGGGCTTGCCGAGAGCGCAAGTAAAATATTTTTCAAATCAAGCAGCTTAAGGCTTGACGGCATCGCCGCCGTATGGCATCCTGAACTTCATTAATCCTTTTAGTTCAAGGGCATGTCTATGACCAAATCCGAACTTATTCTTCAGCTCTCCAAGAAATATCCGCACCTGTACCAGCGCGACATTGAGACGCTGGTAAATACAGTGTTCAACGAGATATCCACCACACTGATCGAAGGTGGGCGCGTGGAACTCCGCGGTTTTGGGGCGTTCTCCGTGCGCAAACGCGAAGCTCGCAAAGCGCGTAACCCCAAGAACGGGCAGGAAGTTTATATTGGTGAGCGTTTTGCCATTTATTTCCGCACTGGCAAAGAACTGCGCGAGCGTATCAATGATGCCCCCGTAAGAAGCGGATCGATGTTCGGCAGCGCCCGCAACAGCGAGTAGTCTCCTGGCTTTTTTCAAAGCAATCAAGTTCATCCTGCTGGCCGTTATGGCCGTCTGGTTTGTGGTGTTTTCCGCCCACAACCACGATGCGGTGGCTCTGTCCCTTTTCCCACTCCCTTATGAAATTGCATTGCCGGAATTCCTTTTTGCACTCCTGTGTTTCGTGGCCGGTGTGGTGATCTCCGCCATAGCCATGGGACTGAAGCACTCGCACGATCAGGCGCAATTCAAAAAGGCCAATAAAAAGACGGCCGCGCTGGAAGAAGAATTACAGCTGACGCGCATAAAGGAAACCACACTGCCGTCCACGCAATCTCCGATAAAATAGCATGCCGGTTCAGGTAAAGATCTGTGGCCTGAAAAACCAAGACGCTGTGGACTGCGCCGTCGATGCTGGCGCTGATTATTTAGGATTCGTGTTTTACCCAAAATCGCCGCGCAATTTGTCTGTTCAGCAATCCGCGCAACTCTGCCGACATGTGCCGCGCCATGTAAAAACTGTGGCCGTTACGGTGGACGCCGATAATGCCCTGCTCGATGAAATCTGCCAGACCATGCAGCCGGACTATGTGCAGTTGCACGGAAAAGAATCGCCCGAACGCATGGTTGAACTGGAAGATCGCTATGGCAAGATACGCTGCGAGCAATCAAAAATGCTGCTGATCAAGGCGATACCGGTGGGCGCCCATATGGAATGGGATAGTATTGATAGATTCAATACTGAACATGTGCAGATGTTATTGTTTGATGCCAAGGCACGAGAAGGCGAATTGCCCGGCGGCAGGGGCGCAACGATTGACTGGAAACTATTTGAGCGCAAAGCATTCGAAGATTTATGGCGTGAAACCCCTTGGATTTTATCCGGTGGCTTGAACGTGGATAATGTTGGTGAAGCCCTTTCCCAAACCGGGGCACGTATCGTGGATGTATCTTCTGGTGTTGAATCTTC
>JBFWQQ010000080.1:0-8087 GCA_050249355.1 Alphaproteobacteria bacterium | reverse complement strand
GGGAGCGATGATCGGTGCTGATATGGCGAAAGAGAGTATCAATCTGGCATGTGCATCAGAGCTTGAGCGATTGTAGCAGGAGGGAAGAAATCCATTTTCTGGCTATTCCATCCTGGAGATCGGCGGGGCTGCTCACGAGCGTGATATGCCGCAATTCGCATTTTTCGATTATAAGAATATTTCGGCTGGTACTCAGTACGCTCATACTGATTCAGCCCAGTATGTTTCCTTGCGCAACATGCCAGAGGGGCTTTACGACTATGTGATCACCAGTAACGCGATCTCTTTGGAGGTGCCGCGTAATCTTAAGGATGGCAGTATTTTTCAGGAGAATGGCGACCTGTTCTGTTGCTGTGCCAATAGTGCCAAGCCGGGTGCTAAGATTTATCATATGACCGAGTATGATCCGACTACCAGCCCGGTGCTATCCGACCGGCAGTTGCACACGTTTAGCGGGGTGGTGCAGGACTTTCCTGAAGAGTCAGCGGGGGTCGATCCGTTGCGCTGGAAGCAATGGAGCTATACTAAATCTGAGCACCCCGCAGTCACGTATGTGGCCTACGTGCGATGGGGAAGAGACAACCATAAGTTCTCGCAGTGGGAGACACAGGTAAAGACGAAAAAAGAAGCGGAGCGCTCATTTTTCAGGCGTTAGATCAGGATGGCAATTTCAGGCGGTGCACCACGTTGCCCTGCTGCAGGTGCTGCGTGATCACTTCATCGACATCTTCTTTTGTTTTGCAGCTATACCATACCCCTTCGGGGTAGATAACCATGCACGGGCCAAGCTCGCAGCGGTCGAGACAACCGGCATTGTTGACGCGCACGGATGCGATTCCCAATGTTTTCACGCGCTGTTTCATGTAATCGCGAAGTGCCTCGGCATCTTTGGCAGCGCAGCAGCCCCGGCTATTTTCCGGATCGCGCCGGTTGGTGCAGCAGAATATATGATGCTGGAAGAATGGTGCTTCTGCCATGGTTAGAAATACGTATAGAGCGCTTCGATCGCGAAGTTGAGTAACAGCAGTAACACAATAGGCGATATGTCGATGCCGCCAAGGTCGGGCATATATTTGCGTATACGGCTTAATACCGGCTCGCACATACGATCGAGCGCGTACATAATCCTGCGCACCAGCGGCTGGTAGCCATTGATGATCTTGAACGAGATCAGGGTGGCCAGAATCGCCCAGGCAATCACCACAAACATATACAGGTTGATGATATTGGCCAGCAGGTGGATGAATGGACTCATGAAAGAACTCCCGGTTTCTGTCTAAACACGCTGAAAATAAAGATAATATTCTATAATTGCAAGTCTCGATGCCGTATCGCATGATTTATTGCTAATTATGATTGGCTGAAAATGGCGTTGGTGAAGGAGTAGAGCAAAAGAATCTTTTTTCACAATCTTATGAACAACCCACTGGCTGTGGGTAAGTTGGGCGATAAGCTTGAAATTAAAACTTATTCATATATTTAGCGGCAACATTCACATTGCCAAGGCAGCCGTTGTGATGTATATAGGAAATAATTACCTATTGATTTTCAGACCAATAGTTAATAATACGTTAACAAACAACCATGGTGTTAACTGCATGCCTAGCAAGATCCGTCTGTATAGTGAATCAAAACCGCGTAATTTTCTGGAAGCGTTGCAAGAAGCGGTGCTTAACCGTGTTACCAAGCCATACCGAGGTCAGGAGCCGGTTGTCTATGAATTTACGCAGGATCGTGCGTTGCTCCACCAGTACTACCGCCTGCGTGAGGTCATGTACCAGCGCATGTACCACGCTAAAGACCTGAAGGCAGAAGAAGACCTTCATGACAAGCTGAGCCATATACTTATTGCGCGCCGGGGTAATCTGTGCCTTGGCGGTTGCCGCCTTACCATCCGTGAAGGGGACGAGATGTGGGATCTTCCGATGGAAACAACAGATTTTAAACTTCGTCGTATTTTCAGTAACCTGCCGCTGTTGCGTGAGCGTCATGGCGAGATATCGCGCTTTGCGATCATGGAGGATTGCGGCGATGAGGATATTTTCCGCGGCCTGTGTAAAGTCATGTATGACAAGGTGGTGGATTCCGAGATACATTACCTGTTTGCCAAATCCACACTGGCGCTGGCGCGCAACTGGCGCCTGATCGCCAACAGTTTCGGCGTAAAAGGCACGCGTATCTGTAATGAAGTCACGGTGCCAGAAAACCCTGTGCATCCGGGGCTGAAATGGTACGTCACGGCTTCCAATCTCAGCTCTTTGTATGATGATCTGGCCGAGTCTGTGTTTGCGGATAATGCATATATTACCGCTGGCGGCATAAAGCAGCCAGATGCGGCGGTACAGTTCATCCACCAGCCGCAAGCCGGGTTGCACCTGGTTGAAATGGAAGAGAACTGATTACTCTGCCCTGGCAGAGTAATTCGAGATAGGAAACGAATACCGGATGAGCGAGCAACCGCACTCAACTGCCAGCCTGATTCTTGAATCCCATCCTTTTATAGAATATTTGCGTGCACATATGCCATCGCGTCTGTTGCCTGACAGTGCGATCGCGCGATACGCAAATAACTGCCTTGATGCACAGCGTACGATACTCGGTGTAGTGCAACCAGAATCGGAGCCGGAGGTGGTGCAGATTGTACACGCAGCCCGCAACCATACCACTCCCCTGTATACTATTAGCACGGGCCGTAACTGGGGATATGGCAGTAGCCTGCCGGTGGCTAGCGGCTGCATAATTCTTGATCTTTCACGAATGAACGCCATCATCGACATGGACGCGGAGCTGGGCGTGGTCACACTGCAACCCGGTGTAACGCAGGGTCAGTTGGCGGACTACCTGAACCAGAACGGGTTGGATTATTATGTTCCGACCACTGGCGCAGGCCCAAGCGCCAGTATAGTAGGCAATGCGCTGGAGCATGGTTTTGGCCTCACACCGACGGAGGATCACTTTTTAGCGGTTACTTCGGTGCGGGCTGTGCTGGCAGATGGCAATATCTACCAGTCACCAATGGCAGAAATGGGTGCAGCGCAGGCAGGTGTGTGGAAATGGGGGATAGGTCCGTATCTGGACGGGCTGTTTGCACAAAGCAACATGGGAATCGTTACCGCCCTGCAGATCGCACTGATAAAACGTCCCGAGCATACCGAGACCTTCGTGTTCACTATGAAGAGCACCGCGCAACTGAAAGATATGCTATCCGCTTGCCGTGACTTGCTGATAGAACTGCGCGGGCCTATCGGTGGTATTAAGCTACTGAATCGCATGCAGTTGGAAACCACCATCGGCACCAACGAAATGGGAATGGCGCTGGCTAAGGAATTTCCCTGGATGGGAATAGGGGCGTTTCGTTGCAAGAAAAGCATGGTGCCGGCAATCCGCAGTGAAGTCAGGAAAACATTGCGTGCATGCTGTTCCAAGGTCGTGTTCATCAACGACCACCGCAATAGAGCTATGGGTAGGGCGTTTGCGCGCGTGCCCGGTATGGCGGGTATAAAACTGCGCCATCAGCTGGGTCGGGCCCGTCAACTCATGGATATTGTCAATGGCGTGCCCGATACCATGGCGCTTCAATTGGTGTACAAACATGTGAAACGGCCCGATGGCGACAACCTGCATCCCGTGCGTGATGGGGTGGGGGTGATTTGGTATGCCCCGGTGATGCCCTTAAAGATCAGTGTAGTGGAGAATATGCTGTATATGATCGGCGATACACTAAAAGATTACGGATTTGCTGACGCCGTATCTATTACCAGTGTGCACGATAAATGCATGATGGGCGTCATACCGATCATTTATGACAAGAATAAGGGAAATGGCCAGGCCATGGCATGTTATAACGCACTTATGGAAAAAGGAATGGAACTGGGTTGCCCCCCGTATCGCCTGAACATAGAGGGTATGGATAAATTTGCAGGCCAGCCGGACTCTGTATTCTGGCAGGCGGTTGCGAATATTAAGGGTGTGCTCGATCCGTCTGGTATACTCTCGCCCGGCCGCTATGCGCCGCACAAACACAGCTAAATTGCCCTGTTTTAGGACAAGTTTATCCACAGCAGAATGTGTATAATTAGTTAATTTTCTGATTTATAAACAGATTTTTTTATAAAAAGCGGTCTATTTTTAATTTTATTTTAAGTTTGTTGGCCTAAAAGTTTCCGTGACATTGGATCAAGTCATAGGGAAACGAGTAAGATGTTACGCAATACCATAACCGCGCTCATGGCGACCACGATGTTGTTCCCGGTGGCAGTATATGCCAATGACACGGATCCGGATGACTTGCTTGACCTTTCACTCGAAGAGCTCTCAAATATTTCGGTCACGTCGGTATCAAAAACCGAGGAAAAAGCCGACCAGGCTGCCGCTGCTATATATGTGATCACACAGGAAGATATACGCCGCTCCGGCGCAACGGCGATACCGGAGCTACTTCGCATGGTGCCGGGCGTGACCGTAACCCGCGCCGGCTCGCATGATTGGACAGTGACCGCGCGCGGTTTCAACGGCCAGTTTTCAAACAAACTGCTGGTACTGATCGATGGGCGTACCATTTATTCTCCGTTATTCTCCGGTGTGGTCTGGGATGTACAGGATACCGTAATGGAAGACATTGACCGCATCGAGGTGATCCGTGGCCCGGGCGCTACCTTGTGGGGCGCCAACGCGGTGAACGGGGTGATAAACATCATCACCAAGAGCGCAAAAGATACGGAAGGTACATACGCATCATTTGCTGCCGGTAACCAGGTTCGCGCGATTGGTGCTGTACGTCATGGCGTTCGCGTGGATGAAGATACGAATGTACGCGTCTATGCCAAGCATTCGGATTATGATTCCGAGTTTGCCTTAAATGGTAGCACCGCTAACGATGACTGGAAAAGGTCTCAGGCCGGTTTCCGTATGGACAGTAAGCTGTCCAATGGCGATACGCTGAATGTTCAGGGTGACGCATATACGATCGATGAAGATCTGCCCTATACCATTCCTAATATCGGTGGCGCACCCAGCTATACCTCAACCGTTGAAGGTGCTATCGCAAGCGGCGCTAATCTGCTCACGCGCTGGGAAACAGAAACACACCCGGATTCACACGTCTCGTTGCAGGCATATGTCGATCATACATTCTATAAAACAACATATTTTAATGATGAAACCAACACACTTGATATTGACTTCCAGCAGGTATGGACCGGTTGGGAAAGACAGGAAGTGGTGTGGGGTGCTGGTTACCGATTCATAAACAGCGAGAACGATCCGTCATCGCAGCAGTATAGCCTGGTGCCTGCCACACGTAACGACAGTTTGTTCAACGCGTTCGTGCAGGACAAGATCACAATTCTGCCGGATGAGGTGTATGTAACAATCGGTTCTAAATTTGAGCATAATGATTACAGTGGAAATGAAATACAGCCCAGCGTTCGTGTTTCGTGGTTCCCGGCTGAGAACCAAACCGTATGGGCATCGGTGTCGCATGCCGTGCATACTCCCAACCGCTTTACCGATGATGGTAACCTGATACTCACGATCATACCCCCGGGTGGCTTGCCGACAATTTTGTATAGCGCCGGAAATCATGGTCTGGAGTCGGAAGAGCTGACCTCCTATGAGATAGGTTACCGTATACAGCCAACCGAAACCACATCGCTCGATGTTGCGGCGTTCTATTTCGATTATGATGATATTTTTGCGGCAACCACTGGCACGGCAGTCGTGAGCGGCGGTGCTATCAACGTGCCGGTTTATGCCACCAACACCAATGAAGCCCGCTCGGTGGGTGTGGAAGTAGCAGGAAAATGGAATATTTCCAAGGACTGGCAAACTGCCGGATCGTATAGCTATATAGATGAGGTGTTCAGCAACAAATTTGATATAGCGACGCCGTTCGCAGGCAGGACACCAAAGCATCAATTCAATGTGCGCTCGACATACTTATTCTCTGATAGCGTGGAAATGACAAACGCGCTGTATTTTGTCGACCATTTGAATGGCGGTGCGGTGGTAAATGAATACTATCGTTTCGATACGCGCATATCGTATAATGTAATGGAAGGGGTGGAACTCAGCCTGATCGGCCAGAACCTTCTGGATGACCGACATCAGGAATTTGTTCCGTTTGGCTTTAAGAATACCGCTGAGATCGGACGTAGCGTATACGGCAAGGTCACTCTGCGCTTCTAACCGTTCAAATCGGGCTATGCAGCCTGCAGCTTTTTCTGTATACCTGCTGTGATGACGGCTAGTGATAATACATATCGGGTTGTTGAGCCTGCAGGTGTTCCGTTTATTGGGCACTCAAGGCCGCTATTCTTCGATCCTTTGAATTTTTTCATGGAGCAGGCCCGCCGTGGAGGCGATATCATTTCGCTGCGAGCGGCAGGACAGCGCATTATACAGGTAAACCATCCTGACATTGTGAGCTATATTTTAAAGGAAAATTACAAAAATTATAAGAAAAGCAACCTGTATATCCGTTTCCAGACTGTGGGAGGGCTGGGACTTCTGACCAGTCACGGCGAAAAATGGAAACGGGATCGCAAGAAAATCCAGCCCATGTTTACCCGTGAGTGGATCGAGCGTTATTATTTTTCAGTCGCCAATGATGTAACCGAAAAATTTAAACATAAATGGCTGGACAGCACAAGATCAGGCTCGTTTGAGGTGAATATTACCAATGAAATGGCCCGTATTACTACCGAGATAAGTCTTAAGGCGGTGTTCGGCAATAACATTGATGACCAGACCATTCGCTCTTTGCATCAGGCATACGATGATATCATTCATTACCACCAGAGCATCCGCCTTATTCCCACTGTGGACCTGCGCAAGACATTCTGCTTCCCCAGCTATTTTAAGTTCAAGCGTGCACTGAATCACATCCATGCGGTTGTGCATAAGCTTTCACAGCAATACCATTCGGGTGACATGAAGGAGCGCAATAATATGTTTGCCCTGTTGCTGGATGCACAGAAGGAAGACCCTGACCATTTTACCGATATAGAGGTACGCGATCATTGCGTTACCATGATATTTGCTGGCTTCGAGACCACCTCTATCGCGTTGCAATGGATGTGGTATGAGCTATGCGATCGTGCGGATATACGCGAGAAGTTACGTGAAGACATCATACAGCAGGCCCCATGTACTAATACGCATGACAGCACACAGCTTGCGTTTGCTGCGGTCATGGATGCACCATATCATGATGCGTTCTTTAAGGAGTCAGTGCGTTTATATCCTTCCTTCTGGGTTATCGGAAGGGAACCATTGGAAGATGACCGCTGGGGAGATTTTGTTGTAAAAAAAGGTACGGCGATTGCGCTTCCGCAATTTGTACTGCATCGCGATCCACGATGGTGGAATGAGCCGGAGCAATTTTGTCCCGAACGATTCCTGAATTCCGAGGCCGACAATGTGCCCGATGGAGCGTATTTTCCTTTTTCACATGGGCCACGTAAATGCAGCGGTTTCCTTTTCGCAGAAATGGAAGCCAAGACCATTATTGCCAAATTGCTACCGTTGTTTGAAGCGCAAGCCCTCAATAAAGTGGGTAATAAAATGGTTCCGGGGATATCGCTCAAACTGGAACGCCCCCTATATGCAAAAATCCGCAGGAAATAGGGCCTTTCTTACTGAAAAATAAGAAAAGTTAATCCTATTTTAATCTAAAATCCGTAAACCTGTATGCTGCGCTTTTTGCCTTCTGGCAAAGGGCTGCGTGATGTATTTGAATTTAATAAGGCGCTAAAAGCCGACAACAAAAAAGCTATCAGGGTTATACAACCGGCATTGCAGGAAAATAAATAAGTGAAGAATAATACAACAAGATTTCTGGTGGCGATCATTCTGGCACTTAATGCGGTGCTGGCCCCGGCGGCTGTGCTTGCGAGCGCCAAGACCGAATCCGAGATCAAGGCGGCCTATATCTATAAATTCGTCCTGCTCCTGAAATGGCCGGACGACAAGGAACTCAAAGACGATGTGGCTGCCGAAGTAAATATCTGTACGCTGGGTGTTGAGAATATTGGCGACCTGCAAGCTGTGTCACTGGCAGCCACGCAGCGCTCCAAGGGCTTGCGCAC
>JBFWQQ010000079.1:0-8164 GCA_050249355.1 Alphaproteobacteria bacterium | reverse complement strand
GTCAGCAGTTTTCCTGCGTTCATCGCCAATACCTTAAGCAGGTTAAATTCCTTGGGTGAAAGCTTAATCCGCTCGCCGCGCAGGCTAACGATCCGCTTCATCAAGTCAATTTGTAAATCACCGATGACTATTTCTGTATCCTCCACCTGTGCCACAATCGCATCACGGAGCGCGGCGCGGATACGCGCCAGCAATTCTGCCGTACCGAACGGTTTGGTTACATAATCATTTGCCCCTAAATCGAAAGCTTTGACTTTTTCCTCTTCCTGATTACGCACTGAAAGCACGATGATGGGGAACTTTGACCATTCACGTAAGCTACCGATGACCTCCGTGCCATCCATATCCGGCAGTCCTAAATCGAGCAGCACCGCATCGGGCTTAACCGATGTGGCAAGGCGTATACCCTCGCCGCCCGCTTCGGCTGGGATCACTGCATAATCATGGGAGGTAAGCGTAATGGTGAGGAATTTCCGTATCTGTGGATCATCCTCAATCACCAGTATTTTGGGTTGCGTGGTTCTCATAGCTCGACTTCTTCCGTTTCCTGTTCAATATCAATGGGTATAAGGGCGCTATGTGGCAAGGTAATACGCACACATGCGCCTTTGCCATCATGCGGATCAATCGCGGTAATACTGCCGCCATGCGCTTCCACAATGCCACGGCAGATATACAACCCTAATCCCGTTCCGGCGATTTTGCGATCACCATGTTTGGCGCGGTAAAATTTTACAAAAATCGCTTCGCGTTCGGATTCTGGTATGCCCTCTCCGTCATCGTCAATGTCGATGGTTGCGCCGTCCCCATCAAAAGATGCAATAACCTTTACCTCGCCATCGGCAGGGCCATATTTAATGGCGTTTTCAAGCAAATTCAGAAACACCAACTCCATAAGCGCTGCGTTGACGAAAAGAAGAGGAAGGCCGGGCATTGTCTGAATACTAAATCGCTGTTTACCGATCAGTGGATGCAATGATTTTAATGCGCTTGCAAGCATGTCGCGTAGGCTCACGATTTCCTTGCGGATATCCTCTAACCCGGACTCCAGCCGGCTTATTTCCATAAGATTATTGATAAAACGATTAAGCTTCTGTGCTTCTTCCAACGCGCCTGCAACCACTTCGCGGCTTTCGAAATGATTTTTTATATACTCCATGTCCTTCAAGGAACTGAGAGCGCCAATCACCGTAACAAGAGGAGTCTTAAAGTCGTGCGACACGGAAGAAAGCAAGGCAGAGAGGAATCTTTCTCTCTCCGCCTCACGAAATTTTCTCTCTTGTTCTTTCTCCAGCGTCATAACACTGCCTTGCTATTGTTTTTCATGAGTATTAACCCCCTAGACGCTAATTAGCGAGCGTTATTACGTTTTACTGGCAAATACAGCATAGTTAGTCGTCAGTTATTCCATTTGATCTGAAATTCGATTTCTTCCGCCCCATCTTCACGCTCATGCTCTATGTTAAAAACGGCGTGCTTAGGGACATAAATCCGCTCTCCCGCGATCTGGATATCGAACCTTTCACCTTTCTCGAGACAATCCGCCAGCCTGCGTAGCTTCTCCACGAACTGCTCGGTGCTGTAGGTTTTTTCGATATCGCGGTCTTTTAGTTTTGCATTATTCATAACGTTCTCCTTTGGTTAAAATTACCTGCGCTCGCCGATGAGGTGCATCAGGCTTACGAAGATGTTGATAAAATCGAGATAAAGCGTGAGTGCGCCCATGATGACGGTTTTCGTCATCGCTTCGCCTTCCAGTGTGAACTGGTAGTACATCTCTTTAAGCCGCTGTGTGTCGTAGGCAGTGAGGCCGGTAAAGACCAGCACGCCAATCACGGACAAGGCGAACTGCAAGGCCGAGCTTTGCAGGAAGATGTTGACCAGCGAGGCGATAATCAGGCCGATCACACCCATAATCAGAAACGAGCCGAGTTTAGATAGGTCGTGCTTCGTCGTGTATCCGTAAAGACTCATCGCGCCGAACGTACCGGCGGTGATGAAGAATACCCGGGCGATGCTGGTGCCGGTAAAGCTAAGAAATATGCTGGTAAGGGACAAGCCCATCACTGCCGCAAATCCCCAGAAAGCGGCCTGCGCCAGACTAGCGCTCATACGCTGCACACCGAATCCGAGTGCCAGCGCCATACCTAAGGGAGCTAGCATCACCAGCCATGCCAGCGGCTTCATACCGGTGATTGCGCCATTTTCCATGACATACATCAGGCTAAGGAACGCTTGTGACTGTGAAGCCAGTAGCGCTACGATCCCGGTCAGTACCAGACCACTGGCCATGTAATTGTAAATGCTTAGCATGTAAGTCCGCAAACCCGCGTCATAAGTTGCGGCTTGAGCCATGCTTGCCGGGCGGCGGCCTATCGTGGTGTAGTCATTCATAGGTATTTCTCCATAAAATTCGATCGAGCTTAACACTCACACTCAATGTAAATGGAGACGCGCCAAATCGCTGTAATGACTGATGCTTTGCTGTGCTTAAATGGCGTAGCCGCGTTGTAAAAATTCCGTATATGCACGCAAACGGAGCGGCAGCGGATTTTACTTCCAGTCCCTACGGATTTTCTACCAGTTAGATTGCTATAGTTTTCGAGAACTAACAGCAAAGGAGTTTTAATTATGAGAAATCTAAAATCATTCAGCCGCGCCATACGTCAGGAACTAAGCCGCATATCAGTCACTATCAAACAGATGGAGTTTAAGGTCATGCGGTTCAAGGGTTTCCTAAGGCGCAAACTGCGCGAGGAAATTCAGGAATTGCGGCGCATGCGGGATGCGATCATGCATCGGCTTTCGGAGCTAACCGCTGAAGCCCGCCTCCATCTTCCCACCATGCAGTCAATCCGCGACGACATCGCGCTGCTACAAGAGCGGTGCCGTCAGTTGAAAACCCAGCATTTGTAGGAGGCTTAAAATGATATTGCCTTTGGGGGCCATTTCACCTGACACACGCTACCCCTTCCCTAATCTCTACGGGATTGGTTATGGCGTTGGCGGGCGTATCGTGCCAAGGCAACCGGCGGCTCCCACGCCGCCGGTGCAAATGGCAGTGCGCGATACGGTGACGTTAAGCCCAGCCGCTCAGCGCATTATGGATCAGGCACAGCGGCTGGAAAATATGCAATTATCGACAAGGAGTAATGTATGACAGCAATTGATTGTCCGATATGCCACGCGCCTTTTAAGGAAGTAGTGAATGAGGGCGTGCTGATTGACGTATGCACCGAATGCCGGGGGATTTGGCTAGATCGCGGCGAACTCGATAAGTTGCTAGATATTGCACGCGAGAAAAACGAACATCAGATGGCTCGCTGGTTTGATGACGACGGCTGCTATCCCCAGAATAAGAAAAGAAAAACACAACAATAAGGAACTTGGTAAATGGAATTTCTCTTTGATGTCGTGATGGGCAAGCCCATCTGGATGTGGGCAGCTTTCATGGGCATCGTGGGTGTCCTGCTTGCTTTTGATTTGGGGGTATTGCACCGAAAGCAGCGTGAAATAAGCATTAAGGAGAGCTTGTGGTTAAGCGCGTTTTATATTTCCATCGCACTTGCCTTCGGCGCATGGGTGTGGCACTCCCTCGGCGCACAAAGCGGTAAGGAATATATCACCGGGTTCATCGTCGAGAAAACACTGGCGATGGATAACGTCTTTATCATTTCATTGATTTTCACTTATTTCGCCATTCCGCACCAATATCAGCACCGTGTTCTGTTTTGGGGCATTCTTGGCGTGATCGTGCTGCGCGCCATCATGATCGGCCTTGGCGCAACGCTAGTCGCCGAGTTTAGCTGGATTCTCTATATTTTCGCTGTGTTCCTGATCGCCACAGGCATCAAGATGCTTTATATCGGCGATAAACTGCCGAATATTGAAGACAATCCGCTGCTGAAGTTCTTGCGCAACAATATGCGCGTCACCAATGAGTTGCATGGCCAAAAATTCACCGTGCGGCTGGTGGATCAGAACACTGGTAAAAAAGCAACCTACATGACACCGTTGATGGTAGCTCTAATTTTGATCGAATTCGTGGATTTGATCTTCGCGGTGGATAGCGTTCCTGCCATTTTCACTATCACGCTTGACCCGTATATCGTTTACACCAGCAACATCTTCGCCATCCTTGGCTTGCGTGCGCTTTACTTCGCGCTGGCGGCTATCATCCACCGTTTCAAATACCTGAAACCCGCGCTGGCGTGGGTACTGATCTTCATCGGTTCCAAAACCTTCATCGCCGATGCGCTCGATATGGAGAAGTTCCCGGCCAGCATCTCGCTGGGCGTGACCTTCACCATCATTCTGTCCGGCGTGTTGGTGTCGCTCTATAAAACGCGGAGCGACAGCATTCCCAAACCCCTTAACCAACCTTAATGGAGAAACTTATGTTAGACCCTAAAAACCTGCTCACAAATATCGACTCAAGCGGACTGATCGGTAAAATGCTCAATGGCATGGCGACCAAAAACTTCGCTGCCGGGCTGCTAACCGGCGGCGTTGCCACATCGCTGCTGGGCGGCGGGAAAGATACAGTGGAAACCGTAGCAAAAGTGGGCGGGCTCGCATTGCTTGGTACGCTCGCATACAAAGCCTTCGGCAATTATCAGCAGCAGAAGGCGGCGGGTGGGAATGTCAGTGTGGTGGACGCTGTCAAAACCTCCGCCACCGGCATGGCGCATCAGGCAAACAGCCTGATTAGCGGGCTGCTCTCCGGCAATCAACCGCAGGCGCAGACGCCGCAAGCTGCTCCGGCGAATGCTGAACTTCCACTGGCGATTATCCGTGCCATGATCGCCGCAGCCAAAGCCGATGGGCATATGGATGCGGCGGAAAGCCAGAAAATCATCGGGCATCTGGAGTCGGCAGGTATAGGTGCACAGGAAAAAGCGCTGTTGATGCAGGTAATGGCAAATACGCAGGATGTAAAAACCATCGCCGCTGCTGCAAAAACACCGGAGGAATCGGCGCAGATTTATCTCGCGGCGCTTCTGGTATGCGACAGTCAATGCGCGAAAGAGCAAGAATATCTTGCGTCGCTCGCAAGCGCCTTGAAGCTGGAACCTGCATTCACCCATAAGGCCGCAAGCACTTATCAACGTTATGGCGTGTGGTCGCTGTTGCTGTCTTGGGTGCCTATTATTGGTGATCCGCTGACGGTGATTGCAGGGCTGCTTCGCACACCGTTTCCGGTCTTCTTGCTGCTAGTCAGTATCGGCAAGCTGGCAAGGTATATGGCTGTGGTGACAGCATTTTAAAAAACAAGGAGGTGCAACATGATGATGATTCTAAAAATATGCATTGCCGCAACGATAAACATACGCCATATTCAGCTTCACAATCGCCTGTCTTGTCTGGTCGCAGGTTCGCACAGCGTCTACTAGCCCCCACAATTTAAAAATGCACTGGTAGCTTTTTTTAAAGGCCAGTGTCTCAGAATTTAACCAAATAATCATACCGTTATGGTACTGTGCCGTAGAAATTATCATACAGCCTGTAAAGAGGACCAACATGCGTAACGGCCTTTCCATTTTAGAAGTCGCTCTTGTCTTATTGATCATCGGGATGATGGTAGGGGCCGTGGTGATAGGCCGCAGCCTGATACGCGACGGTGAATTACGTGGAGCACAATCGGAAGCAAACCAGATCGGCAGCGCCGTCAGCCTTTTCCAGAACAAATATAACGCCATGCCCGGCGATATGAAAACCGCGACATCGTACTGGCCGGGAACGAACATAGGGGATGGCGATTTTATTATTGAAACGAACGGCGGTATGGCTGCCGAAGAATTCTATGCGTGGAGACATCTTGCCAGTGCCGGCATGATACCGGGCTACTTTACCGGCGCCAGTAACAGCATGCCGGAATCATCGGTGACCGGCGGGTATTACCGGCTTTCGTACCAGGCCGACATATATACCACATCCGCCCACATGATCTCATTGAATGCGATGAGCCAGACCTTTCCTACCGCGCACGCCGCCATATTAACACCGCGTGAAGCCCGCGCTATGGATCTGAAGGCCGATGACGGTCTTGCCGATTCCGGCTCCTTGTTGGGTTTCAACCAACAGGGCGTAGGCGGATGCGCCACTAACGATTACACCGATGGGTCCGGTTCCTACCTTATATCAGGCAGCACTGCAGATGAGATACGCTGCAAAGTATTCTTCGTATTAAGTAACTAGGGGCAGGACTCACGCCACCAGCATGCCCTGCTTGACCATGCTGGTAATGAACGCATCCACATCCTGAACCAGTTGTTCCTGCGACACCTCGTAGGCGGCATGCAGCTCGGCCAGTATTTGTTCGTTGTCCATACCCTGAGCCAACAGGCGCCAGATATGGCTGCCCATACCATTCAGTTCGCAGAATGAACCCGACTCCATCATCAGCACAACGACCTTGCCGTTCAGCTCTTTCCACAACACGGTCTTCGGATCGATCACAGGCATAACATACACCGGGCCCCGCTGGTAATTCATATGGAAATATCCCGCCAACCCCTATAGCATCATCCACAATATAAACCAAGCGTTTAGGTATCATGCCAAGTAGCGTCGCCATTATCATCCCGGTATATAATGTTGTGCAATACCTTGAGCAGGCGGTAGGGTCTGCCGCCGGACAAGACCATACCCCACTTGAAGTGATCGTGGTCGACGACGGCTCCGGCAAGGAGGCTAGCGGAGAAATAGCGCGGATATGTACACAGTTTCCCGGCGTCACCCTGCTGGCACAAAAGAATAAGGGTGCCGCCGCCGCACGCGATGCGGGACTGGCACATTCCACCGCCGATCATGTACTGTTCCTTGATGCGGACGACGTACTGCAACCACACGCGGCTTCCACCCTTTCTTCCGCGCTGGATACACACCCGGATTATGTGGCCAGTTATGCGCGCTACCAGAAGGTCGATGCACAGGGCACACCGATCGGTGCAGCAAAACCGCCGCTGGAACGCCAGGTATCGGGCAGGCAGATGCTGTGCAAATTGCTTGAACTTAAACCACCGTTCGTGATCGGAAGCATATGTGTGCGCCGGTCGGCTTTGCAGGCGCTCAAGGTTCCGAACCACGGCCTCACATACGGGGAAGACTGGGCATTATGGTGCCATCTTGCGCTTTCGGGGAATATCGCCCCGGCCAGCGATAAGGTGGCAGTGCAATACCGTGAGCATGTCGCCAGCGCGTCAACCGCCTATGCAAAGGATCCTATGCCGGTATTTGAAGCGTTCGATAGGATATTCAAAGATCCGGTCTTCAGCAATGCTCTAGGAAAAGATAAACTGTTACAATTGGAACAGGAATGTATCAACAACACCCATATGCGCCTCGCTCGATATTACGCCGCACACAATGATAAAGAAAAGTCGCAACGTCACTTTGATGCAATGACGCTGCCACCTGCAGAATTCTACAAAAAACGATAGCGTTGTTTACAGATCACCTTTTATCTTTATCAAAAATCTGCTACTGAAGGCGGCTCTATCCCTGCGTGTGCTTCACCAATAAACAGGCTGAACGACGGCGTTTCGTAGGGCTGTTTGCCTTCCAGCGATGCCATGTCGGTGCGCAAGGATGTATCTTGCTGCGACTGGATATACGAACCGATATGCGACAGCATCGTGGTGACGAACATCACGGCCGCCAAAGGCAAAGTGATCAACCGGTTAAAACGGCTCACCCATGTACGTAAACCTTTTTTTCTCATAATAAACCTCTGGTTTAGATAGAACCGCATATTAACAGCGCTATACTTTAATTATGTGCCATAACCATTAAATATATATTAATTGTTTGCACCATCAGGCGAGCCAGCTTTATAGGCTCTCAAGTTTCCGAACGATGGGCCGCACACAATGATTAAGAAAAGGCGCAGCGCCACTTTGATGCAATGACGCTGCCACCTGCAGAATTCTACAAAAAACGATAGCGTTGTTTACCGGCTACTTGTCAACGCCTTCGTCACCGCCGCCATCATCGCCGCCACCTTCTTCAGAGGGCGGAGTCGGCCCTGCGTGTGCGTCACCAATAAACAGGCTGAACGACGGCGTTTCGTAGGGCTGTTTGCCTTCCAGCGATGCCATGTCGGTGCGCAAGGATGTATCTTGCTGCGACTGGATATACGAACCGATATGCGACAGCATCGTGG
>JBFWQQ010000078.1:0-8252 GCA_050249355.1 Alphaproteobacteria bacterium | reverse complement strand
CTGAGCGGATGGTTCATAGGGAAGTGGTTGGTATAATGGTTGTTATCCGACCAGCCCTGCGAGAAGGACAGCTCCAGCCCGTTATCGGTCAGGCGATAGTACGAGAACTGCTCGGGGTTCAGTGCGTTGCTGACCAGCTCTTTCATGCCCCGGTATACTTCATCCGGGTTCAGGCGTTCCATATTCTTTGCGGCATGATAGGCCGATACCGACGAGCGGAACTGACCGGCGACACGCAGCTCCAGCCGCTCTTTCAATTCTTTTACCCATTGGTAGGAACGGGTAATGGTGGATTCGCGTTCTTCCGAAGCGATCAGGTCACGGCGCAACTGGTTACGTTCGCGGATATGCATCTGGCGGAGTTCGCCGAATACGACGGCAGCGATCAGCCACATCAGCGGCAATTTTACTACCATGAACCAGTAGCCGTACATATCCTGCTCGATCGTACGTTCCGGCATATTGCCAAGCAGCAGGGCAATAGTGCAGCACAGTGTAGCGAACAGCGCCTCGCGCGAGCCGTATTTGCTGGCCACCAGCAGCACAACGAACCAGAACGGGTGCGGATTGGTATCCCAGTAGCGTGTGCCGTCGAGTGCGAAGAAGTCGAACACCACCAGCACCACGAGCATGAGGGCTATCTCGATCGCTGCGGAGCGGCGGAATCCATTATCGGTTGTCGTTACGTTATCCTGTTCCATTGTTCAGTCTCTATCGGTTAGGTTCTCTAATTAATATTTCCAGCGTATGTATGCGCCCAGCCTTGTCAGGCTATCGTCACTGCGACCGGCATCCAGCCCATACGAAGCACGGATCTGTGCATCGAATGATTCGTTTATCTCGTGCGTCAGGCGGCCTTCGATCGATGGGCCATGGCCACCCAGACGGTCAACACCCCAGCCCACGATCACGTCGCCGTAGGTGTGCTCCGAGAAGTCATAACCGGCATTTAAGGCCAGGAAATGTAACTCGCGCGAGCGCATGGGCGCCAGCGGCGTATACGCACCCGTGCTGTCGAACCCCTTTTTATGGTCGATTTCGTATTCGGCATCGATACCATAGGTAATGGCAAGGAAGGGCTGCTCATCAATGAGCCGGTACACAGCGGCAAGGTTAAAGGTAATGCCGGAGAACACATCATTGGTGAAATCGGTATTGTAACGCACATAACCCGGCCCGGCCGACAGCGAGAATTCGGGAGTCGGCTTGACGGTGTGCATCACGCCCACGAAATCGCGGGTGGTATCGTCGAGCACCGACGGCGTGTAATTCCAGTATGGACGGTGATAATCAGCGGTGATGGCGGTTTCACCCAGCGGGTTGAGGAAGCCCCACACCACACCAGCGCCGAACGTATCATTATTAGTGAACAGGGCGCCTTTGACGAAGTTCTTCGCCCAGTTATATATGGCGTAGATCTCGCCACGCTGGCGGTTGCCATCGAAATTGCCGACGCGGCCATCGGCCAGGCGTTCATTCTTCACCAGAATGCGGTTGTTCTGCACGATCAGGCCGAGCAGCAGGTTGTCGTTCACATAGCCATAGCCGCTAGCGGTGCTTATATACTCGTCGTCATTGCCACGGCGTATCCACTCGAAGTCCAGTTTGGCGCCGGGCGCGTATTCGCGCTCGATCGCCTTATCCAGCTCGATGATGTCTTCGTTGGCGGGTGACAGCGCATGGGCCCGGCGGAGCAGTGACTGCGCGCGCGACCAGTTGCCGCCATAATTCTCTGCGTTGGCGGTAAAGCCGAGCAGGGTGGCGTTATCTTCATACTGTGGCACCAGCACATTCAGGCGGTCGCTGGCGGCGTATACTTCGCCGGTTTCCAGTTCCGTGCGCGCTTTCAGCATTTCATAACGCAATACGGTCTGCACGTTGCCTTGCAGTTCAAGGTTGTTGTGTCCGGGTACGGTGGTCACCAGCAGTTTGCCATCTTCCTGCTTCACATCGAATTTCGAGCCGGGCGCAGCACCCAGTAGCAGCGTGTCATAGCCTTCGCTGGCATAGGCGATACCGGGCATCTTTTTGAAATCACCGGCCATGTTGATCACCGCTTTTTCACCTGCCGGTACGTGCAGTACCAGTTCGGTGTTGCCGTTCACCAACTGGTATTGTGGAACAGTGGTGCCATTTAACGTGGCGTTCACCGGGTTCTGTGCTTCGGCAGTGAAGCGTGCGGCAGCGGGCGGTTGTTCCAGCAGTTCGCGGGCGGCGGCGTATTCCTTCATTTCGATCAGCGTATTGGCGTAATCTGCGCGCAATATGTCGTTGTTGGGGTACCGTTGCATGGCGGTCTCGAATGCCTGCACACCTGCTTTGGTCTGTCCGCTCCAGATCAGGCTTTGCGCCTTGCGTGACAAGATCTCCGGGTCATTGTCATGCGGAGTGCCAGCCAACGCATCCAGCGATGCCTGATAGTAAGGCACCATCTCTTCGTGCAGTTTCTCGCGGCGCAGCAGCTCGGCATAGATAAAGTAGGCTTCGTATGCCTTCGGGTCGTGCACGCGTTCTTCCGGGGCTACTTCGAGGTAACGGTGCAGATATTCAATGGAGGACGAATAGTCGGACTGGTTGTAGCCTACAATGGCGGCTTCACGCATCATCGGGGTGGTGCCTTTGCCCAATTCAAACAACGTGTCGTAAGCCTGACCGGATTGCTGGTAATAACCGGCACCCTGCGTGGCTTTGGCGTAATAATGCAGCAGGTCGGTACGGCCTTCCTTACGCGCCAGCGTTTCGATCTTTGCGTGCTCGGCTTCCAGCTGGCCACTGCGGGCCAGGGCTTCGGTATAGCGCTGTACCAGCGCTTCGGATGCCAGATTGTCCGGGGTGCGTTCGGCCAGCCACAGGATGGTTTCGTCGCTGGTTATATCGGCCAGCAGCTTGGCCCATTTGGCGCGTTCTTCGCCGGAGCTGGCGCGCATGCGGGATGCGACCCATTCCACCTGTTCCGGTGCCGGGCGTGAACCCCAAAGATAAACAAGGCCGCGTACTTCCTGACTGTCGGCGGTTGCGCCCTGTGCCATGCGGCTGAATATTTTTTCTGCGTCTGCTTTGTAGCCGTTACCCAATAATGTATAGGCGGCAGCCAGCCTGTCCTTATGCGGGGTTGACGATTGCGAGGCATAGCTTACCCAGAACTCGCGTGATTCGGCATGGCGGCCCTGCTTGTCGAGCGTTTCGGCATAAAGCGATGCCCATGAACCGCCTTCGGAAAGTGCCAGCTCGCGGATATACGGCATCGCCGGCTCCACCTGCTTTGCGGTGATAAGTGCATAGACCAGTGCCATTTTCTGTTTGCGCGGCATATCCGAGCGCAGCTGGCTTGCGGCATACTGGGCCAGCTCATCACGATAGGCTGGATTGCTGGCCGACAGCTTCGCCAGTGCGAACAGGTAATTTGCTTCATCGTCGTTGGTGCGGGATGCGCTATCGCGCAGCAGGTTCACGGCCTGCTCATACTGCCCGGTTTTAATGTAGGCCTGCGACAGGGCGGTGCGTGACAGGGTGGAATTTTCCTGCGCGTGGAAGCGCTCGGCGATCAGCGTGGCCATGTCATGCTGGCCATTGTTCAGTGCGAGGAAGAACATATCAGCCATCAGGCGTGGATTGGCATCCTTGCTGTCTTTGTTCAGCCAGTTATCAATGGTGGCGACATCACCAGTGGCAGCAGCCAGCTTCAGGCGTGCGGCGGTCAGGGCTGGCGATTGGCGGTCCTGCGCGCGCGCGAGCAGTTCGGATGCTTCGTCCCATGCGCGCAGTTCAAGATATATCTCGGCGGCAGCGGCGATATCGGCGTTGGTGGCGTCTTCGCTGTGCGGCAGTTTGTTAAGGAAGGACACCGCGCAGTCTTTGCGGTTTACGATGGCACAGGTGCGGGCGATCTGGATGACCGAACTGGTGCCGATATCCATGTCTTCCAGCTTGGCCAGCTGGATATCAGCCGAACGGTCGCGGCGCTGAAGCGCCAACATGGCAGACAGCACGGGATGGGTGTTGATGGCATCTTCTGCCGGGAAGTCTTCCTGCAGGCGTTCAACCAGCTTCTTGTGTCCGCGATACATGGCGAGTTCTGCAAGCACGCTCAGTTGTGGTTCGCTCAGGCTGTGCAGGTCGATATCTTCCAGTACGGCATTGGTCACCTCTTCGTCATCACGCACCAAGGCAAGATAGAGCAGGCGTTCTTGCAGAACCGGAGCCATGGTGCCGGTAGCATGCAGGTGCTGTAATTCGGCATATACTTCTTCTTCGCGGCCCTGCGCGATCTGCAGCAGGATCTCCTCTTGCAGGAGTTCCGGTGAGGCTTTGATCTGTTCTTTGGAATACATGTGGATGAGTTTTTGGGCGGACTCGGGACTGCCTTTGTAATGCAGCATGTTCACCAATTTGGCGCCCCTGTCGTATGCGTCGGTGTGCTGTGCCTGCCATTCGGTGGCAACGGCGAGCGCTTCTGCTTCCTGCCCTTTATCCAGCAGCAGGCTGACCAGCAGCAAGGCACCATCAAACGAAAATTTTTCCGGCAGCTGTTTCTTGAACAGTTGCAAGGTTGCAATGGCTTCGTCCACTTCTTTGTTAGCTGCCTGAATGTAGGCCAGATCCATGTAGTGCTGCGGATTATTATCCGGCTGCGTGGTGACGATTTCTTTTAAGGTTTTGGCCTGGTTGTCGTATTCGCTGTTGAAGTTGTAAATATCGGCCAGCGTTTTTAGGTTTTCCTGAGTAGGTGTAAGGCGGTTGATTTCTTCGAGGTTGCGCAGATAGTCATCGGTGCGCTGCGCATACTGGTAATAAGTGCCAAGACGTTCACGCGCTTCAAGGTCACGCGGGTTGACGGCAACGTATTCCTCCATCACTTCGATGGCTTTGTTTACTTCGCTTTTTTGCAGGTACAGTTCAGTTAGTTTGGAAACTACCTCAACACTCAGGTCGCCGGATGCTTTTTGTGTTTCATAGCTTGCCAGCGCTTCTTCAAAGTGTTTGTCCTTCATCTGGATCAATGCCATCTCCGGCGTACGCGGCATCAGAAAAAAACTGAACGCAACGGCAACAGCGGAAAGTATCAGAACAAGAAGTATGGCTTTGGTGCTTTTCATAATCAGGTGCCAGCAAGGTGTTGTGTTAACGTTATTGTAAACGGTTCGTTAGTATTTATATCTTTGAAATATATGTGCAGTACGCCTTGTTTATCCGCTGCGGCCGTACTTGTAAATAATATTTCAGTTCCACGGGTTATGGAAATGTTGTGTTGAGAATCCGGCGCCATGCGCCATGTCATTTCGCCTTCCCCATATCCCGAGGCGGTAAAAGTTAACGAATTTTTATCTTTTTGCAAGCCTTTTATCTGAAATCTGCTATCGACCAGGCTAGCATTCCTATAACCAGAAACAATATTATTATTATTTGTCAGCGATATAATCGGGCTTTCTGCAGATGGGTCAAGCGATACATATATACTGTCCTGATGAATATTGTAACCCAATACCCCTTCGGAACGCTGCATATCAATGGTCAGACCGTTTGGATTATCGAGCCGGAGGGTTTGTAGTTCTCCTCGGTCATGTACCTGCCAGCGTTGGTCAGATAACTGGGTGATGCGGGTAGTGTAGAAGCTTTCAGCTATACGGGCATACTGGCTGGTTTCTATCGGTATGACAGATTGGGTGCGGGCAAATTCCAGATTATCCTTCAGCGCTTTCAGGCTGGCATCTTTCTCGGCGGAGTACATATGGAAATACACGTTAAATGGAGATATCCGCATAGGGGATTCGGTGTTCTCGACGGTGGATTGCAGGTAACGAAATCCGAAAAAGCGCGCGGTCCACAGGTTGGTATATGTATTCTCGTTGCTGTTGGACGAATAAATCTGGCGCTGTTTTCCTATCTGTATACCGATGGGTGCCACCCATGCATAAGAAGGATATTCACGGTCGAACCGCGAATCACCGCCATTGATATTCAGCAAGCCCGCTTCGCGCACGGCTTTTAATGCTTCCTCGTATGGGGCGGTATTGCCTGACCATTGTACCAGCACGGCTTTCTTGCCATCCGGCACTAGTCTATTTACGATTTCAATCGAACCGGATATTTCCTGCTGCAGGTCGTACGGTGTGCAGGCAAAGCTGCGCGGCGTATCATAACTGTCTTTGAGCATTTCCTCATCGGTGGGATCGACGCGTCCGAGCTTCACCGTTTTCTTCCTCGCGTGGTGACGCAGGGCACGGTATTTATCGTTTGGGTTATCCAGATAAGCGGTTGCTGCCGAATATAACGAGCGGTTATCTCTCGGCTTGGGAGGGTATTTAGCTAGGAAAGGGCGCTCTTTTTCCGGTTCGTAATCAGCAAAGAAACGCCAGAACAGCGGATGGCTATGGGTATGACTGGAAGGTTCCACATTCGGCAGGGCGTAGATTTGCCGGGCGATGTCGGCGCTATGCGGCAGGCCGTAACAACTGGTATCGAGATCGGATGTAATCACCCCAACAGTGAAAGGAAAGTCTTCATAGGGTTTTAGTATCTCGTTCATCATCACTTCGGCGGAGATGACTTTCTTATCGCGGTATGCGGCGACTTCAGACAGGCTGTTCCAGCCGTCGCCGTCGATATGGCTGTAGAATATGCGCCGGCCGTTCAGTGTGGTGACATCCGGTACAGGCGCATGCGGGACGTCCAGGGCGGTTCGCAGGAATTTGAACGGGTTGACGTACCACTGCGTGATCTCATACGGTTTCTTACCAGTCAGGATAATATTCTCATCAGAGTAGAAGGTGTAGATCATGTAATCTTCCGCCACATAGCCCCCATACGGGCTGGTGATCACCAGATCGGCTGGCTCGTTGCCGTTGCCCGGATTCACCCGCAGGTAGGAAACCGCATTGGCCAGTGCATGGGTACTGCGAAAGGGGGGCAGGCTAAGACCGTAATCGCGCTCAAACCCCACCATGCCTTTGTCGATGAATTCAATTTCTGCGCCATAGGTCAGCGGGTTCCATATGGATTTATCGCGGATCCCCAGTCTCAGCATGAAACGCTGATACATGCTCATGATATCAGGAGAGTTCAGCTGCTTGTCGGTAAGGCCCATATTGCCGATAAGCACGATCTTCTTGCCCTGTTTCTGCGCTTCAAGCAGCCATTTCATATAGGAATCTGCATCCACCACTTCCATCGCACCGTAAAACCACAGGATGACGCCATATACATTATCGCTGTCACTGATCTCTGGCAGGGGTTTGGTGATGTCAATGTAGCGGATGTCATACCCCAGGTGATTTGTCGGCATTTCCAGAAAACGGTGGGTCATACCGAGCCGGGGAGTGGATTCTTCACGGCTGTCAAAGAACGCGATCAGCTGGCGTTTGACCGGCACAGCCCCGGTGGCCTGCGCCATACTGCCAAACAGGCACAAACATACGGTCAAAAGCAGTCGGATCATTTTTTCGGCTCGCTGTACACCTGCTGCAGTTCCATTGTGGACACGTAAGGAATAAAGCCATTGCCACGCTGGGTCGCATATATCTGCATGATGCCGTTGGCATCTTCCTGCGGCCAGTAATCGAGCGTATAGATTTTAAGGTGGGGGTTCACCCGCTGCGCACGTTTCATCAGGTCGACATACCAGCCATATAGCTTATCATCGAGCAGCCGTGGCTTTTTCACCGTATCCAGCTGCAGGTCGGTCAGGGTGCTTTCGGCCAGCAGCATGTTGATGCACGGAGCGACGGCGGGGAACACGTCGAATCCCCGGTTGATCATGATCTTTATATCCGGGAACGCGCTGCGCACCTCGCACAACAGGGCAATGGTGGCCTGCTGCATATGGCGCCGTTCTTCTTCATTCTTGTGTCCTATATGCAAAGGACTGTCTACCGTATCGAACATCACGCCATCGAATCCGCGTGCCAGCACTTCCGGTATAAGGGTATTGATAAGGTAATCACGCCATGCCTGTTTGCGCACATCCACTACTATATGGCCGGGCCATTGCGGGTTTTCTTCCAGCAGCACGTTCAGTGCCTTGACATCGGAAAAAAAGCTGCGGTAGTTCTCCGCTTCGCCAAAGCTGATATAGCCCAGCACGGTTTTCCCCTGTTTTTTCAGGTCAGCCAGCGGCGCGGTATATTCGCCGTCAAGCACAACAACGTCATGCGCGGCGAAAGAATCGGCGGCCAGCTTATCGCCATAATAGACTGCCCAGCGCTCATTGGCGAGGGCAGGCATAGCCAGCAACGAGGCCAGCAGGAACATGGGTA
>JBFWQQ010000077.1:0-8537 GCA_050249355.1 Alphaproteobacteria bacterium | reverse complement strand
CTTCCAGCAGCACGATGCCAAATGGCTCGTGCAGCGAGGGCAGGCAGAAAATATCAATTTTTGTATAGAAGGATTTTTTATCTTCCACCCAGCCGGGGAACGACAGCACCTGCATCAGCCCAGCATTGTGCGCCTGCGACTTGAGTGCAGCTTCCAGCTCGCCACTGCCACCAAGGATAGCACGGAATTCGTGGCCACGGTCATTAAGTATCTTGAGTGCGGCAATGTAGGTGTCAAAACCTTTTTTAGCCACGAAACGCCCCATAGTACCGATGACAGGCGGATCATGACGCATTTCACGGTGCGGCAATTCGCGGCACCGTATCATGTTGGGAATATGGAATATCTTCGATTCGCTGATGCCCTGCTGCGCCAGATGCGACATCAGGTCATGCGTGGTGGTAAACACCGCATCGGCATCGGAAAACCGTCGGGTGCTGTAATTCTGTGCCACCGCGATCAGGGGGATTCTACCTTTAATGGCCTTTTTGGAAAGGGAATACGCACGGTTGGCATGCGCGATCACGCAATCGGGCGCAAGTTTTAGCAACAGTTTCTTCAGGCGTGCCGCTGCAAATATATCCCATTCGCTGAAATTACGGATTTGTTCGATAGCTACATCGGCACCGGTATCCTTCAGCAGGCCCTCTGCCACCGAGCCCGGATATACCACCGCAGTCACCGTATGGCCACGCTCTGACAGGCCAACGCAGTAATCGACAAAAGCCTGTTCGATACCGCCGCCGCAACGGCTAAACATGATGTTTACAATATGCATTGTACTAACCCTCGTAATATGTAAATTTGATTTTTAGTAACTTTTACGGCGCTATACAATCATTTTATGCAACCCAACAGCCTGCCACTATCCGTGTTCATCATAGCCAAGAACGAGGCTGACCGCATTGCTGATACCATTCGTAGCGTGAAGGATATTGCTGGCGAGGTGATCGTGGTCGATAGCGGCAGCAGCGATAACACCATGCAGGTGGCTGAAGAGCAGGGAGCCACGGTATATTATCATAAATGGCAAGGTTATGGACCACAAAAACGCTTTGCGGAAGACCAGTGCCGCCATGACTGGCTGCTGAACCTTGATGCCGATGAGGTGGCAAGCGCTGAGCTGGTGCAGGAAATACGCACGCTGTTTGCAGGCAACCTCGAAGACCATAGCGGATATACCGTGCGGGTATACAATATGCTGCCGGGTGAAACGCATATCCCATCCAGAACCCAGATGAACACCTGCCTGCGCCTGTACAACAAGAATTATGGCCGGTTTTCCAATAGCCCGGTGCATGACTCCGTGATCCTGCGCGAAGGCACAGAGGCAGCGCTGAAAAGCCCGGTGCACCATCCGTCTTTTCGTTCGCTCGATCACGCCATCGACAAGCTGAACCGCTACTCCACCATGCAGGCCGAAGATATGCTGGCAAAACGCTCGCCGTTCTTTACCTTGCGGTTATTGTTCGAGTTTCCTGCCTGCTTCATCAAGGCGTATTTTTTCCGTGGCTATGTGTTCCGTGGCGTGCGCGGATTTTCCTATGCCATGGTCTATGCCTTCTCGCGCTTCTCACGGCTGGCTAAATACCATGAAATGAAACTGCTGAGAGACAAGCAGCCATGATGCGCTGCGACGCCGAGTGGCTGGGCAGGGTGCTGCAGCAATATTCCGTGGAGGAGTTATCGCCGATCGTGAATATCGGCAGCTCTACCCATCATTTCCGTACCACGGTGCAACCGTTCATTCAGGATCTGATATTTGCGCCATTACAAGCGCGCGGCGTGCAGGTGATCCATAGCGATATCAAAGAAGGCGAGGGGGTGGATATTTCCTGCGATATTTTCGATGATGCCGGGTTGAGCACACTCAAAGCGCTGAATCCGAAAGCGCTGATCTGCACCCACATGTTCGAGCATGTGACCGACCGCGAGTTGCTGGCAACCCGGTTGCTTTCGTTGCTGCCTGTGGGCGGGCTGTTCTTCATCACCGTGCCGATGAGCTACCATTACCACGCCGACCCGATCGACACCATGTACCGCCCGAACCCGGATGAACTGGCCGCGCTGTTTTCCGGCAACACCATATTGCAAAAAGAAGTGCTGGTGGGTGGGAATTACTGGTCACATGTGCGAAAAAGGCCAGTGACACTGTTCAGCAGGCATTTTTTCCGGTTTTTCTTTCCGTTTCTCGGCTGGGAAAAATGGAAACGCTCCATGCGTAAATTATACTGGCTTTTCAATGACTACAAGGTTTCTGCATTAGCGGGAAGAAAAGTTTAATGAAAATAATACCATTCATGTATATTTTGGTTAATTATTATTAACTATAGCCATTCGAGAACGATATGAAAAATGGAATACCCGCAGAAGAATTTGTTCAAGAAAATATTGCGAACCAAATGGTAACCCGCCGGATCACAACAGAGCTGGAGTGGGCGATGCAAGATGGTTACAACGAGATTGAAGGCCACCTGCGCGAGTTGAACGCCGATTCAATCACACACGATGCAAACACTCTGCGCATGCGAATTGAAAACCTTATCAAGCTTCGCAAGGAAGGCGCGGATAGCAGACTTAGCGCTGGTGATTCTAGTATCAGTGCCACTGTCACTACAGACCATCTCTCTATCGCGGTAGGCTGTTCCGAGGATCAGTGTTTTGATATATCGGTAAAGCTAGGCAATTCGCATTTGCCCGATCAACGCGCACTGCCGGTGTTGAGAAAAGGCTAGGCCGAATTTGAGACCGCAGAAGAATTAAATGCATTCCTCACGCGTATCAGCACGCTGGACAGGCAAGGCGCACTGCAACTTGACCCGAAAAAACGCGGCCATGCCCACGATTGATGCTTCGGTCAGCTGTAGCTGTGGTAAAGAACTCCATGATGTCATTCCTGCACAAGTAAGTATGACAATAATTTAACCTTACTAGTTATCTTGCGTATCAGGAGACGAGCAGGTGAAATAAAAGCCGCAGGAACCGTCGCGGCAGTCTTCCGGGCAGTCTTCACTCCATTTGGATGCGCAGGCCGCCAGCAATGTGGCGGCTACACATATGATGGCGGCAGGTTCAAGCCATTTCCATTTCATCTTCACGCTCGCGCACGGATTGCGGTTCGTAATCATCATCCAGCTCCGGCAGCATGCCCAGCGCGCGGCGGTATACATCCAGCACGGCTTCCTGCTCGTCGCGGTCGGCGGCGTCCATCTTACGCAGCTTGATGATCGAGCGGATGGCTTTCACGTCAAAGCCATTGCCTTTGGCCTCCGCAAATACATCGCGGATATCGGCGGCGATGGCGGTTTTTTCTTCTTCCAGCTTTTCCACGCGGCCAATGATGGACTTGAGTTGATCGACGGCGACGCCGCCTACTTTTGCTTTAGGCATCTTTTTCTCCCTGTTGTGTTGTCATTCCTGCGAAAGCAGGAATCTCTATCGCAACTTTCCGTGCACTGCAAGTAAGATTCCAGCTTGTGCTGGAATGACAATTGAAAATTACTTCTTCAACGTTTCTGCAATTAAAAAGGCCAGCTCCAGCGCCTGCGACGAGTTAAGCCGCGGGTCGCAATGGGTGTGGTAACGATCCGACAGGTTTACTTCCGAAATAGCCTGCGCACCGCCCAGACATTCGGTCACGTCCTGTCCGGTCATCTCGAAATGCACGCCACCGGCAAACGTGCCTTCCGACTGATGGATGGCAAAGAACTGTCGCACCTCGGCCAGTATGTCGGTGAATTTCCGGGTCTTGTAACCGCCGGGCGCCTTGATGGTGTTGCCGTGCATGGGATCGCACGACCATACCACCTCGAACCCGGAATTTTTTACGGCACGCACCAGCGGTGGCAGATGCTGCCCGATCTTGGTGCTGCCCATGCGCGATATCAGCGTCAGGCGGCCGGGCTCATTCTCGGGGTTCAAGGTTTCGATCAGTTTTAGCAACCCGTCTTCGGTCATGGAAGGGCCAACCTTCATACCGATGGGGTTGGCGATGCCGCGCATGAATTCCACGTGTGCCTCGTTCGGGTCGCGCGTGCGGTCACCGATCCACAGCATGTGAGCGGAACCGGCATACCATTTTTCATCCATCGGGTCGAAGCGGGTGAGGGCGGACTCATAACCCAGCAGCAGCCCCTCATGCGACGAAAAGAAGCTGGCCTGCGAGAATTCTTCGACATTATCAAGATCGAGCCTACAGGCCTGAATAAAGCTGACACACTCATTGATGCGCGCGATCAGTTCGGCAAACCGTTTACCCTGACTGGAAGTCTGCATGAATTCCATATTCCAGCGGTTGATATGGCCGAGCGAAGCATAGCCGCCGCTGGCCAATGTGCGCAGGTAATTCAGTGTAGCGGCAGACTGGTAATAGGCGCGGCGCAGGCGGATCGGGTTGGGCATGCGCGCCTCGTCCTCGAAATCCATGGCATTCACCATATCGCCACGATAGCTGGGCAGTTCCCTGCCATCCTTTTTTTCCATGGCGTCCGAGCGCGGTTTGGCGAACTGGCCGGCGATTCGGCCTACTTTTACCACCGGGCAACCAGCCCCATACATGAGGGCCATGGTCATCTGCAGCAGCACCCGGAAATAGCTACGCAGGTTATCTTCGGAAAATTCGGCAAAGCTCTCGGCGCAATCGCCGCCTTGCAGCAAGAATGCCTTGCCGCGCGCCACATCGGCCAGCTCACGCTTGAGCGCCCGCGCTTCACCGGATGTGGCCAAGGGCGGAAACTCCCGCAGCTGCTTTTCTATCTGCCCAAGCGCCTGCTTGTCGGAATATTCAGGCTGTTGCTGGATGGGCCTTTCCCGCCAGCTATCTACTGACCATTTTTCAGACATTTAGCACGACTAACTTTCTTCACTTAATCTTCATTTGTGATTGCAGGTCATGTAGATGATAATAAATAACATGATAAATCAAGCAATATGTTGCCTGTGATGAGTAGTGTAATACTGTTTAACCCGGAAGATAAACAAAAGGGTTTTAGCCATTTTGATCTCGGCCTGAATGCCGATGAAAGTAGCCAGTTAGAAAACGCGCAGGTAGCCCATAATGCCACCTATGATAATTTTGGTAAGCTAGATCGCCTGCAAGGCGACTTAGAAAATTTTTACCATCAACTGGGCAATGCAGACGAGGTGTCGAGGCGGCAGGCTGCCCTGACCGCGCGTACAATCAATCGGGTTGTAGCCCGATCCGGAATGCAAACCGCATGGATCACAGTTCGCGCCAGCAAACCGACCCCTGAATTTGACCGGCCCCGCTGGCATACGGATGGATATTATTATCTCCCGTATGAAGGCGAACAGCACAAGGCGGTGTTTGCTATAAAAGGCGCGCATACATTATTGAATGCATTGCCTGCGAACAAACGCCCGGCTTTCATGGAATGGCAAAGAACAGCGCATGACGAAACAACAGCGCGGGCACAGCGCGAAGCAATGATCGACCCTTCCCAAACCAAGTCTACTCCACAAGGAAAAGGTACGTGGATGATTGCCGGCCCGGAACACTCCAGCGTACATAGCGAGCCGCCGATTCATGAAGACAGGATTTTTGTTTCCGTATTGCCAGGCAGTAAAGGGCAGATAGAGTGTTTACGGCAGAATTGGAATAAGCCAGAAGAACCGGTTATCTGCGGGCCTAACGTAAGCCGCACGACAGCACCGGCAGTGATGGGTACTGGCCACACATTATAGCTAGCAACACATCTTGCTAATGTAAGCAAGTTCGCATACATTGCCCGCCTTATGTCCAGTATCATCGACCCGGAAAATACTATTGCCTTCATGGGCATCGAAGGTGCCAACGCAGACCTTGCCTGCCGTCAGGCTTGCCCGTATATGCACACGCTGGCATGCGCATCGTTCGAGGATGTTTTTGACGTGGTGGAATCCGGCAAGGCGGCGCTCGGCATGATCCCGATCGAAAACACACAGGCCGGACGAGTGGCCGAGATCCACCAGATACTGCCGAACAGCAACCTGCATATCGTGGGCGAGTTTTTCCAGAAGATTGAGCACCACCTGCTGGCCCCCAAGGGTGCCACGCTGGATACGGTAAAGCATGTGTATTCACACCCGCAGGGGCTGATGCAGTGCCGTGAAAATATCCGTGGGCTGGGACTTATCACTCATGCCTATTCCAATACTGCGCAGGCTGCATCCGACGTGGCTAGCTGGAATGATACCACCAAGGCCGCCATTGCCTCACCGCTGGCAGGTCAACTTTATGGCCTTAACTCGCTTAAGGAGCATATGCAGGATAATGACGACAACACGACAGTGTTCATTATCATCGCCCGCGAGCCGGTGATGCCCAAGGAAGCAGATGGGCAGGTGCTGACCAGCATATTATTCACCGTGCGCAATATTCCATCAGCGCTGTATAAGGTAATGGGTGGCTTTGCCACCAACGGCATTAACCTCGTAAAGCTGGAAAGCTATATACCCGGTGGCATGCACAGAGGCAGCGCACAATTTTTTATCACGTTCGAAGGGCACCCGGAACAGAAACCGGTGATCAACGCCATGGAAGAACTGGGCTTTTTTTGCTCGGATGTGAAAGTGCTGGGTGTTTATCCGGCCGATCCAGCACGTTTTGGCTAATTTACACCATACAAATTACTACCGAATATTAATCTTTGTGCTATAAAATCTCCCTTGATTATAGGGATATACATTATGGATAAACAGGGCATCACCTTCAAATCCGGGGAAGCCACGAAGTATGATACTGGATGGCATGGATTCTCACTTGAAGATACTAACTCGAGTGAAAATACCATCACAGCAATCAGGATAACCGATAACGGGACACTGACTATCAGCGGACGCAGCAGGAATACTATAGATTTCACAACGGAGGTTATTACACTACTGCAGGCACAGGGAATTGAAGCAAGGGCAGATTCTTACGGTGGCGGGGGCAATCTCCAGTGTGTTAAGGCCGATATTCCCGAGCATGGCATAATTAAAGCGGTGGTGGCACTGACAAGTAGTGTCAAGGGCCCTCGCGAAACACATTACGCCATGCTACACAAAGAAACTGCTCTTGATATTCTGGACATGGAGTTGCGGCATCTTGGTAAAAATCCAAGTGATGTCGGTTTGCTTAAATTTCGTACCACAACTAGCCATAGCGGCACACCATGCCTTGACAGCCAGATAATTATGTCAGGTAGCAGCGTGAGCAAAATCTGTGAGAGCGTGATTCCGGCCGGCGGTCAAGGCATGCGCCCTGTCGAAGAAATGATCACGTATGTGAAACCTTTACGCGATAACCACCAGATAGAACAGGCTTTAAAGATCGCAGGTGAAACCAGGAAGCGGGGAGAGGAATTTGAAGTGCTTGCCACTGCAGACGAAGTGGCACAATCACTTAAAGAAAAAAGGCTGCTGCCCGCAAGCCTGGCGGATGAGATCGCACAAAGGGCTTTGCAATTACACCCCACGCAGAGGCAAATAAATAATGAAGTAGCAGCTTCAGCCAGTAGTAACATGGCGTTGATACGCCGTAAGAACAACAGCGGGACCACTTCAATAACCGTTACTAACGGCCTATCTGCTCGTTGATCATTGCCCTGACCGGCGAATCTTCCGGTAATTCCCTGTAAAGGGATTTCATCTGCTGCATGGCATCCTCGATCTTGCCTTCCTGCAATGTACGCAGCGCCATGTAATAACGGGCTTCTTCATGCTCCGGCATCTGCATCAGCACCATTTTCAGGCTTTCGTGCGCATGGTCGGTCACGTTACCGTCCGCCTGCATGATAAGGCTGCGGGTGTAGGCCATAATAAGTTCAGGCTGGCCTTCCGTAAGCAATACCGCCTGCTTGAATGCCTCTGCTGCCTTCTCCCATTGCTGGCGATGTGCAAAAGCCTGCCCCAACCGTATCCAGCTTTCGAGATTCTGCCCGTCGGCCTGCAATTTTTTACTTTCTTCCATTATCACATGCTGGGCTTCCTGCTGCTTTTGTTCGTATGCCATCATCAATGGCACAAGCTGCGGTGCGCCGAACAGGTGATACAACCCCAGTGTGGCGGTCACAAATATTGCCATAGCAGACAGCAACAATCGACGGCTTGACCGGAGCGGGTAGAATAAAAGCAAGGCGGAAAGCGCCGCTGTCACACCAAAAGGGAGTATAAGGCTCATACGGGTTTTCGACCGAAATAATTCCACGCCAGTAATAACCCGGCAAGCAGCAGGCAGAGCGGGGCAACCCATAACAGCACGGTGCGATGGTTCAGCGGGGGACGCATCAGAATCTCATCGCCATAACGCTGCACCAGAAAGGCGATAACGTCATCGTAGCTGTTACCAGATTCTATCTGCCGGCGTATCTCCTGCCGCATATCCACGGCAACTTCTGCCGATGAGTCAGCCAGCGACTGGCCCTCGCATACCACACAACGCACATTCTGGAAAATAGAGCGTGCTACCGCTTCCTGCTTAGGATCATGCAAAGGTGTATCGACAATGAGCGCATGCGATGCGAACGCGTAAAGAAAAAAGCTAACGACCAGGATCC
>JBFWQQ010000076.1:0-8793 GCA_050249355.1 Alphaproteobacteria bacterium | reverse complement strand
GAAGGTTTGTCCGGGATGCTCTTCTAAATAGCTATCGGTCTGGTTTTTTATCCAGCTCTGTGCGACATGTGTATTTGTGAACGTACCCATTGCAACGTCTTTCAAAAAAATCACGGTTTTACAATTAGTTCCATTATCCCATAAATAGTGTGCTTCTCAAGTGAAGCTTTTGTGACACCTCTATTACAATGTGTTTTTCGCGATGGCAGTTTTGTGACAAGTATTAACACACTGATATGAATAAATAATTAAATTCCTCTTGCCTGGTTCTTTATGCTAATCTAGGGCTTTTTCTGGCCGGTTCCCTTATTGGCGGAGGTTGCGGGTGCGGGTTGGCTGGGGGTGCCGCTGGCTTCTTGCCCGCCGCTGACGCCATGTTGCTCGAGCGCCTCCTGACGGGCGGCTTCCTGTGCATCCGGAGTCATACTCTGTGTATTCTGGCGTTCTGGCTCTGCTGCCGGGCTGCCTGCTGCCGGTGCACGCGCAGGAGCGGTGGCATCGTTTTTGTTGAGATATTTGGATATCGCACCGGTGGCCTGATTGCCCAGCCATGCGCCCATCATAGCGTAGGCGCCACCTGCTACCAGCCGGAATAAACCGCCGCCGAACAATCCATCGGGAGTAATGGCGTTGGCCATCAGCCCACCGGCGATCAGGCCGATGATGCCGCCGACCTGCACGCCGCCTTTTTTCTCATCGTAAAACTGGTTCTTTATCGCGGTGAATATATTGCGGTTTTCTGCCATAGGCCGACTCGCCGCTTAACGGTTGCCGCCGGAAGGGGGAGCGGGTTGCGTGCTGCGCTGTTGTTGCGTGCCGCCGGGCGTGGGTTGGCTGGGCGCGCTACTGGCTTCCTGCCCGCCGGTGATGCCAAGGCGGCGCTGATGTTCTTCAAAAGCGGCGCGCATGGCATCGGCGGAGATTTCCTGTTGCTGTTGCTGCTCTGGGCCTTGTGCTTTTTCCTGTGATTGCGCGGGGCCATCTTTTTGTACTTCAGGCTTGCTCTTGCCACCGAATAATCCGCTGGCCAGCCCCACCGCCTGATTACCCAGCCACGCACCACCGAATGCTGCAATGATGCCGCCAATGATGCCGAACAGGCCGCCTTCCATCAGGCCGCCGGGAATGAGGGCGTTGGCAAGCGCCAAACCACCCAGCAGGCCAGCGATGCCGCCAATCTTTATCCCACCTTGGTCCTTATCGTAGATCTGCCCAATGGCTGCACTGAAAATGCTCGGGCCTTGTATCTGCTGGCCGAATTCTTTCCATGCTTCCTGTCCGTTGGCGCCGTATTTGGGTAATTTATTATCCTGAAAATTGCGCAGGAATGCGTCACGCCGATCTTGGCTGTCTTTGTGGATCTGGCGCATGTCCGGCATTTTGCCGATGGACTCGTATTTCTCTTTGTCAGCGGCGACCTGACGCTCGTCATTCTTTGCCATGATGAGGTAGTCATGCAGGAACTCGGTGTAGACACGCGTATCCATGCCGGGTTTTTCCTGCGCTGCTTTTGCTGCTGCATCGCGCAGGCTCAGGTAATGCGCGCGGTTCGTCTGCGACAAGGAATCAAGGATAGCCTCGTTACCTGGCCTGCGAAATCCGGTATGGTCGGTTCTTGAACTCATATACTCACAGAATAGCCATTTATATTATGTGACAACAAGTTAAGATTGGGTGACAGGCACAAAAGTTAATGTTACGGTTTGACGGCCATGATTACGGCACGCCAACCAGAATCAGAAAATTCCTGTTGTATTTCAAATCCTAGGTCGATATAGGCCTGCCGGGTTCCGGCGGCCAGCCATTCCAGCAGCCCGCTGAGGATGATGGTACCCCCCGGCCTGAGATGTTTTTTCATATCGGTAGCCATTTCCACCAGCCATTGATCGAGCATATTGGCCATTATCAGCCCATACGGTGCATGGGTGGCAATGGCCGGGTGGGCAAACCGGTCGCTGCGTATAACGGTTATTCTTTCGGTCAATTCATGATCGTCTATGACTTGTGTTGCATCGCGCACGGCATTTTCGGATATGTCCACCGCCAATATGCGGGCAGCCCATAATTGCGCTGCCATTACTGACAGCACGCCGCTGCCGCATCCCATATCGAGGGCATTGTCAAATTCGGTGCGCTGAGCAAGCCATGCCAGCGCTGCCAGCCCCAAACGGCTGGATGGGTGCAAAACAGAGGTGTCAATCGCGAAAGTCATAACAATGTATTAACATATTCATTTTCCTGAAGGTAAATAGTATTTTAAGGATTGTGCCGCTATGATGGGGACTGTTCATGTTTTATTGATGTTTACATACTACAAAAGCGTGCATTTGTGATTTATTAGTTCAATCCGGTCTTATGAAAAAAAGAATCCTCATCGTTGAAGATAATGACCTGAACCTGAAGCTGTTCCGCGACCTGCTGACGGCGCACGGCTATGAAACCATCGAAACCAAAGAGGGCATGGAGGCGATCAGCCTTGCCCGCAGCGAAAAACCCGATCTGATCCTGATGGATATCCAGCTGCCGGAAATTTCCGGGCTGGACGTCACGCTCCGCCTAAAATCGGATGCGGCGGTCGCTTCGATCCCGATAGTGGCGGTTACAGCCTTTGCTATGAAGGATGACGAGGAAAAGATCATGGAGGCAGGCTGCGAAGCGTATATCTCCAAACCTATTTCGATTATCTCCTTCCTGAATACTGTGCGGCGCTTCCTTGGCGAAGAGGAGGTAGTATAGCATGACCGCGCAGATACTGGTGGTGGACGACGTGGTGGCGAACATCAAGCTACTCGAAGCGAAACTGGCCAGTGAATACTACGATGTGCTTTCCGCCAAGGATGGTTATGAGGCGCTGGAACGAGCTAAACAGAATATGCCGGATATCATCCTGCTCGACGTGATGATGCCGGGGATGGACGGTTTTGAAACCTGCCGCAAACTGAAAGAGGACCCTGAATTAGCACACATTCCGGTGGTAATGGTGACCGCGCTGTCTGAGCAATCGGATCGCCTGAAAGGCCTGGAGAGCGGGGCAGACGATTTCCTGACCAAACCGATCAACGACATGGCGCTGTTCGCGCGCGTGAAATCGCTGGTGCGTATCAAGGTGCTGCTCGACGAATTGCGCCTGCGTGACAAGACCGGCCTGCAGATGGGTATCAAGCCGATAGAAGCCAACACCAATGTGGATGGCTCAAAGGTGTTGCTGCTTGATGATGATGAAGTGCAGGGCAAACAGGTAGTAACGCGCCTGAAAGAAATTTATGATGTGCAGTGGGAAAAAGAATCTGAGAACGCACTACAAAAAGCGGTCGATGGTAAGTTTGATGCTATCGTGATCAGCACGCTGCTGATGGATGCCGATGGTTTGCGGCTTGCATCGCAGATCAAGGGCCACGAGGAAACCCGTAACATCCCGCTGCTGGTGCTGGTGGATGAGGATGACCAGCGCATCATGCTCAAAGCGCTCGAAATGGGGATGAACGATTACCTGACCGTGCCAGTGGATAGAAACGAAATGGCCGTGCGCCTGAAAACACAGATCCGCCGTAAAAAATATCAGGATGCGTTGAAATCGCAGTACCAGCAAAGCATGTCCATGGCAGTAACAGACGGCCTGACCGGGCTATACAACCGCCATTACCTGAACATCCACCTGGAGAACATGGTGCAGCAGTCGCTGCAGCACCACAAGAACCTTGCGCTTGCCATCATGGATATGGATCACTTCAAGTCGGTGAACGACACGTATGGCCATGACGCCGGTGACCTGGTGCTTAAGCAGCTGGCGGACCGTATCATACAGGCTGCGCGTTCCACCGACCTGATCGCACGTTTCGGCGGCGAAGAATTTGTTGTGCTGATGCCGGAAACCGACCCGCAGAATGCGTTGAATGCCGCCAGCCGCCTACGCGAGCTTGTGGAAAATACCCCGTTCAGACTCGATGACGGTACCGAGCTGACGCGTACGGTTTCCATCGGTATTGCCAATTTGCACCCGGAAGGGGATGCGCCGGAAGCCTTGCTCAAGCGGGCAGACGAGGCGCTGTATTCGGCCAAACATAGTGGCCGTAACACCGTAAAGACCTCTACCAAGTTAGTTCCCAGCGGTTGGTAGCATTTGGAATGCTTCCGCGATTTGCGGCTTCAAATTGTATGAAGCGAGTAAATATTAATCTAGCTTAGTACGCTAAATTATATCAAATAATGTATATGTTACTGCCAGGATAAAAATGAACTATCTGGCACGCCCGCATCTTTTAGACATTTTTTGATAGCGATCTTTTTGTTGGACAAGGTCGAACTGGAAAAATTGGCTGGCAGCTCATGGGCAGTGCCAACTAGCTTGTTATCTTTATATACCTTGCAATAGATGGTGCCGCCATCTTCTGCAAATTTTACGGTGTAACCGTCCATGAGCAAAGGATGCGCTCCTTTACCTACGTCATAATCGCCCCTTATTACTAAACCTTGCACTACTCCGCTGTTATTAAGCAGTGATAGGTCACCTATGCCAATAAAGGCTTGTGCGCTTGACATGGTCGCAGCGCCAAAGGTTGAAACAGCTAATAGTAATGTGATGCAACTTTTTGTCATAAAATTAATCTATTCAACAAATTAATAATAATTTTCCTTAACACAAGTTATCATGTTGCTGTTACAGGCGCGTGACGAATGCATTACAATTAGATGACAATTTTTACTGGTTAGCGCTCTGGGTGCGCTTAATATGCCTATCTATATCAATAGATTACATGCTGAGTGTTGCTACCACCGGCGTGTGGTCAGAGGGTTTTTCTAATTCGCGTAAACCGCGATTGATACCACAAGCTTCTAAAGCATCCATCGCCTGCGGTGAAAGCAGGAGATGGTCGATGAGCAGGCCATCATCATTCTGGTAGGCGCCTCCGCGGTAATCCCACCAAGAGAACTGGCCGCCTTGTGGGTTTGCGCCATCCACCGGGCGAATGGCATTATACAGGCCAAGATTCAACATGCGGCGGAACGCGGCGCGCACCGTATCATGCGTGAGTACGCTGCCCTCCCAATGTTTGGGGTTGTGCACATCCACATCTTCGGGCGCGATATTGTAATCACCGCCGATTACAAGTTGTTCTTCGTAGCCCAGTAAGGTCTTGCAATGCGCATGCAGCTTATCGAGGAATGATAATTTATAGTGGTACTTGTCCGAATCAGTGGTCTGGCCGTTGGGAACATACACCGATGCCACGCGTATTGCGCCGCCGGGAACGGATGCTACGGCTTCGATATAGCGCGCCTGATCGTCGTTATCATTATCCGGCAGGCCACGCATGATATCGTCCAGCGGGAATTTGGAAAGGATGGCCACGCCATTATAGGTTTTCTGGCCATGGGCGGCGATGTTGTAGCCCAGCTCTTCAATTTCCATGGCGGGAAACGCATCGTCTATGCATTTGAGCTCCTGCAGTAATACGATATCCGGTCCGTCTTCCTTCAGCCAGCCAGTAAGATGCGTAAGCCGCGATTTTACGGAGTTTACGTTCCATGTTGCGATAGAGATCATTATATGCTCCCCGCTCGGCCTACTGACCTCGCGATGGCGCGACGCTGCGCTGGCTCATGGCTGACTCGCGCTGCTGCGCTCGTAGTTTGCACTTATAAACTCACCGAGAAGCTGTTGCCGCAGCCGCAGCTTGCGGTGGCGTTGGGATTCTTTATTTCAAACCCGGCATGACTGAGGTCTTCCACAAAGTCTAGCTGTGAACCTTTGAGGATGGCCAATGAGGTTCCATCTATTACTACTTCGGCTCCGTTGCGCTCGATCACTGTATCATCGATAGCGGGTTCTGCACTGTCCAAAGCAAATTCATATTGAAAACCTGAGCAGCCACCGCCCTTGACCAGAATACGAAAGCGCAGGGTCTTGCCTTCTTGGGCCTTGATCCTGTTGATACGCGCAGCCGCGCTTTCTGTGAAGCTGAATGCTGTTTCCATAGTGGTATTATGGTGCATGGCGGTCATATTATCAAGGATACAAAAAAGCCCGCCGGAGCGGGCTTTAAAGGTTTGATTTATTTTTTTTAATTAAGTGCGGCTGCGCTGATATCTAACTGATCCACGCGAGTCTGCGGTACGGGCGGTGGCGGTGGCGGTGTACGGCGCAATGTGCCATCCGGCCAGCCGTAATATGTCACCGGGCCATTTCGGCCATGTGTGACCTTATACGGTTTGCCCGGTATTACGGGGTTATCCGGCGGATCATATTTATAGGGTGGTCCCGGAGGTGCGGTAGGATCGGATGCTTCGCCGGGCTTATTGGGATTAGGCTTCAAAAGTGGTGGAAATTCGTGACCTTGAGCAGATGCGAAGGTTCCTTTTGCATAGCTAGTCGCGCTAAAAGCCAATACCCCTACCACGGCCAGTACGGCAATAGATAAGATGATATATAATTTATTCATAAACTCTCCATATTTAGCAACAACCTAATAATATGTTAGGTCTGTTACAGGCCTGTGACGGTTGTATGACAGTTGTGTGAAGATTATGCCATTTTTCAAGGATGGGCTGGTTAGGAGGATCTGGTTAAGGGAGATATAACAAAGTGTTGTATTTTCAGTGGCTACGAGGTATACCTGCCAGCCTTATGACAGTTACAAATAGCCATCCGTACATGCTGGCATCTTACGCCTGCGATCCTGCAAAAAGTAAAGGTCGTCTGCACCGTGAGCCGGAAAGCGATACACGCACGGTATTCCAGCGCGACCGCGACCGCATCATCCATTCCACCGCGTTCCGCCGGCTGGAGTATAAAACGCAGGTGTTCGTCAATCACGAGGGTGACCACTACCGCACCCGCCTGACACATAGCCTGGAAGTCTCCCAGCTTGCCCGTTCCACCAGCCGCATGCTGGGGTTGAATGAAGACCTTGCCGAAGCGGTAGCGCTCGCACATGACCTTGGCCATACCCCATTCGGCCATGCCGGGGAAGATGCGCTTTCCGAAGTAATGGAGCCATTTGGTGGTTTCGATCACAATGCACACACCATCCGTATCATAACCAGCCTGGAAAAGCGCTATGCCGAATTCGATGGGCTAAACCTGACATGGGAAACACTGGAAGGCACCGCCAAGCATAACGGGCCGCTGGAAAAGCCTAATCCCAGCTCTATTTTCAGCTTTTTTAAGAACTTTAATGTGAAAAAAACGCTGTCAAAAACCAAGAGCAAGGAAGAAACCTACGGAGGACCTCCGTCGCAAGGGCAGTCTGAAGTGCCTGTGCGGGTTTCCCGCGCTGTGCATGGCGATATGAGCGCTTTCGAGCAAGGTAAGGACAATAAAATCCCCCGCGCTATCGCCGAGTATAACGAGCGCCACAATCTCGACCTCGATGGCTATGCAGGCGCCGAGGCGCAGATCGCTTCATTGTGCGACGATATCGCCTATAACAACCACGACATTGATGACGGGCTGCGGGCCGGGCTGTTTACGCTGGAGCAACTGTCGGCGGTGGCCGGGGTAGGGGGCATATTCCGCGAAGTGCGCGATATGTATCCGGCTGTTGAACAAAACCGTATCGTACATGAATCCATCCGCCGCCTGATCCACAGCATGGTGGTGGACGTAATCGGTCAGACAAAACAGAATATCGAATCGTTCGGGGTGGAAACCGCTGACGATATACGTCGTCTTGGCAAGCCGCTGGTGCATTTTTCCGATGAGATGCAGGAGACCAACCTGCGGTTGAAAGAGTTCCTTATGCAGAATATGTATCGCCATTATAAGGTGAACCGTATGGCCAGCAAGTCACGCCGGGTAGTCAAAGATCTATTCGGATTTTTCCTGAACGAGCCGGAATGCCTTCCTGCTGGCTGGCGTGAACAGGCCGGCAGTGCGGGAAGTACCAAAACGGCGCTGGTGGTGAGTGATTTCATTGCCGGTATGACCGATCGTTTTGCCCTGGAGGAGTATCGGCGTTTATTCGATGTGCAGGCGCGTGCCTGGCTGGCAAAATGATTTCCGGCGACCTTTTACACAACATTATTCACAGTTTCTGCAGCGTCGAAAAATAATCACACATAGTTATGGTGGTATTTTATTTTAATGAATATTTACAATAATATAAAACACGATGTTCATGCGATAATTGAGAGTGAATTCGCGCAGGAACTACAGGAAAATCCCTGTGTTGTCGACAAGGTGGACGCCACTTTGCCACGAGAAGTATCGCACGGGGATGTGGCCACTAATGCCGCGATGGTTCTGGCTGGGCCACTGGGAAAAAAACCACGCGATATTGCCACCGTGATTGCTGCAGAACTGGAAAAGCTGGATCACGTCACGCAGGTTGAAATTGCTGGCCCGGGTTTTATCAATATCACCCTGTCACCGGTGGTGTGGCAGATGGCCGTTCTGGATATTCTGGCGCAAGGACGTGACTACGGCACAACAGACATGGGCAACGGCAAGCGGGTGAACGTGGAGTATGTTTCGGTGAACCCGACCGGCCCGATGCATGTGGGTCATGGCCGTGGCGCCGTGTATGGCGATGCGCTTGCCAGTCTGCTGCAAAAGGCTGGCTACGATGTTACCCGCGAATATTACATCAACGATGCCGGTGCGCAGGTGGACAAGCTCGCTGATTCAGCATACCTGCGTTACCGTGAAGCCTGCGGCGAGAAGATTATTGAGATACCTGAAGGCCTGTATCCGGGTGAATACCTAGTCGCAGTGGGTGAAGAGCTGAAAGCCCTGCACGGTGATACGTTGATGGGTAAGCCGCGCGAAGAGTGGCTGCCTCTGGTGCGTGCGCA
>JBFWQQ010000075.1:0-8854 GCA_050249355.1 Alphaproteobacteria bacterium | reverse complement strand
AAAGCGCGAAGTAACCATTATTTCTTCTTGCATTTGTTGTTTCTTTTCATCCGCTTCCTCGACAATTCCCCATTGCTTCGCCTGCAGGTCTTCTTCCAGCAGCGACAGTCGCAATGCTTCTATAGCAGAGAGCTTTTTATCCAGCACTGCCAATGCCAGCACCAGCGATGAGTATCCACTGGCCAGCATGCCGCAGGCGGTCAGGCGCATGCTGTCGAGAGTAGCCAGATGTTCGCGTATGGCTTCATGCAGCACCGCAGACTGCTCTAGCGGCATGATTCCGGTCGTGGTTTGCCACAGCGCGCTGTAGCGGTCGCCTGCCCAGGCCAGAAGCGGATCCCACTGTTTTTTTTGTTCGCCAAGCATTTCCGATTTTTCCGAGCGGTAGCACAACGTGTCGGTATCGACATAGGCCAGAAGAACTTCGATCATATTATCACGGTTGCCTTCCACTTGGTCGATAGCGGTAAATGCGAGCGACGTCATCGGCATGGCCGACGGCGAAAAGGTCTCGAAGGTTTCCCACTCCTTGCGAATGGCCTGGTTGAGCGCGGTGCCATGCACTTCAAAGCGACGCTTGGCCGGTGTGTGGCTGGGTGGCGCTTTGGGCATTATTCCGCTATCTCGATCTCGAGGGATTTGAAACTTGTTTTCATATGCGGAGGCAGGGGTGCCACAACCTCGCGCATTTTGCCGTTTTTCTGCTGGAAAGAAATTTTCCATGCATGCAGGTGCAAGCGGTCTTCGATGTCCAATGCCAGCCCGGCTTCGGTCGCACCTCCATATTTGCGATCGCCTACTATGGGGCAACCCTTGCTTTGCATATGCACACGCAGCTGGTGGGTGCGGCCGGTCTTTGGGCTAAGCTCCACCACGGCGAATTTTCCGGCCAGCGATTCTAGCACCCGATACCATGTGCTGGCGGGTTTTCCGTCATCATCGGGCGCCATGATCTCATAGTCATTGTCTTCCGGCGTTCCTTTGGCGAGCCGGTCTTCGATCAGTCCTTCCAGCGGGTGCGGCGTTCCGTGCACCAGCGCCAGATAGGTCTTTTGCGTGGTTTTATCGGCAAACTGGCGGGTAAGGAACGTAGCCGCCTTGCTGGTGCGCGCCAGCAGCAACACGCCACTGGTATCACGATCCAACCGGTGGGTAAGCTTGGGGCGTTCGCCATCGAATTTCAGTGCGTCAAGCATGTCATCGAGGCAACGCTTAACCTTGCTGCCGCCCTGCACGGGCAGGCCGGAAGGCTTGTTGATGGCAATGACCTGATCGTCCTTGTGCAATACCCAGGATTGCAGTTCGGCCGCCTCTTCCTTGGTGGGCACATAGCGCTGCTTAGGCCGCGCCGTATCTATTTTGATCGGAGGAACGGACAGTACCTGCCCCGCCTGCAGGCGGTCGGAGGATTTGACTTTTTTGCCATCCAGCCGGATATTACCTTTGCGCAGATTTTTTTCCAGAAGTGCATGCGGGATGCCCGGCTTGTGCCGTTTGAACCAGCGATCCAGACGAATCCCCTCGTCCTCCGCGCTAATGGTGTGATCGCTTTTCATCCCAGCGCGTAACGGGCGATTGCCATGCCGGAGAACAACGCGCCGACTGATAGCACAACGGAAGATAATACATACATGCCCGCCTGCATGAAGCCGCTGCGTTCGATCAGCAGGATGATCTCCAGCGAAAAGGCGGAAAATGTGGTGAATCCGCCAAGCGCTCCTACCGCAAACAGCAGGTGCAGGTCTTTGGCTTTGGCAGGCATCAGGTATGCCATGGAACCTACCCATAGGCCCATCAGTAGACCACCCAATACATTTACGCTAAGCGTGCCGTAAGGAAAGTTCAGGCTGGTATGGTTGCCGATAAAATTTACCATCAGGTGCCGTCCCATCGCTCCCACGGCGCCGCCAAACGCAACATAAGCCAGTGCCAGCATGTTCATGGAAAATCCTTGGGGACATTTTCCTCCCCCCGCAGGGGGAGGGAATATTTTTAAGCTACGGCTTCTTTTACTTGTTCCATGTCGTCGTTGGTAGCGACCGGACCGGAATCCTTGCCTTTGGCCGATTCATCACGGTCAACGAACTCGATGATCGCCATCGGAGCCATGTCGCCATAACGGAAACCAGCTTTAAGCACACGGGTATACCCACCCGGACGATTCTTGTAGCGTTCGGCCAGCGTGGAGAACAGCTTGTCTGCCAGTTTTGCATCGCCACCCAGCGCCGCAACCACCTGACGGCGTGCGTGCAGGTCGCCACGTTTGCTAAGCGTAACCAACTTTTCCACGATGGGGCGCAGGTCTTTCGCTTTGGGCAGCGTGGTGCTGATCTGTTCGTGTTTGATCAGGGCTTGCGCCAGGTTCGAGAACATCGCTTTGCGATGTGCACTCTTGCGGTTCAGTTTCCGCCCATTCATTCCGTGTCTCATAATTCAGTCTCCAGTTGTCAGTCGCCAACGATCAGTATGGGTCTTCATACTTACGGGCTAATTCTTCGATATTTTCCGGTGGCCAGTTCGGCACTTCCATACCGAAACGCAGACCGATTTTTGCCAGTTTTTCTTTGATCTCGTTCAGCGATTTGCGTCCGAAGTTCGGGGTTTTGAGCATTTCGGCTTCGGTTTTCTGTACGAGGTCGCCCACATAAACGATATTGTCGTTCTTCAGGCAGTTGGTGGCGCGCACCGACAGTTCGTCCAAGTCGTACACTTTTTTCAGCAAGTACGGCGAGAACGGCAGTTCCGGTTTGCTTTCTTCCTTGTGCTCTACGGTAGCTTCTTCGAAATTGATGAATAGCTGCAGCTGATCCTGCAGAATACGGGCAGCCAGTGCCACCGCATCTTCTGCACCTACGGAACCATCGGTTTCCACGGTCATGAACAGTTTATCGTAGTCGGTGATCTGGCCCACGCGGGCGTTATCCACCTTGTAGGATACTTTGGTGATCGGAGAGAACAGCGCATCCACCGGGATCAGGCCGATCGGCGCGTCCGAGGGTTTTGCACCGCGCACATAGCCCTTGCCTACTTCCACGGTCAGTTCCATGTGCAGCTTGGCATCTTTATCCAGCGTACAAATCACATGGTTCTTGTTCAGGATGGTCACGTCACCGGCGGTTTCGATCATACTGGCCTTTATTTCGCCTGGGCCGGTCGCATTTAGGACCATTTTCTTTTTCTCAGGAGAATCCACTTTCAGGCAGAGTTCCTTGATGTTCAGGATAATATCTGTCACATCTTCGCGGACACCCGGAATAGATGAGAACTCATGCAGCACACCATCGATCTTCACCGAGGTCACCGCTGCACCTTGCAGGGAAGACAACAACACGCGACGCAGCGCCACACCCAGCGTATGGCCAAATCCACGCTCCAGTGGCTCCGCCACGATGGTCGCCTGATTCGGGTTGGTCTTGGATACACTGATATCCAGCTTGGTCGGTTTAATCAGGTCTTGCCAGTTTTTTGCTAACATGTTTGCTCCTAAAAATAAGTCGTACTCAGTACTTGGTACTCGGTACTCAGAATTTTTTCTTCACCGGGTACTGAGTACCGAGTACCGGGTACGATTCGTATTATACCCTTCTGCGTTTCGGCGGGCGGCAGCCGTTGTGCGGTACCGGAGTCACGTCCTTGATCGAGGTGATGACCAGACCCAATGTCTGCAGGGCGCGCAGCGCGGACTCTCGTCCCGAACCCGGACCCTTTACCAGCACAGCAAGCGTTTTCATGCCATGTTCCTGTGCCTTGCGGCCCGCATCCTCAGCGGTTACCTGCGCGGCATACGGGGTTGCCTTGCGCGAACCTTTGAAGCCGTGTGCACCAGCTGATGACCACGACACGGTGTTACCCTGTGTATCTGTGATCGTGATGATCGTATTGTTAAAGGTTGAGTTGACGTGCGCTACACCAGTACTGATATTTTTGCGCTCGCGCTTTTTTACTCTTGCTGCGTCTTTCGCTGCCATGTTGTTTCCTACTCAGATGCGGCTATTTAGTTGCCAGTTTTTTGCCCGCGATGGGTTTTGCCTTACCTTTACGGGTACGCGCGTTGGTATGGGTGCGCTGTCCACGGACAGGAAGTTTTTTACGGTGACGCAGGCCGCGGTAACAGCCCAGATCCACCAGACGTTTTATGTTCATAGAGACTTCACGGCGCAGGTCGCCTTCTACCACGTAGTCACGGTCAATGATCTCGCGGATACGGATCACTTCCGACTCGGCCAGCTGCTGAACACGTTTTTCCGGCGGCAGTTCAGCCTTCTGGCAGATTTCTTGAGCTTTAACACGGCCGATTCCATGGATATACGTCAGGGCGATATCCAGTCTTTTTGCCGTGGGAATGTTTACACCAGCGATACGAGCCATAAAAACCTTAAATAATTCAATCGTTTAAAAAATAACAACCTATTGCGAAGAGCAGGAATTTTAGTGATATTTCAGTGCGCGTCAACCACTTTTTACCTGTTTTTCACATCCTTTTAATAATTCGTCGATTTTGGCGGTGACCGCCTCGATCGGCGCCATGCCGTCCACGCTCACCAGCAGCCCCTTTTCCCGGTAATACGGGAGTATGGGAGCTGTCTGAGCATGGTATGCTTCCAGACGCTTGGCCACAGTTTCAGCCTTATCGTCCTCCCGGCGGGAGAATTCAGTAGCACCGCAGCGGTCACAGACCCCTTCGGCCTTGGGCTGCTTGAACGTGTCGTGGTACCCTTCCCCACATTTTGCGCAGGAAAAGCGGCCCGAAATGCGTTCAACCAGCTTGCTGTCATCAACCTTCAATTCGATCACACAGTCGAGCTCTTTATTCTCTTTCTTCAGCATTGCGTCCAGAGCTTCGGCCTGCGCCTCGGTACGTGGAAAACCATCAAGAATAAATCCGGTAGTACAATCTTTAAGGCAGATTCGGTCACGAATCAGGTCGATCATGATCTCATCCGGTACCAGCTTACCTGCCGCCATGATATCTTTGGCTTTCTTTCCCACTTCGGTGCCATCAGCTACCGCTGCACGCAGCATGTCGCCGGTGGAAAGTTTGCGTATATTATACTTGTCTTGCAGATGTTGCGCCTGAGTACCTTTACCGGCACCCGGCGGGCCTAACAATATCAGTTTCATAGCAATCCCACTGGGGCGAGGCGACCAGCGCAACGGAGGCACACAGCCTGCGCGGCGCTACAGAATGCAGCAAAAACCATATTTTCCGGCGCATCCTGTGCGCAGATATTATTCACCGCAACCTGCCTTTCAGCCTGGCCTTCTTGATCAGCCCTTCATACTGGTGGGCGAACAGGTGCGACTGAACCTGCGTCACGAAATCGATGATCACATTGACCACGATCAGCAGGCCGGTGCCACCCAGCTGGAACGGAACGGCATACTTGGCCACAAAGATTTCCGGCATCACACATACGAAAGACAGGTACACCGCACCCACTACCGTCAGACGGGTCAATACGTAGTCAAGGTAATCAGCGGTCTGCTTACCCGGCCGGATACCGGCAATGAACCCACCATTCTTTTTCAGGTTGTCTGCTGTCTCGCCCGGGTTGAATACCACCGAGGTATAGAAAAAACAGAAGAACACAATGAGTGCAACATACAAGGCTATGTAAAGTGGCTGCCCATGCCCAAGATAGCTGCTGACCGCAGCCATCCAACCGGTACCACCATCGGCCTGGAACTGTGCTATCGTCAGCGGAAATAGCAGCAGCGAACTGGCAAAGATCGGCGGGATAACGCCTGCCGTATTGAGTTTCAGCGGCATGTGGGTATTCTCTCCGCCAAACTGTTTGTTGCCCACCTGACGCTTAGGATACTGGATGATGATACGACGCTGTGCACGTTCCACGAATACGATCAGGGTGATCAGCGCCAGCACGGTCAGCAGGATGATAAAAATAAACAGCGTGCTCATTTGCCCGGTGCGGCCCAGTTCGAATGTCTGGCCGATGGCCGCAGGCAACCCGGCGACGATACCCGCAAAGATGATTAGCGATATACCGTTGCCGATACCGCGCGCAGTGATCTGCTCGCCCAGCCACATGAGGAACATGGTGCCACCGGTCAGGGTGATTGCGGTGGTAAACCGGAAGAATGCGCCAGGGTCGAGTACGGCCGAACCGGAAGAACCGGACATGCCCTCCAGGCTGGCGGCAATGCCATAGCCCTGGAACAATGCAAGAATTACTGTTCCGTAACGTGTGTACTGGTTAATTTTACGACGGCCGGATTCGCCTTCTTTCTTCATGGCGGCCAGCGACGGCACCGCCACCTGCAATATCTGCATGATAATCGACGCCGAGATATACGGCATCACCGCCAATGCAAAAATGGTCATACGCGACAGCGCGCCACCGGAGAACATATTAAAGACACCCAGCACGCCGCCCTGATGCTGCGCATATATCTCAGCGAGTATCCGCGGGTCAATGCCCGGCACAGGGATAAAAGTACCCAGGCGATAGACCACTAGAGCCCCCAGAACGAACCACAAGCGCTTCTTCAACTCCGTAGCCCGGGAAAGGACTCCAAAATTCATATTAGCGGCGAGGCGTTCTGCGGCGGATGTCATAGCGATTGGTAATCCTGTACCTGATGGTGGGGGCGCGACAGGCGGCAATGGAGCCGCCTACGGCGTATTATTTTTCAGCTTTATCGACAGATGCTAATGTAAGGCTGCCACCGGCTTTTTCAACCGCCGCCTTGGCAGATGCAGAAGCTTTGTAGAGGTTGAAGCTGACTTTTGATTTCAGTTCGCCGTTGCCCAGTAGTTTCACGTTTTCAACATGCTTGCGCACCAGGCCGGCTGCTTTCAGCGCGGCCAGATCGACCGGCTTTTTCTCATCCAGTTTTTTGGAATCGATAGCTTGCTGCACATCGCTCAGGTTCACGCTGGCCACATCCACGGAAGTGTAATTATTGAAGCCGCGTTTCGGCAGGCGGCGATGCAGCGGGGTCTGACCGCCTTCAAAGCCGTTGATGGCCACGCCGGTGCGTGCAGTCTGGCCTTTGCCGCCGCGACCACAGGTTTTGCCCTTGCCAGAGCCGATACCGCGCCCTACCCGCATTTTGCGGTGACGTGCGCCTTCGGCTGCTTTCAATTCATTCAGTTTCATAATACTTATCCTACGTTTTCAACTTTTACCAGATGGCACACGGCGCGGATCATACCGCGGGTTTCCGGAGTATCGTTCAGCACACGGGTACGATGCAGCTTGTTCAGGCCCAGACCGACCAGCGTGGCACGCTGTGCTTTCTGACGGGCGATCGGACTGCCGATTTGCGTCACCTTCAGCTGGCCACCGCTGGCGGCCTGCTTGGTTTTCGAAGCAGCTTTCGCAGGAGCGGCAGGTTTTTTGGCTGCTTCCTTATTGGCGGGCGCCTCAGCTTTCTTTGCAGGCGGCTTGCCTACTTTTGCTTTTACTTTGGTTTCTTCCGTTGCCATGATGCTAATCCTTACTTGTCATCCTGCGGATGGTTATCCTGTTGGCCGATATCAGACAGCTTGCCTTCGCGGCGCTCCACGATCTCACCGATCTTTTTGTCGCGCTTTCCAGCCACCGCGCGCGGAGCTTTCATTTCCTGCAGCGCTACGAACGTAGCTTTGAGCATGTTATGCGGATTTGAGCTACCCAACGACTTGGCCACCACGTCCTGCACGCCCAGCGCTTCGAATACTGCGCGCATTGGGCCACCCGCGATCACACCGGTACCAGCCGGAGCGCTGCGAATCACCACTTTACCGGCACCGTAACGGCCATACAGGTCATGGTGCAAGGTACGGCCTTCGCGCAGCGGAATGCGGATCATGTTCTTTTTGGCGGCATCGGTGGCCTTGCGCATCGCGTCAGACACCTCTTTGGCCTTACCGGAACCATAGCCCACACGGCCTTTACCATCGCCCACCACTACCAGTGCGGCGAAACCGAAACGGCGGCCACCTTTTACCACTTTGGCTACGCGGTTGATGGAAACCAGCTTGTCTACCAATTCCGAACCTTCGCGTTCTTCGTTACGTTGCTCTGATGCTCTTGCCATAATAAATCCTTTTTTGTTCCAGCCCGACTAGAAAGTCAGTCCGCCTTCTCTTGCTGCTTCTGCCAGTGCTTTCACACGGCCGTGATACAAATAGCCCGCACGGTCGAATACCACTTCTTTCACTTTCGCGTCCTTGGCTTTTTTTGCAATCTCCTCACCCACGGCGCGAGCCGCATCCACGGTGGCGGATTTACTTTTAACCTTGCTTTCCAGCGTGGAGGCCGATGCCAGCGTAACGCCCTTGGCATCGTCGATCAGCTGCGCATAGATATGCTTGCCCGAACGGAACACCGAAAGGCGTACACGGCCGGCTGACTTGATCTTTGTGCGAACGCGCTGGCTGCGGCGCGCGAACAAAGCCTGAGGACTTTTTTTTGCCTTGCTCATTATTTCTTCTTCCCTTCTTTACGACGGACATATTCGTCTTTGTAACGCACGCCTTTGCCTTTGTACGGCTCAGGTTTACGCAGTTCACGGATCTCAGAGGCCACCTGCCCTACCAGGCGTTTATCCTTGCCGGATATGGTGACAGCGGTCTGTTTATCTACCTTGATCTCGATACCTTCGGGGATCGCATATTTGATCTCATGCGAAAAACCCAGCGAGATGGTCAGGTATTGTTTATCGGCATTGGCACGGAAACCTACGCCCTGTATCTCCAGATCGACCGTGAAACCATTCGACACGCCCTGCACCATATTACCGATATGGCGGCGTGACAGGCCCCACAGGGCACGCGCCTGCTTACTCTGGCTGAGCGGACGCACCCATGCCTGGTTATTTTCTACCTTCACAGATCAGAAGAGCGTCG
>JBFWQQ010000074.1:0-8964 GCA_050249355.1 Alphaproteobacteria bacterium | reverse complement strand
CGCCCACACCCAGATGCACCCCGTCAGCGCCCATCTCGGCGGCAAGGTCCGGCCGGTCGTTCAGGATGAAGGCCACCCCGTGGTCTTCGCACAGCATGATGAGTTCGGCTGCTGCCTTGCGAATCGTGGTATCGTCGGCATCCTTCAGGCGCAGCTGGAATGATGCTACATCACCGCCGGACAAGGCATCCTGCAATGATTTGCGAAAGGCAGGCAACTCAATGGCGGGCGGTGAGATTAGGTAGAGACGGCAAGATTCTGGCATCGTATCATCCTGAGCGAGCGAAGCGAGTCGAAGTATCTTGCAGATGCTTCGACTACGCTCGGCATGCCAGTTATTTGGTTTCTTTATAAATCCCGATGATGCTGTCGAGTAGCTTCAGCGCTTCGGCGCGCGGGCGCTGGAAGGTGTTGCGGCCGATGATCGAGCCGTTGCCGCCGCCATCGCGGATGGCTTTGACTTCGTCGAGGATCTCCGCTTCGCCCTTGGCGTTGCCGCCAGAGAACACTACGATGCGTCGGCCATTGAAACAGCATTGTTTGACATGCGCAAAGCGGGCGGCCGGGGTGGATACGTCGATCTTTTCGGATTCGTATACTTTTTTGGCTTCGGCCTGCTCGATAAAATCGGTTGGCGGTTTCACCTTGATGATGTGGGCGCCGAGCAGCGCGGCCATGTGGGCGGCATAGGCGATCACGTCGATGGCGGTTTCACCAGCTTTGCTGATGTCTTCCCCGCGGGCATATGACCAGATCACCACGGCAAGGCCAGCTTGTTTGGCTTCGCGGGCCATGGTAGCGATCTCTTCCATCATGGCAAAGCAATTGGCCGAGCCGGGATAAATGGTAAAACCGATCGCGGCACAACCCAGTCGTACGGCGTCCGCTACCGAGCCGGTGCGCGCCTGATCCGGCACGCCTTCTTTAGGAGCCAGCGAGTTAGAGCTGTTGACTTTCAGGATGGTCGGTATCTTGCCGGCGAAAGTTTCACAACCGGCTTCCAAAAAGCCCAGCGGCGCGGCATAGGCCGAGAGGCCGGCATCGACCGCCAGCTGGTAATGGTAATGCGGATCGTACGCGGCCGGGTTTTTGGCAAAACTGCGCGCCGGACCGTGTTCAAAGCCCTGATCCACCGGCAGGATGACCAGTTTACCGGTGCCGCCCAGTTTACCCTGCATGAGTATGCGGGCGAGGTTGGCTTTGGTTGCTTCCGAATCGCCTTCGTAACAGCGGAGTATCTTTTCTACTTCCGGGGTGAGTGAACGTAATTCCTGTACTTTTGCGGTCATTTGCATAGATCCCTCGTGATGCTTTCAATCATGGCGTCTGTTGTACTCCCGGCAAGCTGTAAGTCAAGTGCTTCATAAGGAAAATCCTGCCACGTTACGCCGTGTTCTGCGGCAATAGCAGCCAGTTTCGTCTGGATTTTCTGCGGCGCGGATGAACGGATGTGCGTATGGCCCACCTGCATAGCCTGAATGGCTTCGGCGTGCGCATCGGCGCAATCGATGGTGAAGGTGGCCTCCACATCAGGAAAATCCTGTTTGACCTGCCGGAACATGGTGAGCAGGTATAACGGCCCGGCATAAAAAATGGCATCCGGTGTCGATTGCAGCGCCATCGGGCAGCTAGCCTGTCGGGCTGCTTGCAAGGCTGCTTTTACATGGTCCTTGGTATGTACGACGAACACGCGCATCAGGCGCGGCGTTTGCGTGGCGGTGTGGATTGCAGCAGGGCCGCCACGCCCGGCAGGGTTTTGCCTTCCAGCCATTCGAGGAATGCGCCGCCGGCGGTGGAGATGTAACTGAAACTATCGGCCAAACCAGCGTGGGAAAGAGCAGCCAGCGTGTCGCCGCCACCGGCGATGCTGTGTAGCTTCTTTGCTGTGGTGAGTGCGGCTACCTGACGGGCCAGCATCACTGTGGAGGCGTCGAACGGACTGACCTCAAACGCGCCGATCGGGCCGTTCCATACCACGGTTTTGCAACCTTTCAGGGCGTTAGAAAAATGGGTAATGGTTTCCGGGCCGACATCGAGGATCATGCCGCCCGCCGGTATTTTCGTGATGGGCAGGATCTTGCAGCTTGCACGCTCTTCCAACGTTCTGGCGACCACCGCATCAACCGGCAGCAATATCTCGCAGCCTTTTTTCTCCGCCTGCTTCAGGATACGGGCAGCGGTGTCCACCAGCGACGGCTCCACCAGCGATTTTCCCAGCTTATGGCCCTGCGCCAGCAGGAACGTATTGGCCATCGCGCCGCCGATGATCAGCTTGTGCATGGTACTCGAAAGGTTGAGCAACAACTCCAGCTTGGTCGATACCTTGGCGCCGCCGATCACCCCGGCGATCGGGGTTTTGGTGCCGGAGAAAATACCGCCCAGCATTTGAAGTTCTTCTTGCATCAGCCGTCCGGCGGCGGCGGGCAGGTGCTTGGGAATCCCGGCGATCGAGGCATGTGCGCGGTGCGATGCTGAGAACGCATCGTTGATATAGATATCGCCCAGCTCCGCCAGCTCGCGTGCAAAATTGGCATCGCCTTTTTCTTCTTCCGGGTGGAAACGAAGATTCTCCAGCAGCAGCACGTCTTCCGCTTTCAGTGCGGTCACTGCTTTCTTGGCAGCCGCGCCGATACAGTCGACGCCGAATTTCACTTCGCGGCCACCGAGCGCTTCGGATAGCGGGTCGACCAGTGATGCCAGCGACATGGAAGGAACAAACTCGCCTTTAGGGCGGCCAAAATGCGAGAGGATGACTACCTTCGCTTTGGCAGCAATAAGATGTTCAAGCGTGCCGACCAGTCGCACTATGCGGGTGCTGTCGGTGACTTTGCCCCCGCTCATCGGCACGTTGAGATCGGCGCGTACCAATACTGTTTTACCGGCAACCCGTATATCGTCCAGTGTTAGAAAGTTGAGCGTCATTTATGACATCCACAGTTTCGCTACATCCAGCATGCGGCAGCTAAAGCCCCATTCATTATCGTACCAGCTGGCCACGCGGGCGATCCTGCCGGTTACAACTGTGCCGGTGATATCCACAATACTGCTATACGGGGTATGGGTATAATCGATCGATACCAGCGGCCGACGCGAGATATGCAATATGTCTTTCAGCGCCTCGGTTTCGGCGGCTTTGTTCAGTGCACTGTTCAGGGCTTCCTTGTCGACCACTTTTGTGGTGGTAAAACTTAAATCCACAAGTGAGACATTGGGAACCGGCACGCGGATAGCGACACCATCGAGCTTGCCTTTAAGTTCCGGGATGATGAGGCCGATGGTTTTGGCGGCTCCGGTGGAGGTTGGGATCATCGACATGGCGGCGCTACGCGCACGGCGCAGGTCTTTATGGCTGTTATCGACCAGGTTCTGGTCGCCGGTGTAGGCATGGATGGTGGTCATAAAGCCTGATTCGATGCCGAAAGCCTCATGCAGCACTTTAACAACCGGCGCCAAGGCATTGGTTGTACATGATCCTACCGATATGACTGCGTGCTCTTTTTTCAGCATGTGGTTGTTCACGCCGAACACGATGGTGGAATCTACATCCTTTGCCGGGGCCGAGATAAGCACCTTCTTTGCGCCACCCTGCAGATGTAAGGCGCTGTCGGCACGGTCGTTGAATTTGCCGGTACATTCGAGCACCAGATCCACACCAAATTCTCCCCAGGGTATATCCTTAGGGTCGCGATGATGGGTGAGGTGAATGTTTTTGCCGGCAATAAGCAGCGTGCCATCCTTGGCTTCTACTTTGGTGGTGAAGCGGCCATGCACGGAATCATATTTTAAAAGGTGCGCGTGGGTTTCTGCATCTGCCGGGCCGTTGACGGCCACTAGTTCGATACCCTTTTCCGGGTATTCGTAAATGGCGCGCAATACGCAGCGCCCGATACGTCCTAATCCGTTTATACCTACTTTGATCGTCATAATTATAATGTCAGCCCATATATTCCAATAATCAACACGCCGATGCCAAAACCTGTCTGAATGAACTTGATCATGTTCAGATTTTTTAGTCTTTGTTCCAGCCCTTTCTTTTCTTCCAGATGAAATGTCTCCTGTACCTTGCGTTCCATGTCCAGGCGGTGTTTGCATAGCGGCATGAACGGCACATACACCATTATCAATTCCAGAAAGCTAAAGCCTATTAGCGCCAGTGAAACTGTTTGACCAGTCTCAGATGCTAAAAAATTTGCAAATTCTTCGAACATTATAAACGGCTTTCTACCTTGCTGACCACATTATCCGCAGTGATACCAAAATGTTTATAGAGGTCCGGGGCGGGGGCGGAAGCGCCGAAGCCTGTCATGCCGATGAATATGCCACCTTCGCCGATATAGCGTTCCCAGCCAAAGCCGCCAGCGGCTTCTATGGCAACCTTCAGGCCTTCGCCCAGCACTTGTTTGCGGTAGCTTTGCGGTTGGGCATCAAAGAGTTCCCAGCAGGGCAGTGATACCACGCGGGCGGGGATATTTTTCGCCTTCAGTTTTTCCTGCGCCTCAAGCGCGATGGAAACTTCGGAACCAGTAGCTATTAAAGTTACTGGCGACTGGCGACCAGCGACCGGCGACTCTCTCAGCACATAACCGCCGCGCGCGCACAGGTTTTCCTTATTGTACTCGGTGCGTGCATGCGGAACATTCTGGCGAGTGAGCGACAGGATGGAGGGCGTTTGCTGGTTGCTGACTGCTAAGGCCCAGCATTCGGCGGTCTCGGTGGCATCGGCCGGGCGGAATACGTTCACGTTCGGCATGGCACGTAAGGACGCCAGATGTTCCACCGGCTGGTGGGTCGGGCCGTCTTCGCCAAGCCCGATAGAATCGTGCGTCATGACATAGATTATCCGCTGCTGCATCAGCGCCGACAGGCGAATGGCCGGGCGGCAATAATCGGTGAACACCATGAAGGTTCCACCGTAAGGGATGAAGCCCTTATGCAGCGCCATGCCGTTCATCACAGCGCCCATGGCGTGTTCGCGCACACCGTAATAGATGTACTGGCCGCCGTAATTATCAGCCTGAACACCTTTCATGGCCTTGGTCTTGGTGTTGTTGGAGCCGGTAAGGTCGGCCGAGCCGCCCACCATTTCCGGGATGGCGGCGGTGAGTACGTTCAGCACGTTTTCGGATGACTTACGCGTAGCCTCATTGGGCTGGCTCTTTGCCAGCTCCTGTTTGAAGGATTCGAGCGATTGCTGCCAGCCGTCGGGCAGGTGGCCGCTCATTAGCTGTTCGAAATGCTTTTTATGTTTACTGGCGTCGAATTTTTCCGACCAGTCCTTGTAATGCTTGCCACCTTTTTCACCAATGGTGCGCCATGCGGAAAGAACATCCTGCGGAATCTCGAACGGAGCGTGGTTCCAGCCAAGGTTCTTGCGTGCGCCCGCGATCTCGTCATCTCCCAGCGGAGATCCGTGGCAACCGGCAGTACCGGCTTTGGTCGGGGCGCCATAACCGATCTCGGTTTTGCAGGCGATCAGGGTAGGGGCGTGCGCGGTTTTCGCAGCCGCCAGCGCCGAATACACTTCGCCAATGTCATGGCCGTCTCTCACGGTCTGCACGGCCCAGCCATAGGATTCGAAACGTTTTTTGACATCATCGGAAACCGAAAGACTGGTGGGGCCGTCGATGGAGATCTCGTTATCGTCCCACAACACGATGAGTTTGTTCAGCTTCAAATGACCGGCCAGCGATGCAGCCTCGTGGCTGATACCTTCCATCAGGCAGCCATCGCCAGCAATCACATAAGTGTAATGGTCTACCACATCATTGCCAAAGCGAGCATTCAACATACGCTCAGCCAGCGCCATGCCCACCGCGTTGGCGATGCCCTGGCCCAGCGGGCCGGTGGTGGTCTCGATACCTTCGGCGTGGCCATATTCCGGGTGGCCAGCGGTCTTGGCGCCGAGCTGGCGGAAATTTTTAATTTCCTCGAGCGTCATATCCTCATAGCCCGTTAGGTACATAAGCGCATATTGCAGCATGGAGCCGTGGCCGGCAGACAGCACGAAGCGGTCGCGGTCGGGCCAGTTTGGGTGTTTCGGGTCGAATTTCAGGAAGTCAGAGAACAATACATACGCCGCATCGGCCATGCCCATCGGCATGCCGGGATGGCCGGAATTGGCCTGCTGCACGGCATCCATGGCAAGGGCGCGAATGGCGTTGGCCATCGTCTTATCGGAAACAGCGGGGATTTCAGAAGGTTGGGTCATGGCTCTGGGCATCGGTTAAATCTTCTTTATTTTACGGCGGTGCGTGTTAGATTAGCCTTTGTAATCAGATTTTTGCTATGGTTCAAGCACAGGGATTGGTTTAACACCAAAAAACATTATGAACACAGGCAATTCAGACAAAAACAGGCTGGAACAGGCTTTGGGCCGCGTCCACAAAGCGATTGAGCGGCTGGAAAAAACGGTGGGGGCCTATAGCGTGGAGCATGATCGCAGCCAGCGCACCGAGCACCACCTGAAACTGGTGGTGGACGAGAACGCATCGCTCAAGCAGGAGCAGGAACAGCTCAGTGAAGCCATCAATATGCTGCAGGGGCAATACGATGACCTGCAGAAAGTGGCCACCAACATCTATGGTAAGCTGGATGACTCGGTGCGGCGTATCAGCAAGATTATTGGTGATTAATCTACGCTTGACAGTAGCCTAACTAGCCATTAATCACTAGCTCCTAATCACTATTTGGGGCCTTAGCTCAGTTGGTAGAGCGCCTGATTTGCATTCAGGAGGTCAGGAGTTCGACCCTCCTAGGCTCCACCATTTATAAGCCGCCGCAGGGCGGTTTTTTATTGCGCTGAATAACATGATCGATTTACCACATTGCCCCCAATGCAACTCTGCCTACGTATATGAGGATGGGTTGTTGTATATATGCCCGGAATGCGCGCATGAATGGCCGCAGTCTGGAAATCAGGATGTGACTGAAGCTGGCAAGGTCATTCGTGATGCTAATGGTGTGGAGTTGAAAGACGGTGACACCGTGACGGTGATCAAGGATTTGAAGGTCAAAGGTTCATCTTCTGTGGTTAAGGTCGGCACCAAGGTAAAAAATATTCGTCTGGTTGATGGCGATCACGATATTGACTGCAAAATTCCTGGCATTGGTGCCATGGGACTGAAGTCGGTTTTTGTAAAAAAAGTGGCTGAATAAATTACATTGGCACCCTATAGCGCAGCAGGCGAGCGTCACCTTGCTAGGCCTCATTATTCCCCAGGCAGCTAGTCACGATATACCGTACTATCTTCCGGTGATAATGCGCTCTTTAGGTTTTCCTTGCAGGTTAATTCTGCTGACAATCGTTTCCTGATGTGGGTCGCCAATGCCCATGACAAGAAGTTTTTCTTTCAGGGTATCTGCTTCTTGAGCTTCACTCAGCGGGTTGCGCACCAAAGTGGATTTGTAATTACGCTGTAATTGCTCAAGCGTTAAACCGCTCATTCGCTCAAGCTGGCCTGCCAGCGCTGCTGCTTCGCCGTGCTCGGCTGTCGTGTTGCCTGACAACAGTTGCCGGATAGCGGTTTCGTTAGACAATAAGTCTGGATGCTCGCGTTCAAGGAACACATGCAGATTCGTGCCGTTGCCGGCGAAGGATGCATATACCATCGCCGTCATTTGTTCCGGGGTCAACCGGTAGGTTTCCCAGGCATATCGCTCTACTTTGCCGCGCATGTCCTGAATGGCCGCATCGTCCTGATAACGTTCGCGCATCAGTTCGACTAACTCTTCAGGAAAATCTTTCTTGCCCATCATACGAATGCCATATGCAACATATTCTTGCACGCCATCTTCATAGCGTGCATGGAATAAATGCTGTGCTGCCAGACCATGCAGATGCGCCATGAGTGCCGGGTTTCCACAGTCTGTTTCGGTGAAGCTTGACATTAGGGTGTTAAAATCAAAACCGATAAAATCCTTAAGAAATGAAAGATGTTCGCGTGCAGAATATGCTGTATCCGAATAGATAGTGAAGAGTTTGGTTTCTTTGGGGAAGTCATTATGCACCCGACGGTCTTTATGTGCCTCCGCATCATCGCCGTGGATCATGCTTGTATGTGTCCGACCAATACCATCGAGGCTTCTCATCATCCTTGTGAACTGTGGCAATTTCTTAAAATCACTGACTTTAACGCCTAACTTGTGTGCCAGCTTGGAAATCCAGCGTGCGTAGTCGCTTTGTTCCGTCAGTGAGTCCCCCGTTACAAGGATATCGGCTCCTCCATTGAAAGCGGCGGCCAGTCCGATCCAGTTGGACAGGCGGAGATTGCAGGAATCACAGAAAGTACGGCGCGCATCGGCGGCGAATCGGTGCGCGTTCATCAGTACATCGGCGCGGTTCAGCTGCACCACGTCATCCGGCAGGGGCATTTTGGGGTCAAAAGGCACAATCCCACTATTGTGAATCATGATAGTCTCAACTGACGGGTCATCATACATGCCCAGAGCTTTGTACGTGCGGTCAATATTCTGCATCACTGACATCTGCATGCCGGGATGGCGCCCGGTGGCAGCACGTAAAATGAACGTGTTGCCATGTCTTTCTTCCAGCATGAGCTGCACCAGCCGGGTGTAGGCGGTCATCCATGTGCTGTCCTTGCCGCCGCCCATGAGTAACATGACGTGGTTATTTTGCAGATGTTCATGGTCGGGCAATTCTTTATGCAGTCTTTCCACCGTTGCAGCGGCCTGTTGTACCTGTTCCGGTGACAGCTCAGATTTTATGCGCGCAAGTATTTCTGCGTGAGAATACGACATTTCTGATGGGGGTGCCAAATAATTAATAATATTTAGGATTCTAACAAACAAGTGCTGTTTCGGCAAAGGAATTGTGCCCAAAGATTAATAGGTATATTTATAATTATCAATATATTATAAAATCACCATCCGTGCAGATGCAATATCTGGTATGCATCACCCCGCCAGTTTCATGCGTTTGCGGGTGACGCCTTTTTCCACGCACTC
>JBFWQQ010000073.1:0-9112 GCA_050249355.1 Alphaproteobacteria bacterium | reverse complement strand
ACGACAAGCACCGCGCCGGTGACCTTGGCGTCAGCGTGCACACCATCGGCCGCACTCTGGAAACCCTGCTCGGTTCACGCCGCGTGACCACCTATATCGAAGCCGGTGAGGAATACGACGTGCTGCTGGAAGGCGAACGTAGCGAGCAAAGCACCCCTACTGACATGCAGAACATCTATGTACGCTCGGCCACTACCGGCCAGCTTATCCCGCTGGCCAATCTGGTGCGGGTGGAAGAATATGCCGATTCGGGTTCGCTTAACCGCTACAATCGCGTGCGATCGGTAACGCTGGAAGCAGGCCTGAAAGATGGTTACCTGCTGGGCGATGCGCTGGAATACCTGCGCGACCTGGCGCGTGAACACCTGCCCCAACAGGCGGTGATCGATTACAAGGGCGAATCGCTGAAATATCAGGAGAGTGGCGGCTCCTTGCTGTTCGTGTTCGTGATGGGCTTTGTGGTAGTGTTCCTTGTGCTTGCGGCGCAATTTGAAAGCTATGTGCATCCGTTCGTTATCACGCTTACCGTACCGCTGGCGATAGCGGGCGCACTGGCCGGGCTGTTCATCACCGGTAATTCGCTGAACGTCTATACCCAGATCGGCCTGATCATGCTCATCGGGCTTGCCGCCAAGAACGGTATTCTTATCGTCGAGTTCGTGAACCAGCTGCGCGATGAGGGTATGGAATTTTCAGCGGCGCTTATCAAAGCTGCCGAGATCCGTCTGCGCCCGATCATCATGACCGGTATTACCACCGTAGCCGGTTCTGTTCCGCTTATCCTGTCGTTTGGCGCCGGGGCGGAAACGCGTGTGGCGATCGGGGTGGTGATATTTTTCGGTGTGTCGGCCGCTACCTTTTTTACATTATTCATTGTACCGGTAGCATACGACCTGCTGGCGCGCGGAACTGGCTCGCCAGGCGATGTACGCCGCCAGCTGGAAAAAGAAAGACAACACACATGAAATACAATGCGCTGTTAGTTGCCTTGCTGCTTTCCGCCTGCACGGTGGGGCCGGATTACGAACCGCCACAGGTCAACCTTACTGACAGCTGGTTTTCGACCGATGATAAGGCCATCTCACAACAGGCGGTACAGCTGGATTGGTGGAATAATTTCGGCGATCCGCTCCTGGAAAAATATATTGTGGCGGCGGCGGCGCATAACAAGGATGTCGTCATCGCATCGGCCAATGTACTGCGTGCCCGCGCCTTGCGGCGACAGGCCGGTACGGCGTTTTTGCCGGAAATCGGAACCACCGGTGAGGGCCGCCGTTTCAAGTCCGGCCCAAATGCAGTGGGCAGCGGCGAGGTACGCAATCTCTATGATGCCGGTTTCGATGCGTCATGGGAGATCGATATATTCGGCGGCACGCGGCGTGCATACGAGGCCGCTGGTGCGCGGGCCGAAGGCGCCGAAGCCAGCTATCACGATGTGTTGCTGGCCACCCTATCAGAAGTGGCGCGCAATTACTATGAGGCGCGCGGGCTGCAGAAACGCATCGCCATCACCGAGCAGAGCGCCAGCCTGCAGGAGCAGACCTTCACGGCGATCAATGCCCGGCTGGAAGTAGGTGAGGCCAACGAATTCGATACGTCACGCGCACGCAGCGAATACCAGTTGACACAGGCGCGGGTGCCTGGCCTGAAGGCCGAGCTGCAGGCGACGATCTACAGCCTTTCGGTGCTGCTCGGCCTGCCGCCCGAAGCACTGCTGGACGAGATGCGAGCGGTACAGCCACTGCCCACGCCACCGGACATGGTGCCGGTCGGCTTGCGCTCTGACCTTCTGCGCCGCCGTCCGGATATACGCGCTGCCGAGCGTGAACTGGCGGCATCGAATGCTGATATCGGTGTGGAGGTGTCGGAGCTGTTCCCGAAATTCTTTATCACCGGCAGCGGCGGTTTCCAGTCGCGTAGCTTCGGCGATGTATTCAAGCGCGCCAGCGGCGTGTGGTCGCTCGCTACGTTGATCGATTGGCCGATATTCCAGGCCGCTACGATACAGGCGCGCATTGATGCTGCGGATGCCGATAAGCAGGCGGCGCTTGCGAATTACGAAAAATCCGTGCTTGAGGCGCTCAAGGATGCCGAAACAGCGCTGGTGCGCTATGGCCGTGAACTGGAAACGCGAGGGAGGCTGGAAGAGGGTGTGCAAAGCCACCGCATATCCGTGCAACTGGCCAAGGAATTGTTCGATGAGGGTGAGGCGGATTACCTTGCGGTGCTTGATGCCCAGCGTGAACTGGCCAACAACGAAGACAGTCTGGTGATTTCGGAAACCCAGTCTATCACCAAGCTGATCGCGTTGTATGCGGCGCTTGGTGGGGGGTGGGAGGTATTCGGACAGACTCAGCAGGAAAATACGGAGACAGACCATGGCCACCAAAACCAAAGCAATGACGGACAATAATAGCTGCAGCATCGGTACGCCATTATCGGCGACCGCAAAAAAAGTGCTGCTGTGCGGCTCGGGCGAGCTGGGCAAGGAAGTGGCGATGGAACTGCAGGGGCTGGGCGTGGAAGTGATCGCGCTGGACCGCTATGCCAACGCGCCGGCCATGCAGGTGGCGCACCGTTCCTATGTCCTCTCCATGCTTGATGGTAAGGAACTGCGCCGCATCATTGAAAAAGAAAAACCTGATTTTATTGTTCCGGAGATCGAGGCGATCGCCACCGACACGCTGCTGGAGCTGGAGCAGGAAGGCTTCCATGTGATTCCGAATGCCCGCGCCACCAGACTTACCATGAACCGCGAAGGTATCCGCAGGCTGGCGGCGGAAGAGCTGGCGCTACCCACTTCGCCGTATCGCTTTGCAAATAGCGAAGAGGAATTTCTGGCTGCGGTGCAGGAAATAGGCATTCCCTGCGTGGTCAAGCCTATCATGAGTTCATCCGGCAAGGGGCAGAGTGTCATCAAATCATCGCAGGACATAAAAGAGTCATGGCGCATCGCCTGCGAGGAATCACGCACGGGCGGCACATCGGTGATCGTCGAAGGTTTCGTGGATTTCGATTACGAGATCACGCTGCTGACCGTACGTCACAAAGATGGCACCAGCTTTTGCGAACCGATCGGGCACCGGCAGGAAGATGGTGATTATCAGGAGTCATGGCAGCCGCAACCCATGAGCGATATGGCGTTGAAAAATGCTCAGGACATTGCCAAAAAAGTTACCCAGGCGCTTGGGGGAAAAGGAATTTTCGGTGTAGAGCTGTTCGTGCGCGGCGACGAGGTGATATTCAGCGAGGTCTCGCCCCGTCCGCATGATACCGGTCTGGTTACGCTGATCTCGCAAGACCTTTCAGAGTTTGCGCTGCATGCACGCGCCATACTGGGCCTGCCGGTTCCGGTGATTCGCCAGCACGGCTTCTCGGCGTCCAGCGTCATCCTGGCAAAAGGAAACTCGGATAAGATGGCATACTCTGGCCTGGATAAGGCGTTATCTGAAGCGGACACCATGTTGCGCCTGTTCGGGAAGCCCGATATCAAAGGCAAACGCAGGTTGGGGGTCGGACTTGCGCGCGGCAAATCCCTGGAGGAGGCGCGGCGCAAGGCGAACACAGTATCGGGTGCAGTAACGGTAACCCTCTAATTCTAATATACTAATAGAATATTTATTCGTAAGTTACCTGACTAGTGTGGGTTTCGGGAAACACCCATAATGTTATGTGTCGCGTTCACAGGTGTTTCACTTTACAGACTAGCGAAAATTCTTTAATACAACGTACTTAATAAGAACATGCACAATGACCGGTTGGGATAACATGAATCATACTTTTTTACGGCTGGTGCTAGCCAGTACACTGATAGCAGCATTCGCAACACCCGTATACGCACAGGTGACCGTCCCTGGCAGCGCTGACCCGACCCGTGCGAATGACCGCTTCCGTGTACAGGAGCGACCGCCGGTTGAACAGGAACCGGTGATTAGCGTGCCGGACAGCGAAAAGAAGCCGGTTCCGCCCGGCGGCACGACCTTTGTGCTTAAGGGTATTGAATTTCAGGATCTGACGGTTTTCACCCAAGAGGAATTGTCAGATATCTATGCCGGTAAGATCGGACAGAAAATCACACTTGCCGAGCTGAACCAGATCGTTGCAGCAGTTACAGCACGTTATCGGGCTGCCGGTTATATCTTGTCACGCGCGGTGTTGCCGCCGCAACGCATCGGCGACGGGGTGGTGGCTATTCGCATCATCTCCGGTCATGTCGATCAGGTCACATTCCAGGGCCTGCCCGAAGACAGCCGCCTGCTCAATGCCTATGCAAACAAGATCCGCAGCGCCAAGCCGCTTGATGCTGCAACGCTTGAACGCTATCTGCTGCTGATGGAAGACCTGCCGGGTGTGCAGGCGCGTGCTGTGATCCAGCCATCTGCCAGCGTTAGCGGTGCGTCGGATGTGATCGTGACCATCACGCAAAAGCAACTTGATGCGGCGCTGACCGTAGACAACCGGGGCAGCCGTTTCCTTGGGCAGTACCAGGGTACGCTGACGCTCGGTGCCAACAACGTTCTGGGCATGCATGAGCGCACCCAGTTCCGTGGTGTGCTAACCGCCGATACGGATGAACTGCGTTTTGGCGAACTGAGCCATGAACAATATATCGGGGATGAGGGCACCAAGGCGATATTTGCCGCATCCTTCACCCAGACTGAGCCGGGCGCATCGCTGGATGTGTTTGATATCAAGGGCCAGAACCGCTTTTATTCGGTAGCCGTGGTGCATCCGTTCGAGCGGTCGCGCCAGAGCAACCTGTTCGGTAGCCTTGCGTTCGATTATCGGGATGCCGACGTGGACATCCTTGCAACGAAATTCTACGAAGACCGCCTGCGCGTGCTGCGGGCCGGCGCAGCCTACGATTTTGTGGATGATCTGCTGGCGATCAACCGCATGGAAGCTACTCTTTCCAAAGGCTTCGGCTGGGATGATAACAGTAGCAACACCCTGCGTTCGCGCAGCGTAGGAAAAACCAGCTTTGAGAAGCTGAACCTGAGCGCCAGCCGTCTGCAACCGCTTGACCGCTGGGTGGATGCGCCGATAAACCTGTATATGGCAGCAGCCGGGCAGGTCAGTGATGCGCCGTTGCTATCGGCTGAGGAATTCGGTATCGGGGGGCCGGCTTTCGGTTCGGCCTACGATTCTTCCGAAATCACCGGCGATCATGGCGCAGCCGCTCGTGCCGAGCTGCAGTATAGTGACAATCTCGATGAGGAATATCTGCGCTCGTACCAGATTTATACCTTCTACGATATTGGCAAGGTGTGGAACCGCCGCACGCTGCCGGGTGAGTCCGAGCATGACTCGCTATCTTCTGCGGGTATCGGTGTGCGCTTCAACCTGACCGAGAACGTATCGGGCGAACTGGAAGTGGCGCAGCCACTGACACGTAACGTCAGTGCCAACGGCGCAGATGGCGACGCAACGCGCGGATTCTTCTCCCTGACGGTCAGATACTAGCCAAAATACAGTTATATATGGATTTTTTACGCAAGGGTTCTTAGGTTGCAAAATACTTAAAATTTTGTTAATTCTGGTGCCCCTGCTCACATTTTATAAACGCCTCAGCCCACTGGCTAAAAGGATGATAACATGAAACCGATCCGCAACGCATTGACCAGCAGCTCCACACTGTATTCCCGCATTGCGCTGGCATCTGTGCTGACACTGGGCAGCATCGGGCAGGCGTTGGCGCTGCCGGAAGACCCGACCGTGGTCAGTGGCAACATCACCTTTAACAGCAGCGACCCGCGCCATCTTATCATCCAGCAGCTGACGCAACGCGGCATCATCGACTGGCGCAGCTTCAACATCAGCGCCGACGAATGGGTGCAGTTCCAGCAGCCAGGTGCCACATCGGTCACACTGAACCGCGTGTTCGGCGGCAATCCGACTGAAATTCTAGGTCGCCTAAGTGCCAACGGCAACGTGATGATTGTCAATCCGAACGGCATATTGTTCGGCGCCGGTTCGCAGGTCGATGTGGCGGGGCTCGTTGCGACCACCGCAGACATCACCAACGCGAATTTTAATGCGGGCCGTTACAACTTCGATATACCGGGCCGTGCCAATGCCAGCGTAATCAACCATGGCAATATCACGGTGGCTGATAAAGGCCTTGTGGCGCTGGTCGCCCCCGGCGTTTCCAATACCGGTGTGATCACCGCCCGCATGGGCACCGTGCAGCTTGGGGCAGCAGAAACTTTCACGGTCGATATGTATGGCGACGGACTGTACAGCTTTGGGTTGGGCAAGAAAACCAGCGTAAAAGCGCTGGATGAGAACGGCAACGAGCTGGATGCGGCGGTAAGCAACTCCGGCACCATCAGCGCGCAGGGGGGTAGTGTATACCTTACCGCCAATGCAGCCGGGGAAGTGCTGAATAACGCAGTGAACAATACCGGTGTGATCGAAGCGACCAGCCTACGCAATGAAGGCGGTGTGATCGTGCTCGATGGCGGCGAAGGTAACGTGCAGGTGGCGGGTACGCTGAATGCGTCCGGCAAAAATGCCGGGGAAAAAGGTGGCAAGATACAGGTCACCGGTAAGAATATAAAACTGGCGAGCGCAACCGTGGATGCCAGCGGCGCAGCCGGCGGCGGTACCGTCCAGATCGGTGGCGAAGCCGTCGGTAAAGGCAGTAGCAAAACGGTTGTTGTAGATGAGAACAGCACCATAAATGTCAGCGCAACCAATAACGGTGATGGCGGCACGGCGATTATCTGGTCGGATGACCATACGGATTTCAAAGGCACCATATTAGGCAATGGCGGCATAAACGGTGGCAATGGCGGCTTTGCCGAGGTATCTTCGCATAACATGCTGACCTATAACGGCTTGGCAGATCTGCGCGCTACCAACGGCGAAATGGGCACCTTGCTGCTCGACCCGATGAATATCGTGGTCGATAATGCAATGGCGGCAGCCATCAGCGCAACACTGGCCGCTTCCAATGTGATTCTGGATACTTCCGGCCCCGGCCCCGATGTGGGTAATATCACCGTAAACGGCAATATCATTTCCGGCGGTACCGGCAACCTGACTCTGCTGGCTGATAACGACATTATCCTTAATAGTGTGATCAGCCTTGCATTCGGTGACCTGATACTTGATGCCACTCGTGATATTATCATGAATGCCGCCACCGTTTCGGTGGATGATTTCAGTGCCGTTGCAGGAGGTGAAGTAAGTCTGTTCGGCAGTATCATCGCATCTGCCAATAACATCATTATCAACAATACTGGCCGCTTCTTCAGCGATACGAGCAATGTGTTGCTGGCAAATAACAGCGTACAACTGAACCAGAGCACTGCCGGTTCCATTCAGAACGCCATCGACGCGATCAATCCGGTTGCCGCCAGTTCGTTGCTGCACCTGCATGATGGGACGTGGAATGAAAACGTGAATATCGATCTGGCCAACCTCACGCTGGAAGGCAATGGCTGGCTGAATACCATCATCCGCGCATTCGGCGCTCCTGCTGCAGTGGTGGACATTAATGCGGCCAACGTGACACTGCGCAACCTCGGCGTAGACGGCCTGAACAACGCCACCAACGGCGTGAATGCCGACTTTGCCAATAACGTCACCATCAGCGGCGTGGACGTGTTTCGCACCACAAGCCACGGTTTTGAGATCAATAACGGCAACAATTTCAGCCTGACCGGTAACCGTTCGCGCTTTACCGGTGGCAGCGGCATCTATGTGTTCAACGGCCAGGATTTCGACTTGACGAGCAACCAGATGTTCTTCAATGGCAACCACGCCATCGAGATCGCGTTCAGCGTTGATTTTGACCTGTTCGACAACCGCATGAGCAACACGGTGGGCGATGGTATCAATATCGATAATTCTCGTTTCTTCACCGTTGACCAGAGCAACATCCGGTTTACTGGCGGCAATGGTATCGCCATCAGTAACTCACAGGATTTCTCGGTGACGAACGGCCTGATCCAGGACACCGGCGACCATGCCATTGACCTCACCGACAGTAAACGCTTCACGGTTACTGATAACGAGATCAAAGCCGTCACCGGCAACGGCATCAATATGCTGCGCACCAGCAGCGCCACCGTAAGCGGCAACGAGATCGGGCAGGCTTCCGGCCATGGCATGGCGATCGACAACAGCTTCCTGTTCAACATTATCCGTAACCAGTTCAATGGCATCGGTCTAAACGGCGTATGGGTTAACTTCAGCTCCTATTTCAACATCGACGGTAATTCACTGAATAATGTAGATGCACACGGCATTCACATTACCGACCGCAGCAACCATTTCGGCGTGGACGGAAACAACCTGACGCGCATTGCCGACAACGGCATTAATATCGCTGACGCATTCACCTTCGACCTGACAGACAACACGATGCGCTTTGTCGACGGCAAAGGCATAGCAGTGGCCCGCTCGCGCGATTTCGACCTGGTGGATAATACGGTTCGTGACACAGGCGATCACGCGTTCGACATCATCATCAGCCGCCTGTTCGACATGACAGGCAATCTGGTGGAACGCAGCGCGGGCCGCGGTGTAAACATATCTGAAAGCAACAACTTCGATGTTGCCGACAACACTATCAAACAGACCACAGGTGACGGTATCGGCGTTCGCCAGAGTTTCCTGTTCGACCTGATACACAACACCATCAGCTCGGTCGCCGCCAACGCCATCGACATCACATTCAGCTCATACTTCAACGTGCTTTCCAACCAGATGTTCTTTGCCGGCCACGGCATCAATATCTGGGATCGCAGTAATAACTTCCTGCTTGATGATAATCGCATGAGCTACCTTACCGGCCACGGCATCAACATCAACAACGCCTTCACATTTGATGCGAACAACAGCAACATCCGCTACACTGGCGGTCGCGGTATCAATATTGCTGATTCTCGTGATTTCGGACTCGATGACAATGCGATTCGCAACAGCGGCACCGATAGCATCGGCGTAAGCGACAGTGAAGATTTCGGCATCACCCATAACTTCAGCCGCGACTCCGGCGCCGATGCCATCATAGTCGAAAACAGCGAAAACTTTGATGTCGACGACAATACCCTGTTATTCTCGGGCGCCAACGGTATCACTGTGATCAACGGCGTGGATTTCG
>JBFWQQ010000072.1:0-9144 GCA_050249355.1 Alphaproteobacteria bacterium | reverse complement strand
ATGCTATCAGGATGCCCAGAATGAAGGGCAGCAGAATTGATTTGATCAGGAACAGGAATACGAAAAAGGCAAGCGTGATGCCTATCCAGAACATTACAGCCGCACGTTTTGATCGAACTCTATCAGTCACCTGTAATCACCCAATAATCTTTATGCCGTCCAAGTTTCAACTTCATGCTATCGAGGGCCGCTGCCAGCGATTCCGGGCTTCCGCGATAATAGATGGTCATATCCACCTGTGTGGGGGATATGGCAAGCACTTCCACCCGATCGATCATTGAAAGCGAGGTCAGTTTATCGCGCAGACGAACCCACGATTTGAGCGTGGAGATCGACGCCAGCATCATGACCTTATTGCGTTCACCGCCATAGGTGCCCTTGACCACATCGCCTTCTTCCACTTTTTTCACACTCAGGCTACTGGCAATATCACGCGCGGCGCGCTGGAAAAGCGTTTCCTGTGTTTCCTGCGGATCGGCTCGGTAGGTCAGCATATTGACTTCGTTACGCACACGGTTAATGCGGCGCTTGACCACATTCAGCACCATGTCGGGCTTACTGGTATAGGTGGCGCTGAGCACCACGATGTCGCTCACGCCATAACGGATGGCAAAGGGCGACAGCGACGAATAGGTGGCTGCAGAAAGCGTCTCGCCATCCACCACGATGCGGTCGCTGGTGTCGCCCACCGGCACAATCACATCGCCGGACAGGGTTTCCACCGCCAGCGCTTTCCACACCTGCCACCACAGGTTGTTATCGTCCCACAGCAGGATCTCTTTTTTCTTTTCTTCATATGACGGGATGATCAAAAAGGCATTGGTAGTAGGGGCGACAAAGTCTTCATCCTTGCTGTCGCTGACCTTTGTAATGATCTGGCTGATGGCATCGGCATCGAAACTGACCATGATGCGCGCCCTGTAACGGTTGTCCGATATGGATTCTTCCAGCACTTCCGTGCCGCGAACCAGGCTGGCCAGTTTGCGCGGGTCCATTTTGTCGATAATCTCTTGTGTCTGCCCGGGCGGGGCCAGTTTGCTCAGCAGCGCGCTCAGGGCATCCAGCTCGGCCTTGGCCATAGCTTCTTCCTTGGCATCGGAGGCGTCTTTTCCGGTCACATCCACTTCCGCCTCGCTGTTGACCAGCGCCTCCCCGGCGGCCACCGGCTGGGCCACGATCATGCACAGGGCCAGCCCCGCGAACAGAATCTTGATGATTTTGATATTAAGCACTTGAACCAACTTTACACTCTGGCATACCTTTTACCCTATCAAACTTATACTGAGCATGGAACACTAGTGCAATGAAAACAGCAAAACGCAGCAGTTACGACAAGGCCGGCGTGAATATCGATGCCGGGGAGGCGCTGGTGAAGCGCATCAAGCCCTATACCAAGGCTACACGCCGCACCGGCGTGATGGGCGGGCTGGGCGGTTTCGGCGCGTTGTTCGATCTCAAGCCACTACGCTACAAAGACCCGGTGCTGGTTTCGTGTACCGATGGGGTGGGCACCAAGCTGCAGATAGCCCAGGCCATGGGCAAGCACGATACCATCGGCATCGATCTGGTTGCCATGTGCGTGAACGACCTGGTGGTGCAGGGCGCCGAGCCGCTGTTCTTCCTCGATTATTTTGCTACCGGTGCACTGAAGGTTAGCGAAGCGGCGCAGGTGATAAAAGGCATTGCCAAAGGCTGCAAACTTTCTGATTGCGCATTGATCGGCGGTGAGACGGCGGAAATGCCGGGCATGTATCCGCCGGGTGAGTACGACCTTGCCGGTTTTGCTGTCGGCGTAGTGGAGCGCGATGCGATCCTGCCGAAGGAAAATGTCGGCGCTGGCGATGTGTTGATCGGGCTGGCATCCAGCGGCGTGCACTCCAACGGCTATTCACTGGTGCGCCATATACTGAAAAACAAAAAACTCACATACAAATCGCCGGCACCATTTGCGCGCAATAAGAATTTCGGCCAGGTACTGCTGACGCCTACTAAAATATATACCAAATCCTGCCTTGAGGGCATTCGCCGCCATCCCGGTGCAATCAAAGCACTGGCGCATATTACCGGTGGCGGGTTGCTCGATAATATCCCGCGCGTACTGCCGCGTGGGCTGGCCGCGCAGATCGCTGCCGAAAGCTGGAGCATGTCACCCGTGTTCAAATGGCTGATGGAAGCAGGCGATGTGCCGCTGACCGACATGCATCGTACGTTCAACTGCGGCATCGGCATGGTGCTGGTGGTGGATAAAAAGCAAGCCGACAAGGTGCTCACCTATTTTAAGAAGGCCGGTGAGCGCGCGGTTATACTGGGTGAGATCGTGCCGCGTACCAAAAAAGCAGTGGTGATTACGTGATTAAAAAACGCGTGGCGGTGCTGATATCCGGTAACGGTAGCAACCTGCAGGCATTGATAGACGCAGCCCGGGCAGCCGATTACCCGGCGGAGATTTCACTTGTAATTTCCAATAAAGAAGATGCGCACGGCCTGAGCCGCGCCAAGAACGCCAACATTACATCGCTTGTTATCCGCCATACCGATTACGAAAGCCGTGCGGCGTTCGATACCGCAATGCAAAAAGAGCTGCAGGCACACGCCATTGATATCCTGTGTCTGGCGGGCTTTATGAGGTTGCTGTCGGATGGGTTTGTGAACGCATGGCACGGGCGTATGCTGAACATTCACCCGTCATTGCTGCCGCAGTTCAAAGGCGCACATGCGGTGCGTGATGCGCTGGAAGCAGGTGTGCAAGAGACGGGTTGCACCGTGCATCTGGTTACGCCTGAAATGGATTCCGGGCCGATATTGGCGCAAGCGCAGGTAGCTGTATTTCCGGACGATAGCTATGAAACATTGCGCGCACGCATCCATGCACAGGAACATATACTGTACCCAAAGGCGCTCAAGCAGTTAATAGAAAAGCGCTAACCAACGATCTCGGTGCCGCTGAAGAAGAATGCGATCTCGATCGCGGCGTTCTCTTCCGAGTCTGAACCGTGTACGGAGTTGCGGCCCACATCTTCACCGAATTCTTTGCGGATGGTGCCGGGCGCGGCGTCTTTCGGGTTGGTGGCACCCATGATCTCGCGGTTCCTGGCTACGGCGTTTTCGCCTTCTAACACCTGTACCACCACCGGCGCCGACACCATGTATTCCACAAGTTCATCATAAAACGGACGGTCTTTATGCACGGCGTAGAACTGGCGTGCCTGCAAGCGCGACAGGTGCATGCGTTTGCTGGCCACGATGCGCAAGCCGTTCTCTTCGAACTTGGCGGCGATCCTGCCGGTTAGGTTGCGTTCGGTTGCGTCGGGTTTGATGATAGAAAAAGTGCGCTGCATGGCCATGGTGATATCGTCCTAAAAAATAAAATCAGGCAGGCTGTATAGACGGTAAAACCACGCAAGGCAACCATTTTGCTGCACTGCCCACGAAGAAGCTATACAAATCCGTAAAATGCGCTATTGTATCTGAAATTACTCAATAAAATGATAGGCGGCAATGGTATGAAACGCGTCGGTTTTTGGTGTGGAGCCTTGCTTTTATTGGCTGGTTGCGGTGCAGCAGGCAGCTATGATCGCCTGTCTGAAGCGGCCCCTGAAGCCGGGGGATTCGACCAGTCGTTGGCCGCCGAGTATCTGGCCTACGCCGGATCGCAGGCCGAACTGGGCCAGATGGAAGATGCCGATTACTTTGCTGGCAAGGGATTGCTTGCATTGGAAGGGCAGGAAGTTGAGCCCGAGCCGGCGACATCTGAAGCGCTGGATGAGGCCCGTAGTCTGTTGGTTGCACTGCTATCCGAGGCCAATAAGCAGGCGTTGCCCGAGCAGGCCGCCCGTGCCCAGCTGCTGTACGATTGCTGGAGCCACCAGCTGTACAGCGTTGCAGAAGGCGAAGATGCGCCGTGTGCCGCCGAGTTCGATTCTGTCTCAGAAGATCTCGAGTCGGTTGACGAATCGCTGACCTATCGCAACAGGCGCAAATACCTTTTGCAGTTCAACGAGATAGATACCATCTTGACTGAAGAAATGCTTGTAGATGTGAATCAGATAGTGGAAATAACCCGCGGCCTTGATGAGTATCAGGTGGAATTACATGCCATGCCGCAAGGTGCTGGCGCTGCGCATGACCGTATCGCTGAAGTGCGCACGCAGATCATTACCGAGGCGTTGGTCGAGCGTGGCGTGTCGGCAGATCGCATCGATATCGAGGACGACACCACCAGCAAGACAGTGTACCTGAGCCACGACCGTAAGGAACAACCGCGAAATTCCGTATCCATACGCATCAAATCAGTAAGCAACATACCGGGTGAGGACACATGAAGCAGATCATCAGCTTGGCAGGCCTTGCGCTGTTAACGGGTTGCATTACTTACAGCCTGGAAGAATTACGCCGCGTAGAGCCCCAGGGAAACGCATTCCAGACCGCGCTATTCCACCATTACAAGAACTTCGCGGAAAAGGAAGAACAGGATTATGACTGGGCAGATGCGATGTATTTCGCCGATAAAGGCCTGCAGGCGGCCTATGGCAATGCCATTCCCCCGGAAGACCCGACGCAGTGGAACATCGACGCCGAGACGTTGCCGCTGTTGCAAACCGGTTACCAGACGCTGACCGAATTACTGGAGGGTGGGATTGCTGAGAAACAGCCGGAAGTAGCGGCACGCGCGCAATATTTCTTTGATTGCTGGGTGGAGCAGCAGGAAGAAGGCTGGCAGGTTGATGATATCGCCTATTGCCGCGATGGCTTTAAAGACGCCATGGACCTGCTGTTGGGTGGCGAAAAAGAAGAATCTGCGGTCGTAGTACCGGAAGAAGCCAGCGAACTGTCGCCGACAGCGTTTACTGCGCCGCCAAAGCCACAGGTGGACTCTTATATCGTGTTTTTCAGGGAAAAAGAGGCCGAAATGAGTGCTTCCGGGCTGGACACGATTGAAGAAGTGATTGAAAAAATTCAAGATGGCGGCACATATCAATTTATTCTCAATTCCCATACCGATACGGTGGGCGAGGAGCAGGCCAACCTGAAACTAAGCGAGGAGCGGGCCCAGAAAGTGCGCCAGCTGCTGATAGCGGGCGGCGTGGATGGCCACGCGATACGGCATTTTGCCTTCGGTGAGTCGGATACGCCAGTAAGAACCGCCGATAATATTGATGAACCGGCCAATCAACGGGTTGAAATCTTCCTCAGTGAGTAATATCTTCCCCGCACTATGAAAGACCGCATCCTTATTTTAGATTTCGGCTCGCAGGTGACGCAGCTGATCGCACGCCGCCTCCGAGAGAACGGCGTGTATTGTGAGATCCGCCCGTTCAACATCAAGGACGAAGAGATCCGCGCGTTCGGCGCCAAGGGCATTATCCTGTCCGGGGGGCCCGCCTCGGTGCATGATGATTTTTCGCCCAAGGTTAGCACGCTGGTATTTACACTGGGCGTGCCGGTGTTGGGTATCTGCTACGGCCAGCAGATCATGTGCCAGCAGTTGGGCGGTGTAGTGGAGGCTGCCGATCACCGGGAATTCGGCCGCGCCATGATACAGGTGGTGGATGAAGATGCGCTGTTTACCGGCGTATGGAGCAAGGGCGAGGAAAAACAGGTGTGGATGAGCCACGGCGATTCCGTCACCGCGATGCCGCAGGGCTTTAAGGTGGCCGCGCGTACCAGCTCGGCGCCGTTCGCCGCCATCGCCAACGAGAACAAGAAATTCTACGGGCTGCAGTTCCATCCGGAAGTGGTGCACACACCCGAAGGTGGCAGGCTGCTGAAGAACTTCACGCATAATGTGTGCGGCTGCAAAGGCGACTGGACGATGGCGGCATTCAAGGAAACCGAGATCGCGCGTATTCGCAAACAGGTCGGCAGCAAACGCGTGCTGTGCGGCGTGTCCGGCGGCGTGGATTCCTCGGTGGTGGCGGCGCTGCTGCACGAGGCGATCGGCGACCAGCTGCTGTGCATCTTCGTTGATACCGGCATGCTGCGCGCGCGGGAATCCGAACAGGTGAACGAGCTGTTCAAAAGCCATTTCCATATCGACCTGGTGACTGTCGATGCCAGCCTGATATTCCTGAGCCGCCTGAAGGGCGTTACCGATCCGGAGCGCAAACGCAAGATTATCGGCGAGACATTCATCGAAGTGTTTGAGCGCGAGGCGCAGGAACATGGTGGTGCCGATTTTCTGGCGCAAGGCACACTCTATCCCGATGTTATCGAATCCGTATCGTTCACCGGCGGGCCGAGCGTAACTATCAAATCGCACCACAATGTCGGCGGGTTGCCCGAACGTATGAATATGGATCTGGTGGAGCCGCTTCGCGAATTATTCAAAGACGAAGTACGCCAGCTGGGCCGCGAGCTGGGCATGCCCGAAGCGATGGTGGGCCGGCACCCGTTCCCCGGGCCGGGCCTTGCCATCCGCATCCCGGGCGATATCACCCACGAGAAACTGGAATGCCTGCGCAAAGCCGATGCCATATACATCGAAGAGATCCGCAAAGCCGGACTGTATAACGATATCTGGCAGGCGTTCGCCGTGTTGCTGCCGGTGCGTACCGTCGGCGTGATGGGTGATGCGCGCAGCTACGAGAATGTCTGTGCACTGCGTGCGGTGACCTCGACCGATGGCATGACGGCGGACTATTATCCGTATCCGCATGATTTTCTGGGGCGTGTGGCCAGCCGTATCATTAACGAAGTAAAAGGTATCAACCGCGTGGTGTATGATATTACCAGTAAACCACCGGGAACCATTGAGTGGGAGTGAGATTTCTACTATGACATGCAGAAAATACCATTTTTGCGGTGTCCTAGCGAAATCTTCAAACATGTAACGGAGACTGAATGTGAGCGATCTACTGAAAGAATTTGAAAACGACATGCGCCGCGAGCGCTCCGAGGCCATGTGGAAGAACATGGGCAAGTATCTCGTATGGATGAGCATTGCCATTGTCCTTGGCACCGCTGGTGGCGTGAGCTGGCGCTACTGGCAGCAGGCAGAGAACATGGAATACACATCCGAGATGCTAAAAGGGCAGGAGCTGCTTGATGCTGGCGATTATAAAAAAGCGTCTGCTGTATTAGGTGCATTGTCCAAAAACAACACGGATATTCGTGGATTGGCGGCGCTACGCGAGGCTCACGCGCTGGAGCAGGCCGGTGACGAGGATGCGGCGCGCGCCGCATATGCGGAACTTGCCAAACAATCCGGTGATAAGGTGGCGCCGTATGCCGCGCTGGCATCCATGTCTACCGGCGCACCGGGTATATTGCCGGAGCCGGGAAAAGACCAGCCATTCTACCACAGCCGGTTGGAGTGGCGCGCCTGGCAACTGGTAGAAAAAGGCGAAACCGATCAGGCGGCCGGTATTTTTACTGCACTGGTGGATGACGGCAATACGCCCGCCACCATTCGTGGCCGTGCCACCGAAGCGTTACAACTGATGGCGCCGCATGCCCTGCTTGAAAAGATCGCAAAAGAAGAATCCGCCGATGAAAAATAGTCTATTCATCACGGGTGTAATGTTGTGCGTATTGATGGGCGGGGCTGGATGCAGCCACCTGCCGGAATGGATGGGTGGGCGCAAGGATACAACGCCCGCATTGCCCGGCGAGCGGTTGTCTGTGCTGCCGCGCAACAGCACAATACAGGCAGACCCGTCGGTGCAGGATGCGCCGGTGCGCCTGCCGGTTCCTAAAGCAAATGATGCATGGCCGCAGCATACCGATTATTTCGCGGCCGACACCAGCAACCTTGCATTGGCCGGTGCGCTTGATAATGTGCAATCCGCCGGGGTCGGCGAAGGCGCCGATTTTGAACATACACTGATCCCACGGCCGGTGGTGGCGCAGGACATGGTGTTTGCCATGGATGCCGAGGGGAATATTAGCGCGCATAGCGCACAGGATATTTCCGTGATCCGCTGGCAGTCGCCCGGCGTGTCGGAAGAAGACGAACCGCAGATCATCGGCGGTGGGCTGGCATTTTCCGCCGGCAGGCTGTATGCCGTGTCGGGCCGTGGCATGGTGGTGGCAATCGATGGGGAAACCGGCCAGCAGCTCTGGCGCAAAGCTACCAATATTCCGTTCCGTTCGGCGCCGAGAGTGGAAGGTGACAAGCTGTACGCGGTGAGTATCGATAGCCAGGTATATGCATTTAACACGACATCCGGCGACGTGGTGTGGAGCCAGCGCGGCATCCGTGAGACCGCAGGCATGCTGCGTTCGGTCACGCCTGCCGTATCGCGCGACCTGGTAATCGTGCCGTTCCCTTCGGGTGAGATCTATGCATTATCTGCCGGTGACGGCCGTGAACTATGGATGGATTCACTGGCTACTCCATCGCGGCGTATGGCGGCAGCCATCTTTGCCGGCATCGGTGGCGATCCGGTAATTGATGGTGATGTGGTGTTCGCGGTGTCGAGCAGCGGCGTGTTCTCGGTGTTCAATCTGGTCAATGGCCAGAAGCTCTGGGAATATCCGGCATCTTCTCTTAACACGCCATGGATATCCGGCGACTATGCCTACCTGCTGACTTCTGACAACATACTGGTTAGTTTTATGAAATATAACGGCACAGTGCGCTGGGCAACTCCGCTGCCCTCGTTTGAAGATGAAACGGACAAGCGCGATGCTATTCTGTGGAATGGTCCGGTGATGGCAGATGGCAGGCTGCTGCTGGCCGGATCGAACGGGCAGCTGGTACAGGTCAACGCCGCCGATGGCACGTTGCACCGGCAGGTCGAGATGGATGACGAGAACACCAGCGCGCCGGTGATTGCCGGTGGGACGTTGTACCTGATCGACCAGCAAGCCAATCTGCGGGCGCTGAAATAGCATTATGGCTTTTACTGTTGTGATCGTCGGCCGGCCCAATGTCGGAAAATCGACTCTGTTCAACCGGCTGACCAGCAAGCGGCAGGCGCTGGTGGATGACAGTCCCGGTGTAACGCGCGATGCACGCAACGGTATCGCCCAGCTCGGTGCGCTGAGTTTCACGCTGGTGGATACAGCCGGGCTGGAAGATGCCGCCGATGGCACGTTGCAGTTCCGCATGAGCCAGCAGAGTAAGAAGGCGATGAAATCGGCTGATGTGGTGCTGTTCATGGTCGATGGCCGTGCGGGCATATTGCCCGCCGATGTCGATAT
>JBFWQQ010000071.1:0-9252 GCA_050249355.1 Alphaproteobacteria bacterium | reverse complement strand
CCCGCCTGTAGCCCTGAGGTTGTGGATAGCGGCCCCAGTGCAAAAGTAAAAGTAGGCAAGCCTTATGTGATTATGGGCAAAAAATACTATCCCGAGTTTGATAATGATTATGACAAGGTTGGCATCGCCTCGTGGTACGGGCCTGGCTTCCATGGCAAGTACACCGCCAACGGCGAGGTGTTCGACCAGAACGACCTGACCGCCGCCCACCCCACGTTGCCCATGCCATCGCTGGTGCGCGTGACCAACCTGCACAACGGCAAAAGCGCCATCATTCGCGTCAATGACCGTGGACCATTCAAGGATAACCGTATCATCGACCTGTCGAAAAAATCAGCGCAGCGCCTCGGTGTAACCGGTCTTGCCAAAGTCCGTGTGAAATTCCTGCAGCAGGAAACGCAGGAGTATATGGCCGCTATTCAGAACGGCCAGCCGTTTGACCTGTTCGCCTATAACGACCGTCCGCCGGAAGCCAAGATCGTCGAATCCACCCGCTATTCCAGCTACACAACGCAGGATTCAAACCATGCCGCCCCGGTGATGACCGTGCAGGCCAGCGAACCCGATCCTATACGGGTCGTTGATCAGGAGCCGCCCGCAGCCGAACCTGAGCAGGCATACGCAGAACCGGCTTATGTGGCATCCGAACCCATACCTGCGCAAGTTCCTACCGATCCACCGTATGAGCGCGAACCAATGCAGATGGCACAAGCCGTGCCGGAACCGGTGGCAGAAGCTGCCATCTCGCCTTCGGCAGGCGTTGCATCCGCCGGGGATTTCACGATCCAGGCCGGCGTGTTCTCCTCGGAAGGCAACGCACGCAAGCTGGTGGACAGGCTCTCCGCCATTGCCAGGGCTTCGGTCGAAACCATGGAATCAGCCGGGCGCACATTATGGCGAGTGCAGGTAGGCTCATTTGAAACCCGAAGTGATGCGGAAACACTATTGGCCAGCGTGCGCCAGCAAGGCAATGTCCCGGATGCACGGATAGTTCGCAGGTAAGGAAAATGATAAAAAAACTCATAACAACATTCGTGTGTGCTCTGGCGCTATGCCATGGCGCATTTGCCATTGAAACCGCCGCCAAACAAGCCATCATGGTGGATGCAGATACCGGTGCTGTGCTATTGAACAAGCAGGCCGATGAACCGATGCACCCGTCGTCCATGAGCAAGCTGATGACGGTGTATGTTGCATTCCACCGCCTGAAGGAAGGCCGCCTGAACCTGACCGACACACTGCCAGTGAGTGAAAAGGCATGGCGTAAGCAAGGCTCTAAAACGTTTGTACGGCTGGGTGAAAATATCAGCGTCGATGACCTGCTGCATGGCATCATCGTGCAGTCAGGTAACGATGCCTGTATCGTGCTGGCCGAGGGCATAAGCGGCAGTGAAGAATCTTTTGCACAGGAAATGAACCGGTTAGGCAAGGAGATCGGCCTTACGCACAGCCATTTCGTCAACGCCACCGGCTGGCCGGACGATAACCACCTGATGACGGCACGCGACCTGGCCACCCTTTCGATCCACCTGATCAACGATTTCCCGGAATATTACCCACTTTTCGCCATCCCGCAATTCAAGTACAGCGATATCACCCAGCACAACCGTAACCCGCTGCTAGGCAGCAGCCTAGGGGTGGATGGCCTGAAAACCGGCCACACCGAAGCAGGTGGCTATGGTATTGCACTGTCGGCCAGACAGGACAACAGGCGGCTGGTATTGGTTATCAACGGCCTGTCCAGTGAGAAAGAGCGTGCCGAGGAAGGCAAGCAACTGCTGGCATATGGTTTCCGTGAGTTTACCAACCGTACGCTGTTGAAGAAAGGCCAGCAGGTGGCAGAGGCTGATGTGTGGTTCGGCAGCGAAAAAACTGTGCCACTGGTCGCCTCGCAGGATCTGGTGACAACATTGCCAGCCGGTGACAAGCCGGATGTGACCTTTACCCTGAAATACATATCCCCTGTGCCAGCGCCGGTGACAAAAGGTGCACATGTTGCCGACCTGCATATTGCCAGCGCAGGTCAGGAAGCGGTTGTCGTGCCGCTGCATGCCGCGAACGATGTTGCAAAACTGACCGGTTTTTCTAAGATACAGGCTGTTGTCAAACATACCCTGTTGGGTAAATAACACAGGTAACCAGTGTGTTCATAACATTTGAAGGCGGGGAAGGCAGCGGCAAATCCACGCAGGTGGGCTTGCTGGCCGAAAAGCTGAGGGAATCGGGCAGGGACGTAATATCCACCCGCGAACCCGGCGGCGTGGCCAGCGCCGAGCGTATCCGCAGCCTGTTAGTCAGCGGAAGTGCGGATGCATGGGATCCCGTAAGTGAAACATTGATGTTCTACGCCGCGCGCATCGAACACCTGCACCGGCTGATCTGCCCGGCGCTGAAAGCAAGTAAAACCATCGTGTGCGACCGCTTCGCCGATTCCACCCGCGTATATCAGGGCATCGGCAAAGGCGTCTCGATGGATTTCATCGACCGGCTGCATGCGCTGACGCTGGAAGATTTCTGCCCTGATATCACATTCATTCTCGATATAGATCCAAAAATGGGGCTGAAACGCGCCGCATTACGCTCCGATGACGAAAACCGTTTCGAGTCGATGGATTTTGCTTTCCATGAAAAGGTACGGCAGGGATTTTTAGATATTGCCTGGAAGCATCCCGGACGCTGTGTGGTCGTCAATGCCGACCAGCCGCCACAGGTCATCCATAACGAGATCATGGCGCAGCTGGCACCCCGGCTGAAAGCGGTATCATGAGCCGCCACCCGCGCGAGACCTACCTGCCGCTCGGCCATACCGACGCGCAAACGAAATTCCTGCAACTATCCGAGCAGGATCACCTGCCCAACGGACTGATGATCTGCGGGCCACGCGGTATCGGCAAGGCCACGCTGGCCTATCATCTGGCGCGGCAACTGCTGTGCGGTCGCCATGGCGACATGGAAGGCGTATCGAAGCGTATCACCGCCGGATCGCATGCCGACCTGCTGGTAGTGGAACCGGCGTTTGACCAGAAAAAAGGAGAATACGCCCGTGAGATCACAGCCGAACAGGCACGTAAAGTAAGCAGCTTCCTATCACTGACCTCGGCAGAATCAGACTGGCGGGTGGTCATTATCGACAGTGCCGATGCTATGAACGTTCAGGCAGCCAACGCTATTTTGAAAATACTCGAGGAGCCGCCGGCCCATGCTATCTTGCTGCTGGTATGCCACCAGCCGGGCCTGCTGCTGCCCACTATCCGCTCGCGCTGCCAGATGCTGCGCCTGAACGCGCCGCCGCTTGCCGATTTTACCACCATATTGCAGGAATTGCACCCGGAAGTGACCAAAACAGAAGCCGCTGTACTGGCTGAGCTGACGGGCAGGGCGCCTGGCTTGACCATCGAATATGTCGAAAAAGAAGCATTGGAGATGTACCGCAGCATCCTTGAAATTGTGGCAGAGTTGCCATCATACCCCTATGCCAGGATTCATAAATTTGCAGAAAACCTCACACGCAGCCAGCCGCACGAAAACTGGCGGCTGTTCACCCAGCTGATGCTGATGCTGTTCGCGCGCGCTGCCAAAGCCGGATCCGGCATCGAAGCAGGGGGGCTAACTGAGAGCGAGCCACAGGTGCTGCATATCATGTCAAACCTGCGCCCGGCTGATCACTGGGCGGAAAAATGGGCCGAATGCGCCGAAGAATTTTCGGTGGCTGAACACTTGCATCTGGACTACAAACAGGTGATTATTGCGTTCTTTCATTCGATTAATACCACTAAAGGATTCCATACCGGAATACTGGCCGCGTGACCGACAAAAACTTTTACATCACCACCCCGATCTATTACGTCAATGACCGCCCCCATATCGGCCACGCTTATACGTCTGTGGCATGCGATGTGCTGGCGCGTTACCACCGGCTGCTGGGCCACAAGGTAAAATTCCTCACCGGCACCGACGAGCACGGCCAGAAGGTAGAAAAATCCGCCAATGCCGCTGGTGTATCGCCGCAGGAATTCACCGATACCGTATCACGCCATTTCCTGGAAATGTCCGAACAGATGGATATCAGCTACGATGATTTCATCCGCACCACCGAGGAGCGCCACGTTGCCGCCGCCCAGGCCATCTGGAAGAAAATGGAAGAGGCGGGATATATCTATTTAGGCAGCTATGCCGGATGGTACGCCGTGCGCGACGAGGCGTATTATGCCGAATCCGAACTGTTGAATGGAAAAGCGCCCACCGGGGCAGAAGTGGAATGGGTGGAAGAACCGAGCTATTTTTTCAAACTCTCTGCATTTGAAGGCAAGCTGCTGGAATATTACGATAAGCACCCGGATTTTATCGCCCCGACATCGCGCCGTAATGAGGTGATCAGCTTTGTGAAAGGCGGCCTGAAAGACCTTTCGGTTTCGCGCACCACCTTTTCGTGGGGCATACCGGTGCCGGGCAACCCGGATCACATCATGTATGTGTGGCTGGATGCGTTGACCAACTATTTATCCGCCGTCGGATATCCCGATACCAAATGCACAGAATTCAAGGATTTCTGGCCCGCCAGCCTGCACATGGTGGGAAAGGACATACTGCGCTTCCATGCCGTGTACTGGCCGGCCTTCCTGATGGCCGCCGATCTGCCATTACCGGATCGCATCTTTGCCCATGGCTGGTGGACGATCGAAGGCGAAAAAATGTCCAAATCGCTGGGCAATGTGGTTGCCCCCGCCGACATGATCAACGAATACGGGCTGGATGCCACCCGCTGGTTCCTGCTGCGTGAGGTGCCTTTTGGCAATGATGGAAACTTTTCCAAGGACGCATTGATCACGCGGGTCAACAGCGAACTGGCCAACAATGTCGGTAATCTTGCGCAGCGCACCCTGACCATCATAAACAAACATTGCGGCGCGAGCTTACCCGAATGCCGGAGTTTAAATACCGAAGAAATCGCCATGGTTTATAATGATAAATTGTTATCGCACTATCATGATGCCATGAATCGTTGCGCATTCCATGAGGCTATGCAGTGCATTATCCAAATGGGCAATGAAGCCAATATCTATATCGATGAAAAAGCACCGTGGAAACTGCGTAAGGAGAATCCGGAGGAAATGAAGGCGGTATTATATTGTCTTGCCGAAAATATCCGCATTATTTCCATTCTTTTACAGCCTTTTATACCTGTATCTTCATCCAAAATTCTGGATTCGTTGGCCGTGCCGGAGGATAGCCGCAGTTACAACCATACAACCCAGCACCATGCACTGAAATCCGGCACCATCCTTCCGCCGCCAAGCCCAGTTTTTCCACGCCTCGGGGGGCTAAAGCCGCAGGAAGGAGCGGCCTGACTCTTATGCTGGTCGATAGCCATTGCCACCTCAATTTCCCGGACTTTAAGGATGACCTTGCCAGCGTAATCAGCCGCGCGCAGCAGGCCGGAGTGGGGGTGATGCAGACCATTTGCACTAAAATGAGCGAGTTTGACGAGGTGCACAGGATAGCTCAGGCCAACGACAATATCTATTGTTCGGTAGGGGTGCACCCAAACAACACATCTAATACAGAAATTGTTTCTGTACAGACCCTTGTTGATAGTTGCTCAAGTAAAAAAGTAATTGGTCTGGGCGAAACCGGGCTGGATTACCACTACGATAATTCCGATCCCGCCACCCAGAAAGCCAGCTTCCGGAACCATATTGAAGCAGCCCGTCAGACCGGCATTCCGCTGATCGTGCATACCCGTGATGCCGATGAGGATACAGTGAATATATTGAAGGAAGAAATGGCCAAAGGGGCTTTTAAAGGACTTATTCATTGCTTTACTTCCACCAAATATCTTGCTGATGAAGCAGTGAAATGTGGGTTCTACATCTCGTTATCCGGAATCATCACATTCAAGAACGCACAGGCCATCCGTGATGCGCTGGTCGATGTGCCGCTGGAGCGCATATTGGTGGAAACCGATGCGCCATACCTGGCACCGGCACCCAACCGGGGCAAACGCAACGAACCTTCCTATGTGGTGCATACCAATAAAGCGTTGTCAGAAATCAAAGGTATTAGCGAAGAAGAATGTGCCCGCATCACCACCGCCAACTTCTTTACCCTGTTTTCCAAGGCCAGCGCGCCCGGGGGGGCTTAGTGCGCATCACCGTACTGGGCTGCGGAAGCTCGGCCGGTGTGCCGCTGATTGGCTGTGAGTGTGCTGTTTGCTGCTCAGATAACCCAAAAAACCAGCGGTCCAGAGTATCGGTTCTGGTAGAAAATTTGGAGAAAAAACTACTTATTGATGCATCGCCGGATCTACGGCTGCAGGCGTTACGGCATGGAATAACCCGTGTGGATGCGGTTCTATTCACCCATGAGCACGCCGACCATACGCATGGCATAGATGACCTGCGCTCATTTAACCATAGTACCAATGCGGATCTGCCGGTTTATGGCGATACACGTACGCTGCAGTCGCTTACCCAACGCTTCGATTATGCCTTCAAAGGCAAGCCAAAACACGGATGGTTCAGGCCCAGCCTTGCTCCCATGACTATCCCGGATGGAAATGTAGTGCGGTTCTCTGCAGCCGGACTTGATGTGGTGGCCTTTACACAAGTGCACGGAAAAACCACCAGCCTGGGTTTCAGGATAGGTGATTTTGCATATTCTACCGATACCAATGAACTGCCGGATACAGCATTTGAGGCACTGCAAGGCACAAGATGCTGGGTAGTAGATTGCCTGAAATATGAGCCGTCTTTCAGCCATTCGCATCTGGATCGCACATTAGCGTGGATCGCACGTATAAAACCCCAGCGCGCCGTGCTGACCCACATGACGCATGATTTCGATTACGAACGGCTGGCAGCAGAACTTCCCGATGGCATAGAACCGGGCTACGATGGCTTAATACTGGATTTGTAAGGCCAACTATGTTACGAGAATCTAATAACTATAATATTTTTTCCATAATATATATTATACGATAATTAGCATGCTGCAGCAACATTACGAAACCATCCTTTCTTGGCTCTGCACCTCGGTGGAACATTTAAGTTCCAACCCGGCTGAAGAAGTATTCAAACTGCGCGATAAAAAAGAAGCGCGTATGGCATTCGATGTGTTCAATACCTTAGGTTTCAAAGTCAAAATATATGATGACGAAGATTCCAGCCGCCTGTATATCGCAAAGCCACAATTCGACAAGGAAACACTGGTACAAAAACTCGAATCTGCGCGCGCCTATTCGGCAGCGCTCAAGCAAATCCAAAAAGCCCTGCAAGGACTGCGTTCCTCCCAGAAAGATGTATGCGATTATTCCGTCAACCTTCTGAACAATCCAGATAATTCCGTTCGTATCCATATCGTTGCCTATAAGGAAGATGCAACCAGACGCAATGCCGAAGAACAGGAAAAAACACCTGCCGCTGTGCAGGTATCTGCGCCTTCGACAAGTCCTGCTGCGCCTTCCCAGCGCCCTGGCAGCACGCGCAAAAAGGATGAGTTTTCTGCCCGCGTGGGCCCTGCCATTGCAAAAACACACCTGATGCAGGATGAAAATGGCAAGGAAAAGGACGCCACCCAGCGCTGGCTATATACCCACTTACTTAATCCAGTATTCAACAACGGGGCACAAATACTGGCCCTCATAATCATGATGCTTATCCTGTCCGCTATCGTTGTGACCAGTAAGGCTTTCCTGTGCCCCGACTTCGCAGTGGATGCGCGAAACACGCCATGGTATTGCAGCCGTGAGCAGATACGGCAGATCATTACCAATGAAAAACCGATGCCGGAAGTGCAACTGCCCGATATGAAATAGCTGCTTATGGCCGAATCCACCCTGCCATATATATCCAAACAATCCAGCCTGCGCGGAACTATTCGCATACCGGGGGATAAATCCATATCGCACCGGGCGCTTATGCTTGCCTCTCAGGTACAGGGCAACGTACGCATCACCGGCCTGCTGGAGGCCGAAGATGTACTTCATACAGCCGCCGCACTGCAAAGCCTTGGCGTTTCGATTACGCGTGAGTCCAGCCAATGGACCGTGCACGGCCATGGCGCCGGTTCGCTCACCGAAAGCTCCTGTGTGCTCGATATGGGAAATTCCGGTACGTCCACCCGCCTGCTGATCGGCTTGGTAAGCACCTACCCCTTTTCTACCACTTTCAGTGGTGATACCAGCCTGACCCAACGGCCGATGGCCCGCGTGATCAGGCCGCTGCAACAGATGGGCGCCACCTTCTCTGCCCGTTCGGGCGACCTGTTGCCACTGACAGTGACCGGAACCGCACACCCCAGAGCCATTACCTATGAACTACCAGTGGCATCGGCACAGGTGAAATCAGCCATCATGCTGGCGGGCCTCAATACGCCGGGTGATACGATCATCATAGAGCCGCGTCGCTCGCGCGATCATACCGAGCACATGCTGCACCATCTGGGCTTCCGGTTGAAAGTGGAAGACTTCGGCGACGGCAAACGCATCACCCTGCCCGGCAAACAGCATGTGCGCGTGCGCAACGCTCATATTGATGTGCCATCCGACCCCTCGTCTGCCGCCTTTCCTATAGTCGCCGCCCTCATCTGCCCGGATTCCGGGATCACCATACCCAATGTATGTGTGAACCCGCTGCGCACCGGACTGATCACATCGCTGCAGGAAATGGGTGCGGATATCACTTTCTCCAACCAGCGTAGCGCCGGCGGTGAACCGATCGCCGATGTCACAGCGCGCAGCAGCAGGCTAAAGGGCATCACCGTGCCGCCGGTACGCGCACCCTCGATGATCGACGAGTACCTGATACTGGCAGTGGCCGCCTCGTTTGCTGAAGGCGATACTGTGCTGACCGGCCTTGCCGAACTACGCGTGAAGGAAAGCGACCGTCTCGGCGCCATTGTGAAGGGACTTACGGCCTGCGGCGTGCAGGTACGCAGCGAAGACGACAACCTGACCATCACCGGCTGTGGGCGCCCAAAAGGTGGTGCTGTGATCGAAACGAAAGGCGATCACCGGGTGGCCATGAGCTTCCTTGTGATGGGCATGGCAAGCAAAGAGCCGGTGCAGGTAGACGACACCAGCCACGTAGCCACCAGTTTTCCCGGATTTACCGAGCTGATGAACCGCTGCGGCGCCCAGATGCACCCACCCGGCGACATATCCGCTGCTCCGCTGGTTGTAGCAGTGGATGGCCCGGCGGCGTCCGGTAAAGGCACGCTGGCGCGCCGTCTTGCAGAGCATTATGGCTTGGAATA
>JBFWQQ010000070.1:0-9256 GCA_050249355.1 Alphaproteobacteria bacterium | reverse complement strand
ACGAATTGAACGCGGTCATCGCCTGCCGTCGTTCACAGAGGTCATCTGTGGTGGTAATGTAGATCTGTCGCGCAAGGTAGGGTTCTTCATCAAGCGGGTATTTGACAGGGCACGTAATGCACAGGAGAAACTGCTCACTGCTGAAGAGATCGATACCATTGCTGACAACATGAAGCTGAATGATATGCAGCGTTTACGGTTGCATATGGCGCATGAAAACACCCGTGCCCGTATTGCGTTCATGAACGATCCTGAAATTCAGGACGCGCTTATCATGAAAGTGTTCAAGGCGCTGGATGGTAAGGAATTCGATGGAGAGAACTTGTTGGGTAAGGATGAAGGCGGAGCATTTGCTGCCCTGCAACGTATACTGCTTATACGCAATATGGGAGTGAGCGATGCAGCTGTAACGGGGGACTGGAGGATGTTTAGCAACCCGCAGGCTGCCACCGAGGATCGAGAGGCGGCCTATGATCGCATAGCCAGTACTGCTGGGCTTACGCACATAGAGGGCGCGGACGTATTCAGGCAAAAATTACTGTCAGAAGATATCACCCAGGCCGAAGGTTTCCGCCGCGGCAGATCAGTCAAAGGAATCATTGGGGACTCCGAGGTGGACGATGGCGGTGTTGGCAGGCATTAGTCTGGCGTTATACCACGTTGCGTGTAGTTCTAAAGCGTTGGGCTGAACCTCCTGGCGGTAGCTCCGGCGGAACAAATCAAACCTGTGAGCGATGAAGTTTGCGGCGGCAAGGGCATCATCTGGGTTCATTCTATAATCCTTCCTGCAGTTTTCTTGAACACGGCCCCAAAATGTCTCGTACGCTATTTCTGCAATTGGCTCTCCTTTAATTTGCATTACTGCATCGGCAATCGTAAGGGTGTCATACAACGAATCTATCGCTGCCGAGGCCAGGATCAGTCGCTCTGTCGGTTTCAACTCTTTGAAACATATCCGCCCTATTGTTACGCTCGGATCAACGCCTGCCTCACCTGCATCATCAATGTCATGCTCAAGAGCAGTCTTAAAGGCCTTTAATTCCTGTCTGGTTACCGGTTTACGCATCCGGCTTATGCTTCACGCTTTTTGTCTGCTTTGCCCGCCAGCTATCGAGTTTCTTTTCGATCTTTTTGTCATGCAACGCCAGAATGGATGCAGCCAGTATACCTGCATTCTTCGCGCCTGCCTTGCCGACGGCGAGTGTGCCCACAGCAACGCCGCCGGGCATCTGGGCGATAGACAATAAACTATCCAGCCCTTTTAGTGCTTTGCTTTCTACCGGCACGCCCAGAACGGGCAGGGGGGTGAGGCTTGCCACCATGCCGGGCAGGTGTGCGGCGCCACCGGCCCCAGCGATGATGACCTTGAAGCCTTCGGCTTTGGCACCTTTGGCGAATTCCACCATGCGGTCGGGTGTGCGGTGGGCGGAAACCACGCGCTTGTCGTAGCTTACCCCCAGCACATCCAGCATTTCGGCGGTGTGTTGCATGGTATCCCAGTCGGATGTGCTGCCCATGATGATGGCGACATCGGCCATAGCGTCTCCTCAAAAAAAGAAAAAGGAACCTACCGTTTTCGGCCCCGCATGTCAAAAAATTGATGGGCGAGGCGGCCGATTATGTGTCTTAAGCGCCACAAATGCCACATTAATGCTGGAATTACAGGGTAAAATTTGCTTTAATACAACCAATTTTCTGTGCCTTATGCTAATACTTAACTGTATAGGGTGAAGAAACGGTACGGGTAGGGTATGAAGCTGGATTTCAATAAGAAACCTATTGTAAGCAACCTGAATCTGAGCAAGGAGCACCTGGACGAGCGTATTGCGCTGCTGGGCATTCCCCGCAAAGAATTGACCCCTTCGGTGCATCTGGCGGTGTCGGCATTGCTGGAAAAACTTTCCGATGTCACGCACGAGTTGAACCAGGCCCGCGATAACCTGTCGGAACTGGAGCGTCTGGTCGATGTCGATTGCGTAGCGCCGATCCCCAACCGTCGTGCCTTCATGCGTCGCCTGAGCTGGGCGCTCAACATGTTTGAACGTTACGGGCATCCGTCCACCATCCTGTTTTTCGATATCAACGATTTCAAGGAACTGAACGATCAATACGGCCATGCGGCGGGTGATCTTGCCATACGCCATATTTCAATGTGCTTATCCTCTGCCATGCGTGAGTCGGATTTTCTCGCCCGCATCGGTGGCGATGAATTTGCCGTCATCATGTATTATGCTGATGAAGAGGCGGCGCGCCGCCGTGGCCGCCTGATCTGCCAGAAGCTTGCATCCAACCCACTGAGTTTCAATGATCAATCCATAGTGATTTCTTCTGCATTGGGGTGTCATTCGCTGGCCTCGGGTGATGATGCCGAATCGGCACTGGCTGCCGCCGATATGTCGATGTATGTCGATAAGCGCGCACTTAAGGAAAAATCCGCCTGAAAATTCGGGGCATTGATTTGTTGTGCAAGCAAATTCTATTTGCTAAAGTGCAGTTTTTATAGTTGTGGGATAGGAAATATCATGAAGCGTCTTACGCTGTTGACTGTAGCAATATCCACATTCGTTGCTGCTGCCTGTGTTGAAACCATTAGCGCATCCAATGCGCTGGCATCTGAGAAAAACATCACTATCGGTACGGCCGGTGTTACAGGGGTATATTACCCGGCAGGCGGCGCCATCTGCCGTCTGGTCAATCGTGGCCGCAAACAGCATGGTGTACGCTGCGGCGTCGAATCCACTGGCGGTTCGATCAACAACCTGGAATTGTTGCGCAAGCGCGACCTGCAGTTTGGTGTCGTGCAGTCCGACCTCTTGTATAACGCGTATCAAGGCGGCGAGATGTTCTCCGATGTTGGTGCCGATAAAGAGCTGCGTGTATTATTTTCGCTCCATTCAGAACCGTTCACCGTGCTGACTCGCTCCGACGCCAAGATACGTGACTTCAATGACCTTAAGGGCAAGAAAGTCGATATGGGCCCGGTGGGTTCGGGTATGCGTGCTACCATGGAAGACCTTATGAAACGCAAAGGCTGGAACAGCAAAAGTTTCTCCGGTGTGGTGGATATGAAATCGAACGATCATGCCGAAGCGTTATGCAGCGGCTATATTGACGCCATGGTATATGCGGGCGGCCATCCCAACGGCACCATCCAGCAGGCGACATCCGTCTGCAGCACGCGCCTGATCGATGTGAGCGGCCCGGCTATCGACGCCATGGTCAGTGAAAATCCGTTCTTCTCGCGCGCTATAATTCCCGGCGGCATGTACAAGAACAACCCGTCCGATGTGCACACGTTCGGTGTGAAAGCTGTTCTGGTAGCCGAAAAAGATATGGATGAAGAGGTGGTCTACCAAGTGGTGAGGGCCGTGTTCGACAATCTAGATAATTTCAAAACCCTGCATCCGGTGTTCGCCACGCTGGATTCCCAGCACATGGTGTCCGACACCAGCATCATCCCTATGCATGAAGGAGCCATGCGGTATTTCAGGGAAAGAGGGCTTCTGCAGGAGTCTAGCGCGCAGCCGCAATAACAAAGCCCCATCATCTATTCATCTCAACGCAACAAACAGAGTATCATGAACGACACAGCCAGAAACGATTTGCATTCCTCAAAACCGAAAAAACAGAAAATAGAATTATGGGTGCAGGTGCTGATCGGCCTGGTTCTCGGTGTGATTGTGGGCCGGATGTTCCCGGATTTCGCGGCCAGCAACCTCAAATGGCTGGGCCAGCTGTTCATCGACCTGATCATGATGGTGATCGTGCCGCTGGTGTTCTTTTCCATCGTATCGGGTGTGGTTAGCCTGGGGGATCCTAAAACGCTTGGGCGCATGGGCGCAAAGGCAATCTTCGGCTATGTTGCCACCACTATGGTGGCGATACTGCTTGCGTTCGTTCTGGCAAACACATTCCAGCCGGGCGTGGGCGTTTCCGAGGACATCATGCAGCAGCTGAACTTCAACATCGAGCAGTCTGGTAAGGAGCCCGCTGAAACTGAAACAAAAGAAGCACCCGACGTAACCGACATATTGCTGGGCATCGTGCCCAAGAATGCTATCGGGGCGATGGCTGAGCGCAATATCCTGCAGGTGATCTTCTTTGCGATATTCGTAGGTGCCACCATGGTGCTGATGCGCGGCCAAACACCGCTTATCACGAATATCGTCAATGAAGCGGCCGAGATATTCTATAAGATCATCGAGATCATCATACGCCTTGCGCCGTATGCGGTGTTCGGGCTTACCGCATGGGTGGTCAGCGCGCTGGGCTTGGACGCCATCATGTCGCTGCTGCTACTGGTGGTTACGGTGGTGACCGCTTGCATCCTGCAATATGTCATGATGCTGGCGGTGCTTGCAGTGTTTGGCCGCCTGTCGCCATGGCCGTTCATGCGCAAGTCGCTGCCATACCAGTTGATCGCTTTTTCCACCAGCTCGTCGAGCGCGACCATTCCTACCACCATGGCGGTGGCTGAAAGCAAAATGGGTGTATCGAAAACCACCACCGCCATGGTGATTCCCCTCGGCGCCACTGTCAATATGAACGGCACTGCTATTTACCTTGCCATCTGCACGCTGTTCGTGGCGCAGCTGATGGGGGTAGATCTGACCATGGGACAATACGTCACCGTGCTGGTGACGATTACGCTGCTTGCCATCGGTACCGCTGCGGTGCCTGGCGGTTCGCTGGTGATGATGCCGATTGTGTTCGGTACGGTGGGCCTGCCGGTGGCGGCCATCGGCCTGATCCTTGGTGTTGACCGTATCCTCGACATGGTACGCACCACCATCAACGTGACCGGCGATGCGTTTGTATCGGTGATGATTGACAAAAGCGAAGGCCGTCTCGACATGGAAATGTACAACGCACACATCGCAGCGGATGAGTAGCTAATCCCCCGAAGTTATTGCGGGGCTGGGTCACTGAATAAACAAAAAGAAACCGTATGCCGCTAACGAGTGCGGCACTTGATTACTGCCGCTGGGGTTTGCTAGGGTGGTTACGCTGTTCTTTGTCGCGCATGGAAAAGTTTCGGTCATCGGGTGACATCACCACCGCAGAAGGATCCATTTTTTCGGCCAGTTGCGCGGCCTGAGCGCTCAGGTTACGCAGGTCGCTGCCCAGCTTGCGCACTGCATCCATGTCGCCTTTGGTAAGGGCAGGGCCGTGCTGCATATGGTCGGGTATGCCATCCTTATTCACATCATTGCTTTTGGCAAGACCGGCGCCTGCCAGCACCGCTGCTGCTGCCGCCGTAAGGTCGACCTGCCTGTTGCGGCGCTGCGTCTGGGTAAGCTCCAGATCGTCCGGTATACCGTTACCGTTCACATCGTTATGCTTCTGGCGTCGTACCGTATTGGATGAGCCGCTGTCGCCATCAGAAAACAAGGTGGCCGGGGGGGCAATAACGGGGTCTTTTCTTGCCTGCGCATGTTCGAGATGATCGGGGATGCCGTTATTATTGAGGTCATGTGATTTCAACCGGCGGTTACTGTTGCTACCGCTACCATCGGCCTGGGTAGTGATGGCATTACCCCGCAGGTTCAGGCTCTGGAGGTGGTCGGCCACCCCGTCGCCGTTAAGGTCGCCGGCGTTGCGGCGTTTGGCGGATTTGGTCAGACCGCCCGAAGCGAAGCGTTTTCTCCTGCGGCGTTTGCGATGATGGTGATCCTGTATCAGTGAACTTTCCGCGGCTTGCTGGGCCAGTTCCTCATCCTGATCCTGTGCCTGCTGCGCTTGCAGTTCAACTTCCTCCACCGCCCGGTTCAGGCCTTCTTCCATATTAGACAGAAGGCGTTCCACCGTATGGCCATGCAGTTTTTTCCATTCTTCCGGCATCTGGGTGATGTCCGCCGATATCTGTTGTGTAGCGGCCAGACTGCCTGGCATTTCCTTGGCGGCCATCAGCTTGACAGAATGTGAGAAGCTGCCCACCGCATCGTTGGCATCCTGTATCGCCGGGTCATTGAATATTTGCGGGTTGCCTTGCGCCGCCTGCTGCAACAGGTTGGTATATATCTCCGACAGCGAAGCCACATTGCGGGCAAAGGCGGCTTTTTCTTCCGGCCGTCCGACGCTCAGTATCTCTTCGCTGGTCACGTCGCTGAATTTCATCTCGCGCAGGCGGCGCAATATTTCACGCGCTAGCTCCACCGATTCTTCACGGGTCGGCGGTTCCATGCTGTCCACCGAGCGCAATTTACGTGCATTGCGTTCCACTTGGTTGCCGATGTCGAGCAGGCGGTGGGCCGCGACTTCTGGGTCGAGCGTGCGCCGACTTGTATATTCCAGGCCTTCGTCGATGGTGTCGAGCAGTACGGCGACGCTGACATTCTCGAACGCCGTCCAGTTCTTCGGAACATAGCGTGCACGTTCGAGCAAATGCAGTACCGACGGGTGGTGTTCCGGCAGGCCCTGCAAGCCGTGTTCGGATAGCCCGATAGCCAGCGCACCAGCGGCGCCATTGGCTTCCTGCACCGACAGCGCTTCGGTGATATAAGGATCAAGATGGTTGGCGTGCGCCAGCTGCAGCGCGTAGATTTCGGTCAGGCGTGCAATGGATTCGGCTTTGGCCAGCTGTTCGGCAGGTGTGCCCTGATCCAGCCATTCGGCCATATCGCGGTCGCCGAATTTCAGGTTCTTCAGCCAACGCAGTATGACACGCGCTTCTTCGATCGATTCCTCACGCACCGGTTTGGTCAGTGAGTCGAGCGCGTTCAGCGCCACTGCGTTATCCAGTGCCAGCTCGGTATATGCGGCGGTGCTCTGGCCAGGCGACAGGTGCATGTTGGCACAATAGGCGGCCAGTTCGTCCACCGTAAGTGATATTTTGGGCTGCGGCAGCGGAGCGGCAAGATTTTCTGAGCTGTAGGGCGTTTCTTCCAGCGGTTTCAGTCCCCAGTTGCGGTTAGTCACCTCAAGCAGCGGTACTTGGCTTAACAGGTTGCGCAGTGAACTGGCGGGTGATTGCATTTCCAGCAGGTGCTTGTACATTTCGCGCGCGCCGACACCTTCGACATTGGCTACGTCCATGCTCATATGCTGGGTGAACGGACGCAGCGCCCATTTGTCGTTGGCCAGTGATTCGCCGAGCGCTTCGGCGATACTGACGAATACCGGGATGAATTTCTCATCACCGGGATCGAACGAACCGTCATCAAGATACATCCCGATGATGTCGTTGCGCATCACCGCAAGATTGGTGCGCAGGCCCTCATATTTGGCATAGTCACGGTGGGTGGGGTCGGTCAGCGCCGGGATATTCAGCTTTTCGGCTATGATCTTGTCGAAATACACGAAGCGGTTGGGGTTGAACTCCAGCGCATAGTCCGGATCCTTGACCATGTGCGCGTGCGACGACCATGTGTTTTCCAGCGGTACGATGAACTTACCAACGCTGGGGAACAGGTGCACACGGCTTTGCGCGTCGCCCAGTATTTCGTCGTCGCCCAGCTCCATATCCTTGTTGAAACGCGCTGCTGCGGTAATGATGCGTTGGGCTTCACGGTAGTTGGCAGGTTCCGGCAGGTTGGAAACTTCCTGCTGACCGAGCGGGTCGTAAATGCGTGCATAGGATTTACTGTCGGAACTATTGCCCGGCACGCCATCAAAATCATCGCTGATGCCGTCCTTATTCCTGTCTCCAAAACCACCACCACCTTTAGGGGCCATATGTACCTAGTTACTTTTGATCTGGTTGTTCTTGCCTTCTTCATTGGCGGCAGTACCTAGTGCGTAAACGCATAACTCTTCGAACGATACGTTGTTCTCGATCGAGATCTTGTGCAACCGCTCAAAGCTGTCCATCACCTCCTGCGGTATGGTGCCGCCACGAATGGTAGACAACCACCATGCCTGATGTTGCAGGGGGTGGCGTTGCGGGTGCGGCTCCCCCACATACACATGGAAGGGGTATTTGGTGCCATTAAAATCGCAAGGTACAGTAAAACGCTTCATGGGCGCTCCTTTTCCACCAATATCATTCTATCACATCATACACCGGAAAATGTGACAATACCATGAAGAAGTAAAACCGGTGAATCAGAATTTCGGCTTATTATACTGGAAGTTATCCGCATATGCCTTGGCCACATGCGAGCGTTTGTGCGGCATCGTCACCTCAAACGGGATATTCTGGCGCTGCGCGTAGCCGGTAGCAGCTTCCAGCGAGTCGAATTTCAGGCGTATCTGACGTGTGGTGTCTGTCATGCCGGTCCAGCCCATCAGGTTGTCGATGAACAAGGGGGCGGCCGGTTCGTATTCGAATATCCAGCTGTCCTTGGCAGTGCCAGACTGCATGGCGTTCTTATCCGGTTGGGTTATGCGTGCTTTGATCATGCCATGAGCATACGGCGCGCTAATGGATTTTTCAAGCACGTTCGTAATACGGCCATGCCGGTAAAAACTAAGAACGCTTCGCCATGTTCTTTATTTCTGCCAGCTGTTTTTCCAGCTTGCCGTCCTTGTCGGTGATCTGTTCGTTAAAGCAGTGGCGGAGCGCTTTTACCAGCTGGGTAGTGATGAAAATCTCACTCTTCGATATCTGCTGTCTTTTTACATTCTGCTCGCTGTATTCCATCAGGTATTTGCAGATATTGGCGACCAGTTTAAAGCCGAATATTTCGGCTTGCCCTTTGATGTTGCTCAATGGCTGGAACAGCTGTTCGTAGAATGCCCGGTACGATTCTTCGGTCAGCTGGGTAGAAGACAGTTCCTCGATCTTTATCATGTCGCCTGCCACGACGTCGAAAAACGAGACTTTAGCTTCTTCCACAATTTTCTGGCAGTTCTCCATCTTTTCCTTGGAGAATATCTGGCCCAGCGCTTTCTTGTCACCGAGTATGCCTTTCATGCTGGTATCCGGTTGTATTGCGGTTGCAGAACCCGGAGTTGCTTTGTTGCTCATCAGATGGCCTCATTGTAGCGGATTATACGGATGTCCTTGATCCTGCGCTCGTGAGTTCCTTCGGGTGGGCCTTTTTGTTCCAGCCTGCGGCACGGGCCCCTGTATGTATCCGCAGTAATGAATATTCGTGGCTTGTCGATCACTTTGAGCATATTGGAAAACAGCGCCTTTGCCTCCAGCGGGTGCACGGCCAGTTCGTTCACGCCTGAGTCGCGCGCGTCTTCTTTCAGGCTGTTCTCGTTGATATCGGCGAGCATGATGATCGGGATGAACGGGTTGGGCGAGTTAGGCGAACGCCGCAGGCGCCTTACAAACTCGCAGCCTGAAACCGACTGAGTATCGTTAGCG
>JBFWQQ010000069.1:0-9721 GCA_050249355.1 Alphaproteobacteria bacterium | reverse complement strand
ACCTGACCTATGTCGGCAGCCGCGCCATGCTGGTGTATAAGCTGCCGCTGAACGAGGTGGTGTTCGATTTTTACGACCGGCTGAAAAGCTGCTCCAAGGGCTATGCCAGCTTCGATTACGAGCTGGCCGATTATCAGGAAAGCCAGCTGGTGAAACTGAACATACTGGTGAACTCCGAGCCGGTAGATGCGCTGGCGCTGATCGTACACCGCACGCAGGCGGAATTCCGTGGCCGCCGTCTGTGCGAGCGTTTAAAAGACCTGATCCCCAAGCACATGTTCGCCATTCCCATTCAAGCGGCCATCGGCGGCAAGATCATCGCCCGCGAGACCATTTCGGCCCTGCGTAAGGACGTGACCGCCAAATGCTATGGCGGCGATGCCACCCGCAAGCGCAAACTGCTGGAGAAACAGAAAAAGGGCAAAAAGAAAATGCGCGACATCGGCAATGTCAGCATCCCGCAGTCCGCCTTCCTTTCGGCACTCAAGATGGGCGATGAGAAGTAATGCGCTCTTAGTGGCCTTTTTCCGTCCAGCGCATCAGGGCTAGCGAAGCCGGGGCGAGTATTACAAAACCGGTGGCTATCGGCAGCAACGTGCCGTCATACATCTGCCCGATCACCGCTCCTAATCCTAACGACACCACCGACGACACAGCGCCGATGAACCCGGCAGCCATGCCGGCCATATGCCCCATCGGCTCCATCGCCATAGCGTTCATGTTGCCGAAGGTCAGGCCCATCGCAAAGAATGCCACGCCCATGAACAGCATGAAGGTGAGCAATGTGGCATGCCCCGTCAGCGTGGCGGACATGAATATAATGGATGCGACGGTCAGGCCGGATAGCGCCATGCGCGTCAGCTTGCGCATGCCGTGTCTGCGCACCAGCGCTGAGTTGGAAAAGAACGCCGCGCCGATGCACAGCGCCAGTATGCCAAAATATACCGCGAACATATCACCTGTGGCAAAAATGCCGTGGAATATCTGCAGTGAAGAATTGAGATAACCCAGCAGCCCGCCGAACACCAACCCACTGCTGATGGTGTAGCCGAGTGTCAGGCGTGTATGCATCACCTCCTTCAGTCCTGAAAGTATCACCGGAAGTTTGAACAGCCGCCGGTTCTCGGGCGCCAGTGTTTCCGGCATGCGCAGCATGAACCATGTCACACAACTCAGAGACACGGCGATATACATCAGGAATATTTCCCGCCAACTGGCAACATGCAGCACTGCCTGCCCCAAGGCGGGCGCGATGGCTGGCACCATGATGAACACCCCCATCACCAGCGACATGATGTAGGCCATATCACGGCCATGATAACGGTCGCGGATGATCGCCATGGAAACGATACGCGGCGCGGAAACGCCAAGCCCCTGCAGGAAACGTCCGGCCAGCATAATCGGAAGGCTGGATGCACCCCAAGAAATAACAGTGCCAATGATATAAATAGCAAGGCCGATAAGCACGGTGCGTTTGCGGCCGATGGCGTCCGCCACCGGGCCGTAGAATATCTGCCCGATCGCCATGCCGCCGAATATCATGCCTATAACATATTGTATATCGTTCTCGCGCTCTACCTGCAGGTCTGCCGCCATGATGCTCAGAGCGGGCAACATCGCATCGATCGAGAGCGCCACCAGGGCATTCAGGCAGGCCATCAGTACAATAAATTCTTTCATCGGCGGCATGGGAATCTCGGAAACTACAGGGAACATGCGGCATAGCACAGGCCAGCCCGCCTGTATAGCTGACATTGGATCTTTATGCGGCTTGTTGTAACTTTTCTATGAATATGGCCGAATGACGTTGTATTGCCACATACAAGAGGATCTTTATGAAGCATGCATTGCCGGTCTTTTTAATCTTCACCAGTATAGCCGCCCCTGCTGGTGCCGAGGGTTCTATGAAAACCGACCATCTAACCGATATGCAGGAATACGTCACCCAGCATGGCGGCACAGAAAAACCGTTCGAGAACGAATACTGGGATCATAAGGAAGAAGGCATCTATGTCGATGTTGTCAGCGGCAAGCCCCTCTTCTCCTCCACCGACAAGTTCGATTCGGGTACCGGCTGGCCCAGCTTCACCAAGCCGATCGATGTGAAGCAGGTTGAAACCCTGCCCGATACCAGCCTGTTTATGGAGCGCACGGAAGTAAAATCTTCCGCCAGCGGCGCGCATCTGGGCCATGTATTCGATGATGGGCCTAAGGATAAGGGCGGCAAGCGCTTTTGCATCAATTCAGCTTCCTTGCGTTTTGTACCGAAAGACAAGCTGCAAGAAGAAGGCTACGGCGGATATCTCAGCCTTTTTTCCAGGCCCAGCCTCGAAGCAGGAACACAAACGCCATAAGCAGCGCGGCAAACGCAGCAGGCCAGCCTCGAAACAGATAGGCCAGTACCACTGATACCAGTAATGCAACCAGCGCCATTTTTTGCGTGCGGTCAGCGGTGCCCGAAAACAGAAGCTGTATCAGGTACAAAACCGGGATGACCAGCACGGTCAGGTCATAAGCCAGCACGTGCGGCACGCTTATGATGGCGCCGGTGATAATGATCGACATCCACAGCGCATGCGGCAACTCCGGCATGCGGGTGGCACGCCACACCGCCCACGCCGCCAGCGCAAAACAACCGGCCTGCAATACGCCCGCCAGCATCTCCGGCACGCCATGCCCCACCAGCGCGCGGTATAAACTGACATTCAGCGTGGCGATGATCTGCGGCTGGTGCTTTTGCATCTGCATAAAAAGGTCGGTATAGGCCAGCCATTCGCCCCATATGCCTGTGCCCAGCCAGAGTGTGGTAGCGGCAACCATGGCCAGCGCCACCAGCGACGCGGTGAAGATGCACTTCCAATGACGCCCCGCCAAAAGTGCCACAGCGATCATCACCCCCAACTGCGGCTTGATGGTCAGGATGCCAAAACACAGCCCGGCCAGCAGTGGATTCTGGCGCAGCCTGCCCAGCCCCAGTATCGCAAGCCCGGCGGTAAGGAAACCATTCTGACCCGGCATGATATTGGCCACCGCAAACGGCGACAGCAGCACCAACGCAACCAGCACCGCCCGGTATGGCCGGTGCGCCACCACCATGCTGCGCCACAGGCTGCTGGTAAATATGGCGTAGCAGTAAAGCGCGCCGGTGAGAACCAGCCACAACGCCACCGATGCATCATAGCCCACGGCGCCAAACGGCAAAAGCAACAACAGGAAATGCGGCGGATAGGGAAAGGTAAGCACGGGTTCCTGTTGCGCGCCAAAGGGCATATCGAGTGTGGCTTGCACGGCGGCCAGATCGTATATGTAGGCCCCGCCTGCCCCGTGCCACAGCGCAACCGCACGCGTATAAAAGGTAATGTAATCGCCGCCAAACAGCTTGTCGTGGCTGGCAACGAACCACGTATAGCCGCCCAGCATGAACACGCCATAGGCGATCAGCAGGGCAAATGCCAGCTTCCACAGCGCCGGCAGATGGGTGGCAGGATGTGTCATAAAGTCCTGACAGGTCGTTATTTTATAATGTACCTACCGGCTTTGGGGGGATTAATCCATTATTTTTTCTTGATTAACCCATGCTGCCTCACTATGTTGTGCATCCCTTTTTTGAAGATGGGGCATTAGCTCAGCTGGTAGAGCGCTTCCATGGCATGGAAGAGGTCAGGAGTTCGACTCTCCTATGCTCCACCAATAAATATGGTCGCGCAAGCGGCCTTTTTTATTGGTGGAATATATAGGGTCGAACGATAAGAGTTCGACAATTTTGCAGGAGGCAAAATTGGACGACCAAAGGTCGCCCGCAGGGCGAGGGTCAGCAGACCCGAATCACTCTCCTATGCTCCACCAATAAAAACGCCATAGGGGAGATCACTAGCTTTATTCTATTTTTACATTGCACATTTCTTAATAATAGTTAATAACGCTTACATAAAACTAAAGGTGATGATCTTGTGCAGCCTCCATTCAATTTAGACGTTTATGAGTATGAAAAAGGCGGCTATTACCCTGCCTTTAAAAGCGCCGTGGACGAAAAGATCTGCGCCGCCATGGTTTCCGAAGCCGTGGCACAAAGCCTGCGCGCTGAGGGATTGGTATATCATACGGCCGATCCTATTGCTGTTGCCGATATTGGCTGCGGCCCGGCAGACAGTATTCAAATGTATTTGAGTGGTGCGCGGCATGAGCCGGGATTCGATGTGCACGCCACCGATTACAGCAAGGATTATACCGCTAAGGACGGGCTGGCGGAAAAGAACCTTCAGGCTGCAAAAATGGCAGGCGGCCCGCTCAAAATAAACAGCTTCTCTGTAACCAACGGCGATGCCTTCAACGGGCGATTAAATGCCACCTTGGGAACGGGGCCTAATCATTTCCCGCTCACGTTCATCTCGCATATGTTTTACCACACCAACCCGGAAAACCTTGGCACAATGCTGGCCGACGTTTCCCAAAACGTGCTCGCGCCCGAAGGCGTGGGAATCCTGTTCCATCTCGAAAAGAAGCCGGATAGCTTCCAGTATTTCCGCAGCAAATATGGCAGGAAGTCCGAGTCCATGGACGGCAGCGATACGCCGTCGATGAATGTGGACAACCCGCCGCAGGTCATTGCGGATGCCTGCGCCACGGCCAATATTCCCTGCCATACGGCGCGCTTTGACAATAATTATTATTTCGCTCCCATGGCAGAAAAATACTGGGAAATGTTCAAACATCCCGAGCAGTATCATTTAATTACTGACAAGGCGGCATTGGCGAATCTCAAGCAACTCTATTTCATACCCCAGCGCGCTGCCAACGAGTTCGCGGCGGACACGGGCGATCGCGGTCTTGCAGCTTTCGTGGATGAAGTACGCGCGGTGATCGCCCCCAACCAGACTGAATTCGCAAGGAAAGGCGGATACATGGCGCTGGCGGAAACCGTGCAGTTGATCGGCAATGCAAACACCAGCGAAGAGACACGCGGTAAGATCGCCCGGGTGGCAAGCTCAGTCCAGAAGCAGCTGCCTGATATAACGGAGCGGGCTTTCAGAGAGTGGCAAAAATCAGGGCTATCTGCAGCCGTTGCGTAACAATTATCGCAAGTATTTGTAATGCGTATTGTAACTGCAAAAACCGGCTTGAAGTTGTTCCTTACACAAAAATAGCAGCCTTGAGTGAATTTTTTTATTACAGACTGCTTCCTGATCCATACATAAAATCACCGGTTGAACAATCCGGGTGTTCGGGTCTATACATTTCATCTCAGAGTTTTTTTGAATCGTATCGACAGGGAGTACGACATGACACTGCACAAATTTCTTCTCACCACCGCAATGACCAGTATGTTGACAGCATCTGCCGCATGGGCAGCCAATGATTCGCCGCTGGTGACCGAAGCACCGCAGGCCAAAGGCAATGAATTCTGGTGGCCAGAGAGCCTGAACCTGTCGCGCTTGCGCGATCATGCGGCGGAATCGAACCCCTATGGCGCGGATTTCGACTATGCCAAAGAATTCAAATCGCTCGACCTTGCCACGCTGAAAAAAGACATCAACACCCTGCTCACCACCTCGCAGGACTGGTGGCCGGCCGACTACGGCAATTACGGCCCGTTCTTCATTCGCATGGCATGGCACAGTGCCGGCACCTACCGCCTGATGGATGGCCGTGGCGGCGCTGGTGGCGGCCAACAGCGTTTCGAGCCACTCAACAGCTGGCCGGACAATGCCAACCTCGACAAGGCGCGCCGCCTGCTGTGGCCGGTGAAACAGAAATATGGCCGCAAGATCTCATGGGCCGACCTGATGGTACTGGCCGGTAACGTCGCGCTGGAAAATATGGGCTTCACCACTTATGGCTTTGCCGGTGGCCGCGCCGATGACTGGGAGCCGGATCTGGTCTATTGGGGCCCGGAAGATAAATGGCTGGCCAGCAACCGCAAGGGCAAGGACGGCCAATTGCAGCGTCCGCTGGGCGCCACCCAAATGGGGCTGATCTATGTGAACCCGGAAGGGCCGGGCGGCAACCATAACCCGGAAGAGGCCGCCAAGGCGATCCGCGAAGCGTTCGGCCGTATGGCGATGGATGACGAGGAAACGGTTGCGCTGATCGCCGGTGGCCACACCTTCGGCAAGGCGCACGGTGCGCGCGATCCTAAAAAATGCGTGGGCAAGGAACCGGCCGCCGGTGAGGTAGAGGATCAGGGATTCGGCTGGCATAATAAATGCGGCAAGGGCAACGCCGAAGACACCACTACCAGCGGGCTGGAAGGCGCATGGGGAACCAACCCGGTCGCATGGAGCTCGCAGTATGTCGACAACCTGATGGATCACGAGTGGGAGATGACCAAAAGCCCTGCCGGTGCCACCCAGTGGAAACCTAAAGGCGATGCGCTGAAAGACACAGTGCCGGATGCGCATATCGAAGGCAAGAAGCACCAGCCGATCATGTTCACCACCGACATTGCTTTAAAACGCGATCCGGAATACCGCAAGGTGCTCGAAAAGTTCAAGGCCGATCCGGATGCGTATCAGAAGGCGTTCGCCAAGGCATGGTTCAAACTGACACACCGCGACATGGGGCCGCGCTGGCGCTATATCGGCGCCGAGGTTCCCAAGGATATGCTGTTGTGGCAAGACCCCCTGCCCACTGCAGATTATAAACCTGTCAGCGATGCCGATCTTGAGAACCTGAAAAAGAAAATCCTTGATTCCGGCCTGACCGTGCCGCAGCTTGTGCGTACCGCATGGGCTTCGGCGTCCAGCTTCCGCGATACCGATATGCGTGGCGGTGCCGATGGCGCGCGTGTACGTCTGGAACCGCAGAAAAGCTGGAAGGTGAATGATCCGGAGGAGCTGGCCAGTGTGTTGCAAAAGCTCGAGCAGATACAGGCGGATTTCAACAAAGGTCTGGGCGGTGAGAAACAGGTATCGCTCGCCGATACGATTGTGCTCGCCGGTTCGGCGGCGGTGGAAAAAGCGGCACACGATGCCGGATATAAAAATATCCGCGTGCCGTTCAAAGCCGGACGCACCGATGCCAGCGCCGAGCAGACCGACGCGGCCTCGTTCGTCTATCTCGAGCCGACTGCCGACGGGTTCCGTAACTATTATGGCAGCGGCAACGTGGCATCGCCAGCCGTCATGCTGGTGGATCGCGCCGATACGCTGGGCCTGACCGTTCCGGAAATGACGGTACTGGTGGGGGGTATGCGTGCGCTGGGTGCAACGGCGGGCGATTCCAAGCACGGCGTGTTTACCGATACGCCCGGCCAGCTGAGCAATGCGTTTTTCGTCAACCTGCTGGATATGTCAACCGAATGGAAAAAGTCCAAACAATCGCCGTACCTGTACGAAGGGGTTGATCGCAAGTCCGGCCAGCAAAAATGGACGGCCACCCCGGTCGATCTGGTGTTCGGTTCCAGCTCGGAACTGCGTGCAATCGCCGAGGTTTATGCAGCAGAGGACGGCAAAGAAAAGTTCGTGCGCGATTTCGTGAACGCATGGACAAAAGTGATGAATCTGGATCGTGGCGAAAAACCGCAACAGATCTGATATGTTACCTTGTTTGCATAGCGCCTGCCTAGGCAGGCGCTATGCAGTAGCACATTTGGTTAATATTCCCTGAATATGGCGCTGGCTGTATCAATTAATCCTTAATACAATCCTGCTTTAAGTCAGGTTTGGAATCGTGTGGCCTCAACGCCACCCATTGCGATGCAGGGATATATGCAAGAAGCTGCCGAAGAAAATCCACATCTGCCCAAGATGCTCAAAACAGATAATGGCCATGCACCTAAGGCGCCGACCAATGTCGAAAACACCGGTATCAGCCGTCAGGAGCTGATCGGCCTCGCCATCAAGGCGGCGTACAGCGTATCCAGCTTCACCACCTTGTGGATCGCCAATAAGATATTACTGCCGCAGGTGGTAGTGGTCGACCTGATCGAAGAACTACGCGAAGAAAAAATGCTGGAAGTAAAACGGCAGGATAAGGATGGCACCTACCATTACGCCATTTCCCAGCGCGGGCGTGAACAGGCAGAACGCCTGATGCATGTGTGCGGCTATGTCGGCCCGGCGCCGGTATCGCTGGAAGCCTATGGCGCGATGCTGGAATCGCAAGTGAACCGCTTTCCCGACGTAAAATTCGATGATGTGCAGGAAGCGCTGTCCAAATTAAAGCTTCCCGCCGATGTAATTGAAGTGGCGGGTATGGCGGTTTCATCTGGAAAGAGCCTGTTTTTATCCGGCCCTCCGGGTAACGGGAAAACCACTATGGCGCGGTTGCTGCATACCGTATTGCCGGGCGAACTATGGATACCGCATTGCATCGCCGTTGATAACAATATCATCTGCCTGTTCGACCCGCACTGTCACCGCAGCGTAAACCCGGAAGCCGACCTGGTCGCCAGCCCGACTATCGACAAGCGCTGGGTGCGCATCTACCGGCCGCTTATCGTGACCGGCGGCGAGATGACCCTGCAGTCGCTCGACCTCGCCTACCGACCCGGCCTGCGTTATTACGAAGCCCCGCTGCACATGAAGGCCAATGGCGGTACGTTTCTTATCGACGATTTCGGACGCCAGCATGTCAGCCCGGAAGACCTGCTGAATCGCTGGATCATTCCGATGGAACACCATTTTGATTACCTGACCCTGCATTCCGGACAGAAAATCGAAGTACCGTTCATCCTGATGCTGCTGTTTGCGACTAATTTGGACCCCGAAGACGTGACCGACCCGGCGTTCCTGCGCCGTATAGGCTATCGTCTGGCACTCAGGGCACCGGAGCCTGATTTCTACGAAGAGATATTCCGCGAATACGCTGCACGCTACAACATCCATGTGCCGGATGAGTTAATGAAGGCTTTACTCGAGCGCTACATCAACAGTGGCCGCGAACTGCGCTCCTGCGAGCCGCGCGACCTGCTCGAGCGCGTGCGCGACATCTGCAAGTATCGCAATATAGACGCCCGGCTGGATCAGGAACTGATCGATACGGCGTGGCGCGGGTATTTCGGGGAAGGACTGGCACAGGCCAGCTAGGCTCTGCATCACGCACAGGATATTTTTTACAACCTGCTTATCTCACACGTCGTTTCCCCTATCGCATGTTGATGGCGTTTGTCCGATCCTGTGCACAGGCGCTGACGCCATAACCTGAGACTAAGGAGACTACCATGACCTACAGTTTATTATCCGCATCCAGCCTGTGCGGTGACAGTGTAAAAAACCTTCAAGGCGATGACCTTGGGGAAGTGAAAGAAATCATGCTCGACACCCGTTCACACCAGATCGCATATTATGTGCTTTCGTTCGGCGGATTCCTCGGACTGGGCGATAAGTATTTTGCCATTCCCCCCGAAGCAATGGAACTGGACAAAGAAGAGAAATGCTTTGTGCTCAATGCGAGCAAAGAACGCCTGAAAGCAGCAGAAGGCTTTGATAAAGACAACTGGCCGAATATGGCAGATCCTGCATTCCGTGATCGTCTGTATAGCCACTACGGGTATACTTACCGTAAAGCTGCATAATGCTATTTTTAGTAGTGTTTCCTCCCCTTACCCCCCATATCTATGGGGGGTAATTTTTTATATTTGCCAACTGCATCATCATACCCTATATCCCTATCTTGCAACGCAAGCAGGGAGACGCATATGAAAAGCAAACGAAAAGCGGAATACGCGCAAGTTGATGCCAGCAGCGAGATTAAGCGCCTGAACCAGATCGGAAGAGCGTCG
>JBFWQQ010000068.1:0-9810 GCA_050249355.1 Alphaproteobacteria bacterium | reverse complement strand
TTGCGGATATGTCGGATTTCAGGGTTGTCTGTGCCCAAAAAATATGGGATAAGGGCTCCTTGGATACTGATTCCGATCCGGTGTCGTATCTATGGGTTACGCCACACCATGATGGCGTTGACGGTTTCTTTGCTGCGGTGCTTGAGCGGCAGGAAGGCAATAAAAAAGCGGGTGGCAGTTAGTTGCCCAAAGTATATCTAGTTTGTGAGGGGCCCGAATGGTTTTAAAAGATATTGCGGAAGGCTTTAAAGTATTTTTCCAACGCTGCTTCCATAAGCGCAATATTATCATTGTATCCGAACACAAGGTGAAACACCTGCACCTGAGCACTGTGACCCAGTGCGCATTATTGAGTCTTACAGTGGTGCTGTGCTTCGGTGCGTCCTATTATGCCGGACAGTATATGGCCAAGCAAAGCACCCCTGCGCACAACCTGCAATTCGTACAGGACGACGGCCAACCACTCGAAAAAGAAACGGAAAATGCACTGGAATCGCACATTGTCAGCGTACTCCTGCCCGCAGCAGATAAGATGGAAAAGACTGAGCTGATTGCCCGCGTGGCGGTGCTGGAAAAGCAGGTTTCCGAGCTGGAAATCGAGAAAAAGGATATCATTGAGCGGGTGCGCGATAAAACTTCCGGCCAGATCGATAAACTGGAACGCATCATTAAACAAACCGGACTGAACCCGCAGGAATTGCGCAAGCGTTTTGATGATCAGGATGAAAATGACGCCAACATAGGCGGCCCGTACATCCCGCAGGATGCAACGCGCGAACCCGATGACGACGAACAGGCTCTGTATGACCGGTTGGATGAGCTGTCCACGTTGCGCCAGATCGTCGATGGCATGCCTCTGGCACAGCCCATGAAGAATGCACGCATGAACAGCGGATTTGGCCGCCGTATCGACCCGTTCAGTCGCCGCATGGCCTTTCACTCGGGCGTGGATTTTTCCGGCCCGACCGGCTCGCGCATCCGTGCCACCGCCGATGGTGTGGTCAGCAGCACAAAGAAAAGTCGCAGCTATGGCAACTATATCGATGTGGAACATGACCATGAATTGTCTACCCGTTATGCCCATCTGAGCAGGATACTGGTTCGCCCAGGTCAGAAGGTAAAGCTAGGCGATGTCATTGGCATACAGGGTAGCACCGGCCGCAGTACCGGTAACCACCTGCATTACGAGGTGCGTTACCGTAATCAGGCCTTGAACCCTAAACGTTTTGTAGAAGCGGGATTGCATGTTTCGGAAGAAGAATAAACCGGAGACAGCAGCAAAAAAACCATCAGGCCGCGGCCTGATCCCCAGCGTAATATCCAAAGACATGCACATACTGGGCAACCTGGTCAGCGATGGTGCGATAGATTTCAATGGAACCATAGACGGGAATATACGTTGTGCCACACTGACGGTGCGCAGCGAAGGCATCGTCAAAGGAGAGATCACCGCAGACAAGGTCTGCGTGTACGGTAAGGTGGTTGGACTTATTAAGTCCGGCCATGCACAGCTGTATAGCAGTTGCCACATCGAAGGCATCGTGATGCATGAGAGCATTACCATTGAAGATGGCGCATTCATCGACGGCAAATGCAAGCGTACCAACAAGCCTGCCACTGTTCCTTCCACCATTTCTGATGAAGCTGAGGAAGAAGACAGTATGGAAGGCTTGCCAAAAATTATGGATAATATCCGCCTGATAAGCTAAAATAGCGCCATGTCAGCAACATTCCGATACCTTATCACCGCGTCGGTACTGTGCGTGTGCATGTCAGGCGCGCACGCCACTGATGGCGAAGTGACCTACACCAATCCCCGCGCTCAGGCGATCAGCAACCTGCTACAGGCACTGGCGGCTGAGAATAAATCGGGTGACGTGGCACAAAACCTCACCAAGGAAGAACTCCAGCAACTGATGGAGCAACAAGAACCCGAAGAAAAGCCCGATCCCTATCGCAACCCTCAGGTCACACCGGTACAGGTTGCTCCGCGCGCGGCAGCATCGGAAAAGGATAAAAAAGATAAATACCAGCCTAACAGCATCAATAAAACCGGTGGCATCGGCAATGTCGGCGGCTTGGGCCGGGTCGGCAGCCCGAACGTTAAAGCACAGTAATCCCGGCACTTCAGCGCATCTGCCGCTAACATTTACTCCTCACTTACAAGCCTTGATGGTCTGGCAATAGTGATTTTATATCATCCGGCATATCCTTCGTATGTTACTAACGCTAACCGAAAGGATTTTTTATGGTACACCCAAAACGCACCCTATTCCAGCGCGACAACACACACCATGTAGATGACGAAGTAGACCACCCGATAGCTGCCGGAACCGGCGGAATGGCAGGTGGTATTGGCGGTGCGGCAGTCGGCACGGCATTCGGCGGATTCCCGGGCACCGTGGTCGGCGGTATTATTGGCGCAATAACCGGAGCACTGGCAGGTGAAGGCATTGGCGATACGTTCATCAGCGATGATGATACCGATGAGCGCTACTACCGCAGCGAGCATGCGAACCGTCCTTACGCTGCTAATCGTCCGTATGAGAATTACCGCTCTGCCTATATGTATGGCAGTTATGCTGGCAATCGCCATTATGGCAAACGTTATGAGGATGTAGAGCCACAATTGCAGAAGGAGTGGAACGACTATCGTGGTCAGAAAGATCTGGGATGGGATGAAGCATCGCCTGCCGTTCGCGAATCGTTCCACCGCACCTCATCTCTGCGCAAAGAACGGTATGGCAAGTAGATTGTTACCATTCAATCTGCTGGCCAGAAAAGCCCATCTTCACCGGTGGGCTTTTTCTATTCCCCGGTAGCGTGTACCTGGGCTATGTAGCCCTTGATCTCTTCCATAGACACTTGGCGCTTATCCACCGGGCTGTATACCTGCTGTTCTTCGTTTAGCTGCCATACCCCGGGAACACAATGGTCCCATTCAAGGCTGGTTATTTCGTAATTACCACCAGATTTTTTAAGCCAGAGTATGAGCTGGCTGCCCTTCGCATGGGGATATAGCGGTTGATCATACGCCTGCCAGTTCTTAATCCGTATGGTTTCTCCAGCTTGCTCTGTGCCGTAAAGCGTTTCAATTACCGCGGCATTGGTCCATTTTAAGCCGATAACATTGGATATGCTGCCGCTGTAATCTTCAATCCTTACATGAACCACAGAATCGGATGGCCAGATCACATTTTCATTAAACCAGCTTTTAGTGGGTTCCATGCACGGCGAGCTAGCAAAGGTCGGGGCACTTGCCATGCCGATAAATGCGACAAAGAGAATAAATATTCTGGGCATTTGACAACCTTATGTAGCTATATACCGTATGGTGCGGTCGAGAGGACTTGAACCTCCAAGGATTGCTCCACAACGACCTCAACGTTGCGCGTATACCAATTCCGCCACGACCGCACAAAAACCTGCCAGAACAGGACATCTAGCAAATGCATGGCTTTCAGGCAAGCCCTACTTGCCGCTAATATCGCGCAAACAAGCTAAAATATCGCTGGATTTCATGCTGTTAAGGCTTTCACCAAAATGTCACAGTAAATGCCGCAAACTATGATAAAATAGGCCAGTAATTACAACGGATTAATTCATGTCTTTGCAGGATCCCCCCAAAATAGAGCTTGCATCCAAGGACGCACTGGTACTGGAGCGCGCAACGCGCGCGCCCGGTCAAATTAAAATACCCGAAGGTGGGCAGTTCAATATACGCCTCTACCGTGACGGTAAAGATCAAGGCCTGCTGGTCGAGCGGAAAAATGCGGCAGGGGAATCGGAACTTATCGCAACAGGAAGCCCGGAAGCCCGTGCTCTGGGCAAGGATGAGTTCGACGCTTTGCTGGAAAAGCCTGCATTTGCACTCAGCAAGGAAAACCCCGTGCTTGAAGTAACAGGTAGCGGCGCGGATAACACCGTATCCATACCGCGCAATGTGGGCCTTGAAAAAAGCGATTACATCCCCCGCCTTTCTATCCAGACCCAAAAGCCCCTGATGATATCGGGCGGCGCCTTCATCTCGGACAGCAGCAGCACGCAGTCGGCGCAATTTCCCAACGCGGAAGAAGCGAAAAAAGCTAAAGCCCGTCAGAACATGAGCGATAGTGGCGGAAGGCTGGCCGAGAATCTGGATGAACTCAAGGAGCAATACGAAGAAAAAAGATATTCTCTGGGGGACCCCACCCGTTTCCTGAAACTGCTGGAAGAATCACATGATATTGCCGAATCAGTCAGTCGGCGTGGCAGCGTGGATAAGGATGAGGCGCAAAAGCTTAAAGACAATTTCACGCAGATGCGCACGCAAGCACAGGGAATGCAGATATCCACAAACCGTGAAAGCGTAGAGGCCAGCGAGCAAATACAAAAAAGCATTTCCAAACTCTCTGGCGGAAATGATTTCAGAACCCTAGAGAAACAGGCAACACCAGCAAATCGCAGAGGGGGCACACCACCCAATGAAGGCGCCATGGACCGGCAGGAAATGCGCACGCAAGGCTTATCGGTAGCCAACCAGCTCGGCAGCCTGATACGCGATGTCGACCGTAAGACTGACCGCTACAAGAGCGTGCCGGAATTCCGCAAAACGCTGGAAGCCGCGCAGGACATCGCAACCCGGATTAGCCAAAGCGGCGCCCCTACGCGCGACCAGATGGAAAAATTGCAGGATAAAATGGATAGCCTGAACGAACAGGCCGCCACGCTGATCAAGAACGATCACAGCTTTGGTATGTCGGTGCAAACCAAGCTTCAGGCAGTAACCGGCAGTCCGTCGTACCAGAAGCTTATGGAATCGGCCAAACCCGATGCCGACAAAAACAAGGATGGCGAAAAAAAGAAGCAGGCCATGGCAGAATCGCCCAACACCATTCCTGAGCATGTGCTGGCGCAGGCACGCGCCGCTGTCGACCCCTCAATTTCCGGGCAGGAAGCCAATGCAGCTGATCGTGGCAACACCAACAAAATGGCCAATGTAGGCGGTAATATGGTTTCCAATAGCCTTGGCCACACCGTATAATACGCACCCATGAGTCCGGAATACATTACCACTGAAGGGCTGACCCCCTACCCCGATGCGCTGGCCGCCATGGAGCAGCGCGTGACGGATATCCTTGATGGCAAGGCGCCCGAACTATTGTGGTTTCTGCAGCACCCGCCACTTTATACCTCTGGCACTTCCGCCAAACAGGCCGACATGCTGGGTAATATGCCCTTCCCAGTGTACGATGCCGGACGCGGCGGCCAATGGACTTATCATGGCCCCGGCCAGCGCATATGCTACCTGATGCTGGATCTGAAAGCCCGCCAAATGATGGATTTGCGCGCCTATGTGCAAATGCTGGAGCAATGGGTCATCAATACGCTGGCGCGCTTCGGCGTAGAGGCATTCACCCGTGAAGGACGCATTGGCGTGTGGGTAAATCAGAGGGCAGGAATCAGGAGTCAGGGATCAGAATTCTTACTAGATAAAAATGGGCGGCCGGTAGGCCGCCCCAGCCTTGAGCGCGCCTCATGCGATTTGCAGGAGCAAATCGCGGAGGCAAAAATAGCCGCCCTCGGCATCCGCGTGCGCAAATGGGTCACATTCCATGGTATCGCGCTGAATGTGAATCCTGACTTGTCGCATTACGCGGGCATCGTGCCGTGCGGTATTTCCGAGTTCGGGGTAACATCGCTGCATGATCTTGGCATCACAGTGAGCATGGAAAACGTGGATGGCGTGCTGAAAGAAGAATTCAACAGACTTTTTTCCACCTCAATTAGTTCATTATCGAAGCAGTACTAGGAACGCAAAGTGAGGCGCGCGGAGTGTACATGTAGTACATGAGCACGCCGAATCTGCAGCGTGACGACGTAATGCAATGATAATGAGCTAATTACGCAGCAAACTCGATCAGCACCTGATCCACAGCCACACTATCTTTTTCATTGATGTGAACCTTTTTCACTACGCTGTCGTGATCGGCCGTAATGACGTTTTCCATTTTCATGGCCTCGATCACCATCAGTTCCTGCCCACGCTTGACCTCTTCGCCATCCTTGACCTTGAGGCTTACGATAAGTCCGGCGATCGGTGACTTCAGCTCACCATAGCCATCGGAATCCTTGGGCTGCGGCATGAATTGCGCCAGCTCGGCCACACGCGGGGTGCGCACACGGGCTTTCACGCTGGTGCCGCCATAGGTCAGCAAATAGCCTTCTTCCAGGTGTTTGATCTGTACCGACACCGGCAGTTCGGTGTTGATGACCGCCTGGAACAGCCTGCGGCCCAGCTGCCAGCCTGTTTTAACATGGATCAGCTTACGGTTGTGGGTAATGAAATAACCATCCTCGCGGTCGGTGCGCACATAGACTGGATAATCGTCACCGTCCACATTCACGACCCAGCGAGCGCCAATGGCTCGTTCGCGGTCGGGCAACTGCTGGCTGATCTTGGCCGCGCGCTCGGCATCTTTCAGGAAGATGGTGGTCGCTGTGGCAAGGAACACCTTGGCTGATTCTGTTGTCAGGTCGGCCCCGATGAAACCGTCGGGATATTCCTGCTCGATGAAGTTGGTGGAAATATCGCCGGCCACAAAACGGTCATGGCGCAGGATGGTCTCGAGGAATGTGGTATTGTGCGCGATGCCTTCAATGATATAGGCGGCAAGCGCATCTTTCATTGTTTCGATGGCTTGTTCGCGGGTTTCACCATAGCTGCATACTTTGGCCACCATAGGATCGTAGAACATGCTGACTTCGCCACCCTCGTACACACCGGTATCGATGAGTACGTTTTCCATTTCCTCCGGCTCCTGATAGCGCGTGATTCGGCCAGTGGACGGCAGGAAACCACGGGCGGGATCTTCGGCATAGATGCGCGATTCGAACGCCCAGCCATGGAAGCGTATGTCTTTTTGGGTGATGCCCAGTTTCTCGCCTGCGGCGACACGGATCATCTGCTCGACCAGATCGATGCCGGTGATCAGCTCGGTCACCCGGTGTTCCACCTGCAGGCGGGTATTCATTTCAAGGAAATAGAACTTGTTGTCCTGATCCATGATGAATTCCACCGTGCCGGCGGAATAATAGCCCACAGCCTTGGCCAGTGCTACCGCCTGTTCACCCATTTCCTTGCGCAACTTGTCATCCAGCACTACGGAAGGCGCTTCTTCGATCACCTTCTGGTGGCGACGCTGAATGGAACATTCGCGTTCACCCAGCCAGAATATGTTGCCGTGCTGGTCGCCCAGCAGCTGGATTTCTATGTGGCGCGGATTCTCGAAGAAACGCTCGATGAATACGCGGCCATCGTTAAAGCTGGAAGTGGCTTCGCTGGTAGCCAGACGGATACCGTCGAGTAACTCCTTCTCGTCATACGCCACGCGCATGCCCTTACCGCCACCACCGGCGGCCGCTTTGATCATGACCGGATAGCCGATTTCCTTGGCGATCTTGATTGCCTCATCGGGTGATTTGATGGCCTCCAGCTTGCCCGGTACGGTATTCACCCCGGCTTCGATAGCGATCTTTTTTGATTCGATCTTGTCACCCATTTTGTGTACGGCGTCCGGCCCCGGGCCGATCAGCGTGACGCCTTCTTTTTTCAGGCGGCGAGCAAATTCTGCGTTTTCGGATAGGAAGCCATAGCCCGGATGCACGCAATCAGCGCCAGTAGTGTTGATAGCGTGGACGATGGCGTCGATATTCAGGTAACTTTTAGATGACGGCGACGGGCCGATATACACCGCTTCATCCGCCTCCTTCACATGCAACGCGTTGGTATCCGCTTCGGAATACACTGCCACCGTGGCAATACCCATCTTTTTTGCCGTACGCATGATACGAACAGCGATCTCTCCACGGTTGGCTATCAGGACTTTTTTAAACATAAGAATAAGGGCTCAGGGTTCGGGGTTCAAGGTTCAGGGTTAGAAGTCTGGTGTCAGATGTAATGCCCTTCCCTGACCTCTGACCCTGATCCCTTATATCGGCAGGTTATCATGCTTTTTCCACGGGTTCTCTATATCTTTCTTGCGCAGGATAGCAAGCGAACGGCATATGCGCCAGCGGGTGTTCTGCGGGCGTATCACGTCGTCGATAAAGCCGCGGGATGCGGAAGCGAACGGCGATGCGAACTTGGTTTTGTAGTCATCGATCAACTGCTGCTTTTCTTCATCGGTTTCGTATTTACCACGGAACACGATCTCCACCGCGCCGGCCGGCCCCATCACGGCCACCTCGGCACTCGGCCACGCATAGTTCACGTCGCCGCGCAGGTGCTTGGAGCTCATCACGATATAGGCACCGCCATAGGCTTTACGGGTGATCACCGTGATCTTGGGCACGGTGGCTTCGGCATAGGCATAAAGCAGCTTGGCGCCATCGCGGATCACGCCGTTATGTTCCTGATAGGTACCCGGCATGAAGCCCGGAACATCCACGAATGTGACCAGCGGAATAGAGAACGCATCGCAGAAGCGCACAAAGCGTGCTGCTTTCTTCGAGGCGTCGATGTCAAGGCAGCCTGCCAGGTGCATCGGCTGGTTTGCGACAAAGCCCACCGTGTGGCCTTCCAGGCGGCCCAGACCGGTGATGATGTTTTTGGCGAAATCCGGCTTCAGCTCGAAGAAGTCGCCCTCGTCCACCACGCGCTCGATCAGTTCGTACATGTTGTACGGACGGTTGGCATTTTCCGGCACCAGCGTGTTGAGCGACATTTCTACACGGTCAGCCGGGTCTTGCGTTGGGCGGCTGGGCACGCCGATCTTGTTGTTGAGCGGCAGAAAGTTGAACAGGCGGCGCGCCTGTAGCAGCGCCTCGATATCGTTGTTGTACGCAAGGTCAGCCACGCCGGTGGTTTTGGTATGGGTATCGGCGCCACCAAGCTCTTCCTGCGTCACTTGCTCGTGGGTTACGGTTTTCACCACATCCGGCCCGGTGACGAACATATACGATGAGCCGCGCACCATGATGGTAAAATCGGTCAGCGCTGGCGAATACACCGCACCTCCAGCACACGGGCCCATGATGATGGATATCTGCGGCACCACGCCCGATGCCAGCACGTTGCGCTGGAATATTTCGGCAAATCCGCCCAGAGAGTCCACGCCCTCCTGAATGCGCGCACCGCCGGAATCGAGCAGGCCGATCACCGGGGCGCCGACTTTCATCGCCATATCCATGATCTTGCAGATCTTGGTGGCGTTGGTTTCCGACAAGCTACCGCCAAGTACGGTGAAGTCCTGGCTATACAGGAATACCAGGCGGCCATTGATGGTGCCGTGGCCGGTCACGCAGCCATCTCCGGGGATACGCTTGTCCTCCATATCGAAGTTGGTACAGCGATGCTCCACGAACATGTCGTATTCCTCGAAAGAATCCGGGTCTAGCAGTGTTTCAATGCGCTCGCGCGCGGTCAGCTTGCCTTTGGCATGTTGGGTCTCGATACGGGTCTGGCCGCCACCGGCACGCGCCTGATCACGTTTCTGTTCCAGTTGGGCTATGACGTTATCAGGTTCCATGGATTTTTTGGCCTCGGCGTTATTGAACGATTCGTCCGGGACGTTGCGTTTTTTCCTGGCAAGAGTAATCATACATACGTGCGTGCGTTTTGCGTTATCAGTTTGGTCGTTCAGTTAAGCGCTTTATGGCCGTTCGAGCAAGTCTAAAAAGCGCGAAGTAACCATTATTTCTTCTTGCATTTGTTGTTTCTTTTCATCCGCTTCCTCGTCAATTCCCCATTGCTTCGCCTGCAGGTCTTCTTCCAGCAGCGACAGTCGCAATGCTTCTATAGCAGAGAGCTTTTTATCCAGCACTGCCAAT
>JBFWQQ010000067.1:0-9945 GCA_050249355.1 Alphaproteobacteria bacterium | reverse complement strand
CTCCACGGCGCAAAACATGTATTGCGCACGGGGCCGGATGTTGAATATGGCTTCCTGCGCGGCAACATTCAGCTCTCCGTCTATCACAGCATCATAATAGCCTTGGGCATGCAGCATTTTTTCGATGAAGGTGCGATCCTGTTCGTAACGGTAACGCAGCATCGGTTCGGAATTTTCCGGCGCAGGATTTTTTTTCAGCGCCTCTTCTACCCGTCCCAGCAATTCTTTGAACGAAGCATCCGTCTCTTCGGCCATAACGCGAGCAACATAGCCCTTTTCCTGACCATCCAGCACATCCAGCAGCGCATGGGCAGGCGATGCCAGCACGACCAGCAGCAGCATGGCCTTGACCAGACGGGGTATGCGATAGCCCGTTATATAGATATCAGGGTACATACAGGGTTACGACGCCTGCTTTTTACCGAGCGCTTTATTCAGCGTGTCGAGTGCCTCGCTGGGCTGCAGGTTCAGGTGCACATCGCGCTGCGGGAACGGTATCTCGATACTGTGCTCGCGGAACAGATCCCACACTCGGAAATACACATCGCTTTTCAGGTTGGATATGCCTTCCACCGGATCGGCTATCCAGCAGCGTATCTCGAAATTCACCGCGTTGTCGCCAAACCCCGTCATCAATACGTTCGGCTTGGGGTTGGTCAGGATACGCGGATGCTCCTTGACCGATTCGAACAGCAGCTCGCGCACCTTGTGCATATCCGCGTGATAAGATACGCCAAGCTCTATGTGCACGCGTATCATCTCGCTGCTGTATGACCAGTTCTCCACCTGCTCGGTGATGAGCACTTCATTGGGAATCAGATGCTCTTTGCCGTCGCGCGTGAGCACCGAAACGCAGCGCGCGCCCAGCTTATTCACCCAGCCATAGGTGTCATTTATCGCGATAACATCGCCGGGCTTGACCGACTTATCGAGCAGTAGGATGATGCCGGATATCAGGTTAGAGAACACTTTTTGCAAACCGAAACCGATACCAAAACCCAGCGCACCGGAGAATACCGCCAACGCAGTCACATCGATGCCCACAATGTTAAGCGCGATCATGCCGCCGATGATGTACAGCGCAATATTCGATAATTTAAAGAACAGCACTTTTTGTGAAGGCGTCAGGCCGCGCGCACGATTGTAGCCACGCTGCATCATACCGGATGCCATGCGCACTACCCACATCAGCAAGGCGAACGCCAGTATCGCCTTGGCCACCATGTAAAGCGACAGACTCACATCCCCCACTTCGAACGACACGTCCTGCATGATACTTATGGTAGGGCGTAGCCAGCCCATGATATTAAGCGCCGCGACCACCCATAGAACCAGTGCGACCAACCGTGCCCAGAATGGGCTTTCAATAGTGCTGGATGTAAACCGGATCACCGCCCAGGCGGTGGCAAGGCTGGCAAATATCTCAAGGAATTGGGTGGGCAGCGCGATGACCTGCACGACTGCGATGGTGAACCATGAGAATATCACCATATATAGCAGGAAGAATATTTCCTGATACGTGGCGTGAATGCGTACCAGCCCAAGGTTTCGGTTGCGAAGTTTGTTTTCCAGCCACCTGCCCGACCCTATGGAACATACCTTGGCCGCCACCAGCAGACCCGCTATAAGGCTGGCCTGTACGGCCATTTCCATCGTCAGAACACGGTAATTTATCCAGCGAAAAGTGCTGTCGGACCCCCTCAGGATCCACTCCTTATACGGCTCTAATGCGTCCATGCGCTGCACTATACCGGGCTATGTATAGCATGTCAAAGATACTGAACATCCTGCATAAATAGTGCTTCCTGATAAAATGACCCAACTGTCACAATAATGTCACATTCAGCTGTTATAATAAAGGTACAAGAGGGGGAATAAACATGAAAAAAATAATCTTAATTTCAGCCATTATCATGGCGCCATTGATAGCCGCCAGCCCGGCACTGGCCGATGCCGACTGCGGCTGTGGCATACCGGTTATTAAAGATTCAAGAACAGGACCGGATGAATTCGGCGTCAGTTCCAGCACAACTGTACAGTTGATCGAAGCCTGTCCAAAAACCGAACCCGGCACCCCGGATGCGTGTATGATCAAGAATTTCTGCACCATACGTGAAACGACTATCGTGCGTATCAACGGCAGACAACATAGTAACTCTGTAAATGAGTACACGAAGAATTGCAAACGCCGTGCCAAACAAAGCACACCGGCCACCGGCAGACAAACCATCAATCGTGATGCAGTAACGCAAAGCATATACAGCTTCGAGTCCATGATGTTGGGCGGAGGCTTCTGATATTACCCTGGTTGTAAAAAACCCGCCATTAAACAGGCGGGTTTTTTATTGATTAACTGATGAATATCAGCCGCGCGCTATCGCCTCGATCATGATCTCCACCGCGTACTCCGGCGCGGCAAGCCGCGCTTCCACCGTGGCACGGGCCGGGGTTTTCCCGGGCACCACCCACGCATCCCACGCGCGGTTCATCTCGTCGAACGTACCCATATCCGACAGCCAGATATTCGCTTTCAGCATGTGCTCCTTATCACTGCCCGCCTGCGCCAGCAGCGCATCGATCTGCGCAAGCGTCTCTTTGGTTTGTTCATACACCGATTTGCCCGCCATCTTATCGGCCACGATGCCGCAGGTATATATGCGGTCACCACAGATGATGACTTCGCTCATGCGATTATCGGCATTTATGCGGGTGATTTGGGACATAATATATCCTCCGATAATAATTGTATGGTTTCAGTCTATGTAATACAAATTGCAGACGAGGCAAATGGAGAATGTTCTGGATAAAAATGCAATCATATATTGGGGCCTGATATTGGCCTTTGTTGCTGGCGCAATTAATGCGAGCGGGTTTCTTGCCGTAGGATATTACACATCGGATATGTCGGGAATGGCTTCATCAATTGCAGATTACATTATCCTTCACAATATCGAAGCTGCCTTGCTGGCACTACATTCCTGATTTCATTTATTCTGGGGCCGGCAAGCACAGCCATGTTAGTGAATTATGCGCGCATGAGGCACAAGAACCCTTGTAATTGGACTGGAGAGCTTATTGCTGGCGACATTTGCGGCGCTGCCCTTTTTGTTCTTACAAGCGGAAAGCTTGTGGAAAATCTTCCCTATACTCATCCTTTGTTTTGCCATCGGCATGCAAAAATGCGGCCATTACAAAAATCTCTAATGCAAGGATTCGTACAACGCATATCACAGGGCTGGTTACTGATCTTGGCATAGAAATCGCCGCTATGTATATTTTGTAATACTCCATGGCAAAAAAACACCAGAAAGCGCCCGAAATACCGGCACATATTTTCTTTTAGTGGTTTCTTTTATCGCCGGAGGCGTTGTGGGCGCATTTTTATACCAATCCATAGGTTTCACTTTTAGCCTACCCTTAGCGATAATATTACTTTGCCTTATTTTTATAAAATTACAGCCTGCTGGTCAGACGAATTAAAACTTAGTAATTATAAAATGGGAACGCGTAATGAGGCTAGCCCCACGCATCCAGTCCAGCGTAGATATAGAGTGACATTCCTCCTCGTTATGATTATAGATTTGCCTCATGGCACTTAAGGACACACCCAGCACGATTAGCCCCCCCATAAAGATTAGCCACTTACATTGTATCTGCAGCGCTTATATGGGGGGCCAGACTCTGCCACCTCACCACTGTGTTTCAAAGCCTAAATCCTCGCTCGGGTTTACACTCGTTGAATTAGGTATAGTCCTTGTCATTACCGGCCTTATAATCGGCGGGGTGTTAGTTGGGAAGGATTTGATCCAAGCCACACAGATACGCGCACAGGTCTCTCAAATCGACCAAATCAAAACGGCAGTACAGACGTTCAAATTGAAGTATAATTGCATTCCTGGTGATTGCCCGAATGCCACCAGTTTCTTTAGCGCAGGCGCGCAGCCAGAGCAAGTTAGAAACGGAAACGGAAACTCACAAGTTTGTGCAACGGGCGCTTATGGAATTCCAATTATGTGTGACACCGCGGATACAAACAGCTCGTTTCTGTTTCTCGCAACGGAAGTGTCATCGTTCTTTGATCATCTCGCAGCCGCAGGATTTATACCGCTTAAGCAATATGATGAAACGTTAGAAGCCTCGTTTTATCCTGACATTGCATTTCCATCCATGAAATTCCAAAGCAGTGGCGGCGATCAATTAACGACTTTCTATGGAAGTAAGGCAGGAATTGTTGCAAGCTATCTACTCAGTTACTTGCATATCCAAGCTGGCAATAAATTGATTATGGGCGCGTGTGGTGGATCTGGAACACAGCACACGCCAGCTTATTGTGGGTTCAGTGGAAACGAGGCCTATATGATCGACCTTAAGGTCGATGATGGCCTCCCACTTACAGGATCAAGCGTCATCATATCTTATTATTACTTATACCGTGTTCCAGGAGATGTGAACGACAACATTAGCGCTTGCACTGCCGCTGTGGGTCAAAACCTCTATCACCTTACCCGTAACGGCAGGAACTGCGTGCTCGCGGTAAATCTAGAATAGTGTCGTCACAAGATATTTGGATATGCGAACCTGCGTGAATCGAGACTGAGATTCGAACCCAAAGGGTTTTGTAAAATCCAACTGAAAATGGCGGACAGGGAGGGATTCGAACCCTCGAGACAGTGTTACCCGTCTACACACTTTCCAGGCGTGCGCCTTCGACCACTCGGCCACCTGTCCGTATTAAACCACCAGCAAGACGCCCGTGGTCAAAGCATTTAATGGCTCAGGCGCCGCTTGGCTGGCACTCGGCCACCTGTCCGTATTGAACCACCAGCAAGACGCCCGTGGTCAAAGCATTTAATGGCTCAGGCGCCGCTTGGCTGGCACTCGGCCACCTGTCCGTATGTAATGCCTGCTCTGGCAGAAACTGCTTATACCATTTTGCCATATCAGGCCAAGTGGTTTATCTTGTTTTTGTATAAAACGGCGCAGGTGCGGAATATTTGAATATTTACTGCCATAAGAAAAAGCCGCCGGAATTACCGGCGGCTTTATAGCATTAGCTGATCTTATGACAGGATTTAATCCGGCAGCAATATCAATAATAAGCCATTACCGTAACTGCTGGTAATATGCACCAACGGCATCCATATAAGCTTGACTGGCGGCAAGAGATCTATCAATGCATCTTATGTATTCTTCCATAAGTTCATCAGAACGAGCCAATGCTTCTCTATCTATATATACTATCCGGCTGTAGTCGGCTCTCACTGCAGCGGCTGCACGGCATGATGCTTCATGCGCCGCATCAGCATCAGCCGATAATTTGTCAAGCTCTGCAGTCTGTGCCTGTACTGCACTGGCAGACATTAAAGCGGAAAAGAGCGTTACGCTTAATATGGTGGTTAATTTATTCATATATCATCCCCTTGATTAACTGATAAAAATCTTGTCTCGTTACTGATAATAGCAGTTTTAAGTTACAGGATGATGACAAAATCAACAAAACATTAACCGCCATTAAAGAAACCTACCTAATATACTGTTATATATGAATAATTATTTTATTTAATTCCACCAAGAAGCAACTTTAAATAAAGCCAGCTGTTACGCCCTGCCCCATATTTCTCGCGGTGGGCGCGGATAATCCCCCTGGCTTTGTGCCAGCCCCTCTGTGCCTGCGGCGGCTGCACATCTATTATATTGTGGGTGATGGCTTCTAGCTTTTCGTCAGCCTCGGGCGAAAACTGCGGGTAATGGCTGCGATGGTGATGTAACAGGCCCAAAATACGTTCCTGAGCCAGCGGCAGCCCAACGTCATGCCACGCCTGCAACACCACATGGCCGGCAGGCGGATTACCTGCATACGTTTGTTCCAACGCATCTTCCCACCATGCGTAGCGCATATGGGCGATCAGCTCCTCGCGCGCGGCGTGGCGGATATGAGTGAACTCGGCATCCAGTGCGCATAACGCCATCAGTGCATCCCGGCATGGCGGCGGTGTATATAATGACGCCAACACCATATCCGGCGCACGTGATTTTGCGAGTGAGACGCAATAGCGTTCTGTATCAATATCTTGCATATGGAAATTTTATACAGGGCATTGAAATATGCGGCAATACATCATATGTTGAGCGCCTATGCCACTAACCCGACGCCAGTTTTGTAAAAGCATCGCTGCCGTTCCATTCTTAACCATGGGAGGAAGTTTTATGTCCAATGCAACCGCAAAAGTCCAGACTGGAGGATCCATGCCCTTTACACTGCCCGAACTGCCCTATGCGCAGAACTCCCTTGAACCGCATATCAGCGCCAACACCCTGTCGTTCCATTATGGCAAACACCATCAGGCGTATGTGACCAAGCTGAACGAACTGGTGAAAGATACCGAGCTGGCAGGAAAATCTCTCGAAGATGTTATCAAGGCTTCCGCAAAGGATTCCTCCAAAGCAGCTATTTTCAATAATGCCGCGCAGGTATGGAACCACACGTTTTATTGGCACTCGATGAAGCCGAATGGCGGCGGTGCCCCTAAAGGCGAACTGGCAAAAAAGATAGATGCCGATTTTGGCAGTTTCGATAAATTCAAGGAAGAATTCAAAAACGCCGGTATCGGCCAGTTCGGCAGTGGCTGGGCATGGCTGGTGCTTGATGGCAGCAAACTGAAGGTCACTAAAACCCCGAACGCCGACCTGCCGATGGTACATGGCCAGAAAGCCCTGCTGACCATGGATGTGTGGGAGCATGCCTATTACCTGGACTTCCAGAACAAACGCCCGGATTACATCACTACCTTCCTCGACAAGCTGGTGAACTGGGACTTTGCCGAGAAGAACCTGAAAGGTTGAAATCTCCCTTTCCCAGTGGGAAGAGGGAATAAAAAAAGGCCGGGGTTTCCCCGGCCTTTTTGTCGTCCGTCGCTGTCGCTTCACTTACATATCAGGAAGCTTAGTATCTTTGGTGCCACCTTTACGGTCCGGCAAACCGGCTGGCGGTGCTACGGTTTCGCCATCTGCAAATTGCTGTCCCTGTAATCCGCTGGCTACCACTTCCTGCCAGTCACCGGGATTGCTCTGCGTATTGCCGCGACCAGAAAAAGCCAGTCCGGCCACATCGCCATCGATCGCACTGATGCGCGCGAGGTCACGCAGCTGTTCCTCGGTAAGCTGTTCAGCTCCTACCAGTCCACGTTGAATTTGCTCGCGTACATGCGTCGGCAGGCTGTCAAGATTACTGGCAAGCGCGGCAAACCCGGCTTCCTTATCTTCCATGCCGAGTTTTACGGCATCATTGAAACCCTGCTGCTGCTCCGGTGTCATCTGCTTATAGCCGCCCATGATATCGTCGTATACCGACTGTGCGGTTGAGGCCTCTGCTGTTGCTTCCATAGCATTCTCCTGTAGTTTATGCGTCATCTACCCTTTCAGCCTAGCACAGATGGCCGCAGAATAAAACCCCGGCCCGATTACAGGTTTATGAAGAAATCAGGCACTTAACAGGTTTAACTATGACAGTTTTGTTACAATGCAACCAGAGCGGCGGCAACCTTGCGCTCTTCGGCCAGCAAAACGTTGTATGTGCGGCAGGCCGCACCGGTATTCATAACCTCCAGCGCAATGCCCTGCTGGCGCAATATCTGGCGTGCCTGCGGCGGCGGCTGCAATAACGATATTCCAGAACCCAGCAGCAGCAACTCTATACCCGTACGCTGCGCACACCATTCGGCCAGTTGCTTAAAATCGATGTCACCGGCCGACTGTACAGCCCATGGCGTTACCGTTTCGGCATATACCAAAAGTGAACCGGAAACATGTTCACCGTTGATCTTGAAGCCGCCGTCGCCATATCCAGTGATCGTTTGCAGTGTTTTAGGTATGACCGGAGTAATGTCCATAAGAACGATAACAGAGGATCAGATAGAAGATGAATAGATTATCGAATAATCTTTCATCGTTATATTTTCAGGGTTTTGGGGCGTACTTTTTTAAGCCACAGCACCACCATCATGCGGGTGACCAGAATAGCGGTGAACAACGAGCATGTGATGCCGATGGCCAGCGTGACCGCAAAACCCTTTACCGATCCGGTACCAAAATAGAACAGGATCAGAGCCGCCACAAACGTCGTAATCTGCGAGTCGAGAATGGTGCCGATGGCCATGCGGAACCCATCCTGCACCGCAGCGTATGGGGTTTTGCCGTTTCGCATCTCTTCACGGATACGTTCATAAACAAGCACGTTGGCGTCTACCGCCATACCGACCGTAAGTACAATACCGGCAATGCCCGGCATGGTCAGCGTGGCTTCAAAAAGCGCCAGCAACGATACGATCATGAATGCGTTGATCAGCATCGCAATATTGGCAAACAGGCCGAACAGGCCATAGAACACCACCATGAACACCACCACCATCACGATGCCGATGATGAAAGCCTTACTGCCCGCAGCGATAGAGTCAGCGCCAAGGCTGGGGCCTACCGAACGCTCTTCCAGAATGTTCAATGGCACCGGCAACGCGCCTGCACGCAGCAATATGGCAAGGTCGTTGGCCGATTGGGCAGTGAACTGGCCGGTGATGATACCGCTGCCTCCCAGAATGGGTGAGCGGATGACCGGTGCGGTGATTACTTTGTTATCCAGCAGAATGGCAAAACGGGTACCTACATTCTCGGCGGTGATCTCGCCGAATTTGCGTGCACCGGTAGTATTGAACCGGAAGCTCACGGCTGGCTGGCCGTTCTCGTCGTAGGATAGGCTGGCGTTGGTAAGCATATCGCCAGACAGCATCACGCGCGAATACACAGCATATTTCACGCCTGCCATGCTATCTTCCTTGTCGGCGCTGCTGACCAGCCTTGTACCCGCAGGCATGATACCGCGTGTGATATCCTGATCGGTAACGGTTTCGTTCACCAGATGAAAAGTCATTTTCGCGGTCTTGCCCAACAGGCGCTTTAGGCGTTCCGGGTCAGCAAGACCGGGCACCTGCAACAAAATGCGGTCATCACCCTGCCGCTGGATGATTGGCTCTTTGGTACCGGTTTCGTTCACGCGGCGGTCGATGATCTGGATAGATTGTTCCAGCAGCTGCTGGCGGCTTTCGGTGTGCCATTTCTCGTTGAAACGTATCACATATTCGCTGGCAGCCCCCTGCTCCATTTCCAGATCGGGGCTGATGCCCTTCAGCACATCGCGAAGCTGCTCATCTGATGCATCACGCAGTGTCATATGCACTTTTTCGCCACGCACCGTTAATCCTTTATAACCGATACGCTGCTTGCGCAATGCGTTGCGCAGTTCATCGGTCAGGTTGGTGAGTTGCTCGCGGTCGTAGGCGTTTATATCGATCTGAAGCAAAAGCTGTGAGCCGCCCTGCAAATCCAAGCCCAGGCTGACAGTGCGCTGTGGCAACCATTCGGGCAACGTCTGGCGCGTATGCTCCGGAAGCAAGCTGGGAATAGCAAACAATACCGAAAGCAGGCAGATCAATGTGATACATATGATCTTCCAGCGGGGAAAATGTAGCATACTAAAACACCATGTCGTTCCCGTGAAAGCGGGAATCCAGAACGGCACGACAGGGTTTCTCGAGATCCCGGATATTTGCGGATGCAAATTCCGGGATGACCGGTTTTCTAAGCTCGTGCCTCGCTAACAAAACCTGGTCAATTGTCGTTGGCGCCATTGCCCGATGCGGCATCGAGCGTGTCACTGATACTGCTGCGCGCGACACGCACCTTCACGTCCGTGGCGACCTCCACTACCACCACGTCTTCACCTTCAAACTTAACAATGGTGCCAATAATACCGCCGGAGGTGATAACTTTTTTGCCTTTGCTCAGCTCACTGAGCATTTTCTTGTGCACCTTGATGCGCTGCTGCTGCGGGCGAATGAGCATGAAATAGAATATGAAGAATAAGAATGCCAGCAGCATCAGGTTCTGCGACAG
>JBFWQQ010000066.1:0-9980 GCA_050249355.1 Alphaproteobacteria bacterium | reverse complement strand
GGAGCGTTTGGGCTTTTTCTCTTCGCCGAGCTGCACATAAAACCCATACGGGCCTTGTCGCAGGGTGATGATCTCGCCGCTGTGCGGATCTACTCCCAGTTGCTTTGGATACTGCGCCGCTTCTTTTGCTGCTTCCACATCGGTGGCCTGACCGAAATTACCTTTGTAGTTACAATCCGGATAGCTGGAGCACGAGATATACGGGCCGTATTTGCCCAAGCGGATGTTCAGTGTACCTTGTTCACATACCGGGCATGTGCGGCGGTCCTTACCCGGTACTTTCGGGCCGAACGCATAACCTGCCAGCAATTCTTCCAGTGCCTTCAGCACATCAGTGATGGCGAGTTCCTGGCTGTCTTCGATCTTGGCGATGAAGTCTTTCCAGAAATCGCGCAGCACCTGTTTCCAATCCAGTTCTCCGGCAGAAATATCATCCAGCTTGTTCTCGAGGTCGGCGGTAAAGCCATATTGCACATACCTTTCAAAGAACGCGACCAGGAACGCGTTCACCAATCGGCCCAGCGATTCGGGCAGGAAGCGTTTTTTATCCAGCACCACATAGCCACGATCCTGCAGCACCGAAATGATGGCGGCATAGGTGGACGGGCGGCCAATGCCAAGCTCTTCCAGGCGTTTTACCAGGCTGGCCTCGGAATAGCGCGGCGGCGGCTCGGTGAAGTGTTGTTCCGGCGTGATGTCTTTGGCTTTGAGCGCTTCGTCTTTTTTCAGTGCGGGCAGGCGGGTCTCGCCTTCTTCTTCCTCGTCGTCGCGGCCTTCCTGATACAGCTTCAGGAACCCGTCGAACTTGATGACTGACCCGGATGCGCGCAGTGCCGTCTTGCCGTCGGTGGCGGCAATGTCGACTATAACCTGGTCGTACACGGCTGATTCCATCTGGCTGGCCACCATGCGTTTCCAGATAAGCTCATACAAGCGCGCTTCATCCTTATCGAAACCGGCCTTATTAGGCGTAATGGAAATATTGGTCGGGCGGATCGCTTCGTGCGCCTCCTGTGCGTTTTTCGATTTGGCTTTGTAAGCGCGCGGGCTTTTAGGCACGTAACTATCGCCATAGGCGCTGCCAATATGGCTGCGGGTAGCGCCGATCGCTTCGCCCGATACGGTCACGCCATCGGTACGCATGTAAGTGATGTGTCCGGCTTCGTATAATTTTTGTGCCACCTGCATGGTACGCTTGGCGGCAAAACCGCATTTGCGCGCCGCTTCCTGCTGCAGGGTAGAAGTAGTAAAGGGCGGGGCGGGGTGGCGCCGTGCTTCTTTTTCTTCGATGCCGCGCACGCTGTATTGCTTGGCTTTGAGTGCCTCGACAATACCGGTGGCCTGTTTCTCGTTGGTGATGGAGAATTTTTCCAACTTCTCGCCTTCGTATTCCACCAGCCGGGCGGTTACATTACCACTGCCGCCTTGCATGTCGGCTTTAATGTCCCAGTATTCACGGCTTTCAAATTTTTCTATTTCTTCTTCGCGTTCGCAGATCAGGCGCAACGCTACCGATTGCACGCGGCCTGCCGATTTACTGCCCGGAAGTTTGCGCCACAGCACCGGCGACAGGGTGAAGCCGACGAGGTAGTCCAGCGCGCGGCGTGCCTGCTGCGCGTTGACCAGGTTCATGTCTATCTCGCGCGGGTGCTCGAACGCGTTGGTGACGGCTTTTTTAGTGATCTCATCAAAGGTAACGCGCTGCACTTTTATGCCTTTAGGCAGCTTTTTGCTTTCTTTGAGCGCTTCCAATACATGCCAGCTGATGGCTTCGCCTTCACGGTCCGGGTCGGTCGCCAGATATAAAGAGTCGGCATCTTTGACCGCTTTGCCGATTTCGGTCAGGTGTCTTTTCGAGTCGCTATCGACTTCGTAATCCATGGCGAAGTCTTCGTCCGGCCGCACCGAGCCATTCCTGGACGGCAGGTCGCGCACATGGCCGAACGAAGCAAATACCTGATAATCCTTGCCTAAATACTTGTTGATGGTTTTGGCTTTTGCAGGGGACTCGACAATTACTACATGCATGAAGGTCAGCTAACCATTGAAATTGTTAACAGGAAGTAATAAAACATAGGGCGGTACTGTAGTGATGAAAAATTAAAAGTCCAACAAGAATATGGCGGGTTGTCTAAATTGGTCCTGTAGTTGTATGGCATGGATAAGATGAAACCCAGGAATGGTAAGACAAAACTAGACCTAAAGCCGCTATCGAACAAGACCTGCTGCAGGGCGATGGCCCTGCCGGATGAGGGGCATGTTAGCACATGCGTCTACACTTTTATGAATTAATCCATTACGAAACATACGTATGATAAACAATCCCAATTGGACTGCAAGAACAGGTAAAGAACCATTGAACCGTGAAACATATATGGCGGCTGTTCATGCCGTTATGGATTTGGAGGTGGTTTTTGGTCATGCGTTGCAAGAAGGTTTTATCCCAAATCGTCACCAGCGCGCACTTATGGAGGAGTTTATCAGAATTAGGGATGCAAAGGCAATACAGCAGGAACTGCCAGCCGCCGATCCCGCTGCACTTACCCTAGAGCAGGTGCCGTTATTCCGCCAGGTAGCCACGCTGTATCGCAAACTGGGCAATGCCGTTACAAACCGTGAACTTGATGACGCATGGCCTCCGGGCAGCAAGGAGATGGCACTCGCGCAAGCAAATGTGCTGGGCATGCTGGCGCGGGTTATGCGGCATGTCAATGCACTGGATACGGCATTTCCCGCGCCGTCATCAAAGGGTGTTGTGAATTAGGCGATAATTTTAGTCATGCCGGATTATTTTTGCATTGCTAATGGGCGTTGTACCAGCCAGATTGATAGGCAATATATAGATTTTGGGCGTAGAATTCACAGGCAATTGCAGTCTACCGCCCGATACTGGGAGAGTCGCCAGTATCCGTAAGTTTAGCAAACGTTGCTGGGGGCTTTTTCTGAACTTGCATAACTGTAATACCTCCGGTCGATACCGGCTCTGAAAAACGGTATGGATTTTCTTCACCCGAAGGGTTCTGCAACGCCACTCTCTCTGGCTCGGTTACACTTGCACCTGTAAAAGATCGCAACCAATAAGATGGACCCATAACTCTGGCACTAGCCATTTCATCAAGATCAGTCAGGTCATTCGCATGAAATTCCAGAAGACGCAGAGGCAATGATTTGGGAGCACCATAATCATCATATGCACTGCCCGGTAGGGCCATACCGGTTGATGCTGCGTGCATAAGCTTGCTAACAACCAGTAAAACCCTGTTTGCCGTATCTATATCACCCGTTGGCAATTCCAGTGTGAGGAATGCCTCACCATTTCTTACTGCTAAATGCCTTTTTAAATGCGAGCGGCCATCAGGTGATTCTGATCCGGAGGCGTATTGAATCAATTTTGCGCGTTGGCGCAGCAGACTGAGCAGCGTTATGAGGTTTTGATCGCGGCTCATGTTATCAACCCAGCCGCCGACCGCTCCATTTCCCATTAATAGTTGCAGGTCGCGTTGCACCGCATTAAACGTGTGATCGGTCAATGTAAAGGGAAGAGGGTTACTTTTTGTCGGAGTCTTCAGGTAATGCTCTGCAGCATTCAGAAAATTATAATAGTTGGAAGAGTGCGAGTGATCATAAAGATATTCACAAAGAAATCTGCAAAGATGAACATGATATTTACGCAATGACTTGTATTGATCAGCCGTTACGCTGTTCTTAATTATGCGCCCGACTGTATTATGCTGTTCTTCAGGGTCTTCTCCGAGTTTATTGTAATCCGTATATGAAATTGCATACTGGATTTCGCGCGCAAAACTACTTTTTTCTACACCCGATTGTTGAGCTTGTTGTGAAAGCGCACGGAACACATCAAAGATACGCTCATCAATCGGTATAATGTCAGAAAGATATAAAAGTATCTGTTGCGCCTTATCCTTGTCTCTTCTTAAAACCGCATCAAAAAATGCTTGCCGATCCTTGGGTTCGAGTGCGAATATTCTTTTTATTGCTACAATCCCGTCTTCACTGATCTCACCGCTCACCGGATCGGTGATGGCTTGTTCGAGGAAGCGGGTTCTCGGATCATGAGGGTTTACTTCACGATCAATCGTTGTAAGTAGTTCTTGTGGTATGTCGAGCAGCCTTTTGATCCATGTATACGTTCCGGAGCTTGTGGAGCCTAGGTTTATACGCATCATGATTCTTTGAGATGTATTTGCACTGGTAACTTCGCTTTTACCCTGCTTTTCTTCAACAAGCTGTGGCTGGACTGCATGTCTGTGGTTATTTAATGACAGGCAAAGTTCTTCTGCCGCAGTATCATCGTAATATCCATGGTGGTACTGCAATTTTATTGCAGCCAGAGCCTCATGTATCTGTTGGGGGGAGGCGTGGTCTGGTAAGAATACTAACGGATCGACCGCACCTTGCGTATCGTCGTCCTTGTTAGAGTAATCGGCCCGTACATATTCTGCAGGCGTGCGAAACCAATGTGGCGCACTACTAACCCGAATATGGTTATTATGGTCTGCCGCCAGTTCAATATGATTACGTTCCCAGTACGATGCAGGCGTATCAATTAAAATACCAACGTTTTCAGCATCATGGATGCTAATACGCTCAGATATTCTGGGGCCAACAGCCTGACGGGAAGCTTTTGGTGGTGTTCTTTCTACTAAGGACATTCTGGAACGCGCAGTTTCTTCCGGCACACTCAAGGTCAAGTCTGGACTGAGCGATGATGATTGCTCGGAATCATTGCGTGACAGCACCAGCCCTGTGCTAAGTGCCATACCGGCACCAAGGGTACCTAAGGCCCACTTTTTACGTCTTTCGCTTTTTTCTCGTTTTGACGCCATTATAATCGCTGCAGATATATGTTAGCCGCCATTCTATTAGATTTTTTGATCAAGCAAAAGAAAAAGATAGAAATTGTTGTTATACAATAAGTTCTGACTTGTTTTTCTTAATGGCCACCTGTCCGCCAGCGCTGCGTTGTAACATACCGGCCAGTTCCATTTCCAGCAATACGGTTACAACGATAGGGGCTGGTAATCCTGTCTGCTCGATAATGCTATCGACATGCACCGGCGTCATGCCCAGTTTTTCGTGTACCAACGTGCGCGCTGTTGCCAGTTCATCTTCATTATCTGTCATGGGTGGGGCACCGGCATAGGGGCGTTGCATCTCGCTCAGTTTCAAAGCACGCAGGTGACTGATGGCGTGCAGCACGTCCTGCGCCGATTCGGCCAGCATGGCGCCCTGCTTGAGCAGCAGGTTGCAGCCGCGTGCGCGTGGGTCCATCGGTGAGCCGGGCACGGCCAGCACTTCGCGGTTATATTCGAGCGCCAGTTTTGCCGTGATCAGCGAGCCTGATTTCGGCGCGGCTTCCACCACGACCGTCGCTAAACTCATTCCGGCAATGATACGGTTGCGGCCGGGAAAACTTCCGGCAAACGGCAGGGTGCCGAATGGCTGCTCGCTGATGATGGCTCCGTGTTCGCGGATCTGCTTGTACAGCCCTTCATTTTCTGGCGGGTAGATATTATCGATACCGCCAGCGATCACGCCGACCGTGCCGGTGGCCAGTGCACCGCTGTGTGCGAACCCATCGATACCGCGCGCCAGCCCGGATGCCACAGTGATCTGCGCATTGCCAAGATCCTGCGCCATGCGCCGTGCGAAGTTGCAGCCGCTGGCCGATGCATTGCGTGCGCCGACCATGCCGACAATGTTGCGTTTATATATTTCTGGATTGCCGAGCAGGCTGATGACCGGCGGCGGGTCGTCGATTGCATGCAGCAGCGCCGGGTAATCCGCTTGCCCGTACATCACCATGCGGGCGCCGAACTTTTCGGTGAGGGTGATCTCTTTTTCGATCTGGCTGCGCGATGCGGCAACCAGCGGATTTTTACGGCCACCACGCCGTGCCAGTTCAGGCAGAGCGGAAAGTGCGGCTGCAGCCGAGCCATAGCGTGCCGTCAGCTGGAAGAACGTAACCGGGCCGACATTGGGTGTGCGGATCAGTTGCAGCACATCGTGCAGGTTGTCCTGCGCCAGACTGGCATGGGCCATGGAGAAAGCCGGGCGGGTCATCCGATGGCTCCCGTCATTGCGAGGAACGCGATAGCGCGACGTGGCAATCCGGCTGCCCGGTTGTTAAACTGGATTGCTTCGCTGCGCTCGCAATGACGATTATTCATTTTTTTTCTTCCCGATTTTCGGCTCTGCGCCTTCTTTCAGCCGTGCAATGTTGCCGCGGTGCGTCCATGTGATGAGTAGTGCCAGCAACGAAAGGAACAAGCATACATTCGCATTTGCATTGGGGACGTAGACCACCAGCAGCGCCCAGAAACTAACGATGGATGCCACCGATACAAAACGGCTGGAGCCAAGTATCAGCAGCCAGAATATGGCGTATGTCAGCGCCATCATGGGGTTCAGCGCCAGCAGCACGCCAATGGCGGTGGCAACACCTTTGCCACCTTTAAATTTTAGGAATATAGAAAACACATGGCCGAGTACCGCGGCCATACCAGCAGTCAGCAGCAGCATCGAAGGCACATCAAAACCATAACATGCCATAGCACATGCAGCGATCAATACACCTGCGTAACCTTTGGCCATGTCGAGCAGTAGGGTGAGGATGCCAAGCCACTTTTTACCGGTACGCATCACGTTGGTGGCGCCGATATTGCCCGAGCCGATATTGCGCACATCTCCGAGTCCTGCCATACGGGTAAGCAATAAGCCGAACGGTATCGAGCCAAGCAGGTAAGCGATAAAAATAATCAGTATATTTTCAATCATCTGAAACTATCCAAGCATCCCTGCAACATATAGCTTGCAGCAAGTTTGTCCACCAGTTCAGCACGCCGTTGGCGTGACATATCGGCCTCTTCGGTCATCATGCGCTGTACCACCATGGTGCTCATGCGTTCGTCCCACAGCAGCATAGGAAGGTCTATATGTTTACTGATGTTAGATATGAAGGTGCGGGTGGACTGGCAGCGCGGGCCTTCGGTTCCGTCCATATTGATGGGGTGGCCGATCACCAGCCCGCCCACTTTTTGCTGTTCGATTATCGATTTCAGGGTCTGCACATCCTTGGTGAATTTACTGCGGCGGATGGTGTCATAAGGGCTGGCGATGGTGCGCATGCCGTCGGATAGTGCAAGGCCTATGGTCTTGTCGCCGACATCCAGCCCCAGCAGGCGGGCGCCGGGTTTCAGGGCAGCGGCAAATTCGGTTTTCGATTTCAAAAGCATGGCACAATATATACTTGTCATTGCCGGTGGTTCAAACTAAAACCGGAATATCCCAATCAAATGAGGAAATTATGTCATTGGACAAGCATCAGGTCGCCAAGATCGCCCGTCTGGCTCGTATCCGCCTGACCGGCGATGAGCAGGAGCACTATGCTGGCGAACTTTCGGGTATACTGGGCTGGATCGAACAGCTGTCGGAGGTCAATACCGATGGCGTGCCGCAGATGACTTCGGTGGCTTCCATGAAACTCCCTATGCGTGACGACGTGGTGACCGACGGGCACCAGGCCGAAGCGATTCTGGCTAACGCCCCGGTCAGCGATTATGGCTGCTTTGCCGTACCAAAGGTGATCGAATAGCATGGACGATAAAACCCTCATAGCATCCTATGTGGCAGGCGAGGCCGAGCGCATCAACCAGAAACTCAAAGCGATGATGAACTCGGAAACCAAGCCCACCGACGAGCAGCGCGATGAGGTGATCCGCGATATCGAGGTCACGCTTGCACGGCTGCAAAACGCACTTTCAAACATCACACTCGAAGTTTCCGAAGAAGACGAAGAAGAATATGAGCAAACCGTTCAATAAAATGTCGCTGGCCGCCATGCGCGATGGCCTGCGCGCGAAGGAATTTTCTGCCACCGAACTGGCGACATCGCATCTGGATGCTATTGAAAAAACCAATGGGCATTATAATGCGTTCATCACCATTACGCGCGAGCAAGCGCTAAAAATGGCCGCCGAGTCCGACAAAAAGTTGGCTGCCGGTAAAGGCGGGCTGATCGAAGGGGTGCCGGTGGCGGTCAAAGACCTGTTCTGTACCAAGGATGTGCTGACCACCGCGGCATCGCATATACTCGATGGTTTCAAACCGCAATACGAATCCACTGTCACCCGGAATATCTGGAACGAAGGCGGCGTGATGCTCGGCAAAGTGAACCTCGATGAATTCGCCATGGGTTCGGCCAACATCACCAGCCATTACGGCAACGTAAAAAACCCGTGGAAGGCTAAAGGCTCCGATGAGCCTCTGGTTCCCGGCGGGTCTTCTGGTGGTTCGGCCGCTGCCGTCGCTGCCGATCTGTGCCCGGTAGCACTCGGCACCGACACCGGCGGTTCCATTCGCCAGCCGGCATCATTCTGCGGCATCGTCGGCATAAAACCGACTTATGGCCGCTGCTCGCGCTGGGGCATTGTGGCATTTGCCAGCTCGCTCGATCAGGCCGGGCCGCTGACGCGCACGGTGCAGGATTCGGCCATTATGCTGCGCGTGATGTGCGGGTATGACAAAAAAGATTCCACGTCAGTGAACATGGATGTTCCGGATTTCGAAAAAACACTGACCGGTGACCTGAAGGGTAAGCGCATCGGCATACCGAAGGAATACCGGCCCGACGGGTTAAACCCTGAGATCGCTGCGATGTGGGACAACGGCGCAAAATTGCTGAAAGATGCAGGCGCGGAAATCCTCGAGATATCGCTGCCGCATACCAACTATGCATTGGCAACGTATTATATCATTGCGCCGGCGGAAGCGTCTTCCAACCTTGCGCGTTATGATGGCGTGCGCTACGGCCTGCGCGTGATGCCCGATGGCGGCGGCCTGAACGACATGTATGAAGCCACGCGTGCGGCAGGCTTCGGCAAGGAGGTCAAGCGCCGTATATTAATGGGCACCTATGTGCTGTCGGCGGGTTATTATGATGCCTACTATAAAAAAGCGCAGAAAGTGCGCTGGCTGATCGCAGAAGATTTCCGCAAGGCGTTCGAAAAGGTCGATGCCATACTCACACCCACCGCGCCGTCTGCTGCATTCGGGTTCGATTACAAACCGGCCGATCCCGTGGAAATGTACCTGAATGACGTATTCACCGTGCCCACTTCTATGGCCGGTCTGCCGGGCATTTCGATACCGGGCGCGCTGAACAGGGACGGCCTGCCGCTCGGCCTGCAGCTGATCGGCAAACCGTTCGATGAGGCGGGTGTGCTCGGCGTGGCTTATGCACTGGAACAGGCGATCGGCTTTAACGCCAAACCGCAACTGTCGGAGGCCGCATGAGCGAGAATAAAAACAACGAAAGCACCATCGGCGGTGCGTTGGTCATGGCGGGGCTGTTCCTTTCTATCGGCGTGGCCACGGCGGGCTATTTTGTCGGCAACACGCTGTACAAGTCGCGTATTTCCGCCAACACCGCCACCGTCAAGGGACTGGCCGAGCGCGAAGTGGTGGCCGATGTGGCGGTATGGCAGATCAATTTCAATGTCGATGGCGCCGAATTGCAAAACGTCTATGCGCAGGCGCACAACAATCAGGCGCGGGTGGTGCAGTTCCTTATCACCAATGGGTTTGCCAAGCAGGATATAAGCAACGGCGCACTGACCGTCAATAAGCTGGAGCACCGCGACAATAGCGGCAACGTGCAGGGCATATCGTACGAGATCAATGGCAGTGTGGCTCTGCGTACCGGCGATGTGGCAAAAGTCGCTGCGGCGCAACAGCGCATTGGCGAACTTTTAGGGCAGGGCGTGCTGGTGACCAACAGTAACCCGGCGTACCTGTTCACCAAACTGAATGACATTAAACCCGAAATGCTGGGCGAGGCTACGCGCAATGCCCGCATCGCCGCCGAGCAGTTCGCCGCCGATGCCAATGCAAGTGTAGGCAAGATACAAAGCGCCGCGCAAGGTGCGTTCGATTTTTCCGCCCGCGATGCCCGCAACGAA
>JBFWQQ010000065.1:0-10349 GCA_050249355.1 Alphaproteobacteria bacterium | reverse complement strand
AATTTAAATAATTGTAGGCCGACTTATTCCTGGCCGCCATCAAGCGGCATGAATTATTAATAAATTACAACGATATAGAATGTGGACTGTCACAAATCTTTCATCAAGCTGTCATCTAACTGTCATATTACTATGTTACTTTTGAAACATAGCATGCAAACGACAATGATTGTGTATGCGTTTTTATCGAAAGGATATCATATGAAAAATCGAATTTTACTGACGTGTGCATTTGTCGCGATCAGCACGGCGGCCATCGCCCAGGCGACAACAACCGGCATCACAACGCGTAACGCTGAGAACGGCGGTTTTACAATAAAACGGGGAGATGAGGTGAACGTGAAAGGATGTAATGGCGGTTCCGGTTCATCTGGTTGTAAAGACGCCAAAGCAAAAGACGGCGATGTAGCCAAGAAGATATGTGAAATGGCAGACGAATTAAATCTGCCGGGCAGCGCTCCTATCAGGCTGGCAACCCCCTGCGGCGAAAACCCTGAAGGCCCGATCACAGTAAATGATTGCTGCCAAACGACTACCGGACCCAATGGTGGCCGCACTCCGATGGCTCCTGGTCCGAACAAATGCATCCTTACCCCTGAGGAGCTTGAAGCGTTAAAAAAGGCAAAGAAATGTCCGGAACCTGATGCGAAAGCTGCCATGCTCGATGCATTTGATGCAGGTATGTACGGCGTTCTTGGCATGTAGCTGAGTAACTTCTCAATGTATCCCATACATAATTAGAATGCTTAAACTGGAATATTACAAGGAGACTACCAATGAAACTATCTAGTATTATAGCTATCACACTGTGTAGCGCGCTTATGGTATCTGCGTTTGACGCCAGCGCCCAAAGAGCCAGCAGGGGCGTAGCATACGACATCTGGGTACGCCCCAATGGTGACGTGAGCAGCTCCGTCGGCGGTGGAACGGCTACAAATCCTGGTGGAACCGACGCAAAAGAAGTAGTGAAAGCCATCTGCAAGGCGGCCAACAATAATGGCGATCCGCTTCCTAAGGATGAGCAGGCGAACGGAAAGACCAAAGTTCATCCGCCTGCTGCCTATAAGCCTGCGGTTCCTCCGGGTCCGGATGGCCCTGGTACACCTGAAGGCTGGAAAGACACGCCCGTTACCACCCTTGACAAATGCTGCAAAAAGAACAGCAAAACCGGCGAGTGGGAACCGAAAGATCCCGCAGATGCAAAATGCACCGAGGGTTTGAACACGGCTGACAGCGATAAAGCAGGTGAAATGGGTGTCTTCTACGACACCACGAGCGAACTGCAAATGCTCGGACTATAGAACCAATTTTTATCTCTAGTTAAGAAATATACCCCGCTTATAGCGGGGTATATTTTTTTCTGGGAAAACGGGAGACTCCGCATCCCCTTAGAACTCAGGCGGCTTTACTTACCGCTGCTTCGATCTTCGCCACATCGATCTTTTGCATATTCATCATCGTTTCAAATGCCCGTTTGGCCACATCGCCGCCTTGAGCCATCGCCTCGGTCAGCACGCGTGGGGTAATCTGCCATGACAAGCCCCATTTATCCCTGCACCATCCGCATTGGCTTTCTTCGCCACCATTATCTACGATTGCGTTCCAATAACGATCGGTTTCGGCCTGATCTTCCGTGGCTATTTGGAAAGAGAATGCTTCGTTATGCTTGAACACATCGCCGCCATTCAGGCCAAGGCATGGAATACCGCATACAGTAAATTCCACGGTCAGCACCTGCCCCGCCTTACCGCCTGGATAGTCAGATGGCGCCTTGTGCACCGCATCGACCGAACTATCCGGAAAGGTTTTTGCATAAAAATTGGCTGCCTCTTCGGCGTCGTGGTCATACCACAGGCAAATGGTGTTCTTGTGCATGGCTGGCTCCTTCAAGGGGTATCTGAAAATAGAATGTCCAGTCATACCCGATACGCTATAAAGAACGAATCATTAAAAAAACCGACTAAAAAGCCGGTCTTTTAGCTGGTGCCCAGGAGAAGACTCGAACTTCCACGCTATTGCTAGCGCTAGCACCTGAAGCTAGTGCGTCTACCAATTCCGCCACCTGGGCACATAAGGAAGATGGGGTTATAACGCCTGTGTCGCAGTTGTCAATCACCAAGACATTCCTGCCCCGTATATTAATGGGTTGAGTTTTGGCCTGATTATGGCTTTAATACGGCATCTTATTGATCAAATCGCAGCAGGTATGAAACAGCAGAAAATCATCTCCGTGGTAGGCGGAACGGGCTTTTTAGGCCGTTACGTGGTGCGCCAGCTGGCCCGCAGGGGCTACCCCATTCAGGTCATCAGCCGCCATCCCGAACGCGTGTTGCAGCTCAAGCCTTCGGGCGATGTCGGGCAGATCGTGCCGGTGGCGGGCGATATCAAGGATATCGGTTCACTGCATGATACGCTGGAACGCAGCTACGCCGTGATCAACCTTGCCGGCATCCTGTACGAAAAGGGCAAACAGAACTTTACCGCCATCCATGCGCAAGGTGCGGAAAAGCTGGCACAGGCCGCCGCCTCGTTGGGCGTGACCAAATTCATCCATATATCCGCGTTAGGGGTGGATAAGGTCAGCGGCTCCAACTATGCCCGCACCAAGGCATTGGGTGAAAAAGCGGTGCTGGCGGCATTTCCCACCGCTTGCATATTGCGGCCCAGCGTGCTGTTTGGCCCAGAGGACGATTTCTTCAACCAGTTTGCCCATATGGCCGGCTTCAGCCCCGCCCTGCCGCTGATTGGCGGCGGGCGCACGCGTTTCCAGCCGGTGTATGTTGCCGATGTGGCCAAGGCGGTTGCGATATGCCTGCAAAAGCCGCAAACCAATGGCCAGACTTACGAGCTGGGTGGTCCGCAAATCTTTACCTTCAAAGAAGTGCTGGAATATGTCCTGCGTGTGACGCATAAAAACCGGAAGCTGGTGAACATTCCATTTGGTATGGCTACCGGTATGGGAACGCTCGGTGAGTTGCTTCCCGTGCCGCCACTGACACGCGATCAGGTGCGCCTGCTGGAGCACGATAATGTTGTCAGCCCCAATGCAAAAGGTTTTTCGGCACTCGGTATCAGCGCCACCAGCGTCGATATGATCGTCCCGGGATATCTCGAGCGCTTCAAAAACCGGCAGGCCGCCTGATGCGTGCGCTGCTGGCCATATTGCTCATATTTGCTTCCAGCACTGCCTATGCCCAGCGCATGCGTGACTTCTCTTTATCTCCCGGCGAAACCATGCGCGAACCGGACAATATCAACCCAAACAGCACCGATCCATATCTGCGGCCTCCGCCCGGCGGAACCACGGAAGGCTACGGATACGGAGGCAGCCGCAACAACTTTAGCAGCGCCACCGGCACACCGCAGCGCACATTCTTTATGGAGGAATACTGCCAGCCCGGCCTGCAGCCAATCATCCGCTCAAGTCGCGTGCGCGGCATCATGGAATGCTACGATTCGGTGAAGCAGCAGGCATGCGAGCGTTTCTCCAAACTGCCCGAGGATGCCGTTACGCTGGTCGATAATACCGTGCGCTGTGTGTATCAAACCGCAGAGTCCGGTAGCGGCGCTTCCTACGATGTGCATTGCCGCCAGCCCTACGCCGAGCAGTTATGGGTGCTGAAAAAATACTGGAACGAACCCGACACCGCTTACACGATTTTGTTCCTGCCGGATATGGTAGTAGACTCTACCCTGTTCTGCCAGGAGCGCTGATGCGAAAACTCTACCATACCCCCCTCTCCCCGTTCTGCCGCAAGGTGCGTATGATGCTGCGTGAAAAGGGGCTGGATTTCGAGCTGGTACAGGAAAACCCATGGGATGCCAGCCTCGATTTCTTTGCCATGAACCCTGCCGGTGAAGTGCCGGTGCTGATCGAAGAAAATGGCGTCATCATCTCCGGTAGTTACGCCATCTGCGAGTACCTCGAAGATATTTACCCGGATACACCGCTGATCGGCAGGACATCGCTGGAACGTGCGGAGGTACGCCGCCTGATCGACTGGTTCGACCACAAGTTCGACTTCGAGGTCACGCAGAATGTGTTGTTTGAAAAGGTATTTAAAAAATACTTCAACTGCGGCGAACCGAACTCGGCAGCCATACGCTGCGGCAAAAGTAACATGCTCTACCACCTCGATTACATCGGCCAGCTGGCGCATGAGCGTTATTTCCTTACCGGCGAACAGGTCACCATCGCCGACTTGGCAGCCGCCGCGCACCTGTCGGCACTTGATTATCTGGGTGACGTGCCATGGAACCATAATGCACATGCCCATAAATGGTATGCGCTGATGAAATCGCGTCCCGGCATGCGCTGCATCCTGTCCGAGCGCATGCGCGGTGTTCGCCCACCCGTCTATTACGAAGATCCCGATTTCTGACATGTCGCCGCTCAAAGCGAACATTTCCCAGCAGGCGCTCGCGCTTGGGTTTGATACTTTGGGCTTTGCCGACCCATCTGCCATTTCCCACACAGGGCACGACCTGCAGCAGTTCCTGACCCTTGGCTACCATGGCGATATGGAATGGATGGAGCGCAATGCCGACAGGCGGGGTGATCCCGGCGCACTGTGGCCGCAGGCAAAAAGCGCCATCGTGGTCGGGCATAATTACGGCCCCGAAACGAATCCAATGCAGAAGCTGGCGTGTAAGGATGCCGGCAACATCTCCTGCTACGCACAAAATCAAGACTATCACGACGTAATGAAAAAAAAACTCAGACGGCTGGCGCGCTGGCTTGCCGAAACCTACGGCTGCGAGGTGAAGCTGTTCGTCGACACCGCACCGGTGATGGAAAAACCATTGGCACAAGCCGCCGGGCTGGGCTGGCAGGGCAAACATACCTGCCTAGTAAGCCGCGAGTATGGCAGCTGGCTGTTCATTGGAAGTATTTTTACCACCTTGCAGATACCACCAGACAAAACAGAAACCGATCATTGCGGCAGCTGCACCGCCTGCCTTGATATCTGCCCAACCGCCGCCTTCATCGCACCGCATCAGCTGGATGCGAGGCGCTGCATTTCGTATCTCACTATTGAACACAAAGGACAGATACCCAAGGAATTCCGTAAAGCCATCGGCAACCGTATCTACGGTTGCGACGATTGCCTTGCCGTTTGCCCATGGAATAAATTCGCCTCTGAGGCACGGGAAATGGCCTATCACCCACGCAAAGAACTAATGGCGCCTTTATTGAAGGATCTGGTACAGTTGGATGATGCATCGTTTCGCCAGACCTTTTCCGGTTCGCCTGTCAAGCGTATCGGGCGTAATCGTTTTGTGCGCAATGTTCTGATCGCGATCGGGAACAGTGGAGATTCTTCATTGTGTGAAGTTATACGCCCGCTCACAGATGACCATTCACCACTGGTTTGCGAGATGGCGCATTGGGCACTTGGCGAACTTGACCATTAGGCTTACAATACAACAATTACAAGGAGACGCACGATGTCAAACATCATTATCTACACCAAGGATTATTGCCCTTACTGCGTGCGAGCAAAGAATGTATTCCTGCGCAAAGGCAAGGAATATGTCGAGATCGATATCACGCACGATACTGCCCTGCAGCAGGAGATGGTGGAAAAATCCGGTGGCCGACGCACGGTGCCGCAAATATTTATTGGGGAAACCCATGTTGGTGGCGCTGATGATCTGGTCGCGCTGGATAAAGATGGCAAATTAGATGCGCTGCTGACGTCTGCATAGTTAATGACTGCTTCGTTGTATTTTTACAACAACACTAAGTTTTCTGATTAAATTGGACGCACCTACTACATATTGTTAGTGCACAGATGTGAATTTTCTGTAAACACTGGTACAACAGTTTAATAAATAAAAAAGTCGCCGCACGGGTTTGTTCGCAAACCAACTGACAAAGGGAAGAAACCAAACGTGTATTACTGGCAGTTCTGGAATGAATACTGCAACCAGTTAAGTAAACTGATGGTGCAGCCCCCTTCATCCCCTTCGCCCGCGGCAACGTCGACATTTAGCTCACCCTCTCCCGATGAGAAATATGATTATCTCACACGGTATGGCACGCAGGTGTTATGCATGCTGCACCCGAAAAAAGGCTGCAATTATCTTTCAAAGAATTTTGCAGATATCACCGGCAACGAAGCAGTGGATTTTCTGGCCGAGGATTTTTACAACCTGCTGCATCCCGACAGCCGGGAACGCCTGAGCGCCCAGCTTCTGGAAAGCAACGCGCACCACTTCCCCAGCACGTTGCATCTGAAACTAAAACAGGGCGACGGCAGCTATCAGTGGTACGCCTGTGTCGTGCACCAGCCGGAAGACGGCAGTGAAGACTATGTATGCGTGCTGGAAAATATTGACACCCATGTGCAGGCACAAAGCACGCTGCAGAAAGCGAAACTGGAAGCCGAGCTGGCACTATCCACGCGCTCGGAATTCCTTGCCAATATGAGCCATGACCTGCGCACCCCCCTTAATGCGGTGATCGGGTTTGCACAGATCATAGAGGAACAGATGTTCGGCAATGTGAATCCGCAATATCTTGATTACGCGCGCCATATCCAGGAAAGCGGGCACGACCTGCTGGCAAAGATCGAGGACCTTCTGGAGATTGCCAGCATTGATGCTGGGCGCGTATCGCTCAACCGCACCGACGTATCGCTCAACGATATGCTTCGCCACGTCATTGCGGCGCATTCCCATCATGCAGCAAATAATGACGTGCTTATCGAATATGCACCACCAGCCTGCGGCAACATGCTGCTGCATGTGGATCGCATGAAGACACAGCATATTATCGGCCACCTGCTGGCCAATGCCATCAAGTTCAGCCATCGGGGCGGCAAGGTCAGCGTTGAAGCGTTATCTACGGAAGATAAAGGCATTTTGCTGCGTGTGGTGGATCATGGCGTAGGCATGAACGAGCAGAAGTTGCACGCCCTGCGTGAAACCCTGAATGCCGGTAACTGCTGGGGTGTGGGCGGCACCTGCACCATTGGCCTGGGCCTTGCGCTTACGCGTGAATTTGTGGTGATGCATGGGGGCGAAGTGGATATACAGAGCGCCATAGGTGATGGCACGGTGGTTACCCTCACCCTGCCGGAAGAATGTGTGCGCAACCAAACGGTTATGATGCCTGAATACGCACAGGTTGCAGGTTAGCGAAGCGGGCGCTAGAATGCCCGCATGGACAAGACAAAAGCCGCAGATGAAATCATCAACGCCGCATTGCCACTGGTAGTGTACGATGGCTGGAGCATGCTCACGCTACATCAGGCGGCAATGCAGGCAGGCTACAAAAAAACCGATGTGATCCGGGTATTTCCCGGCGGGGCCATGGATGCGGTGGAGTGGTACCTGCATCGTTGCGACACCCGCATGAGCGAAGCACTTGCCGACTATAGCATGGACACGATGAAGCTGCGCCAGCGTATAGCGCTTGCCGTGCGAACCCATATCGAACTGCACAACGGATGTAAAGAAGCGGCACGACGCACGGCAGCATTCTTGTCGCTTCCACTTTATGCTACCACTGGGCTAGGCCTGCTTTACCGCACCGTGGATAGTATGTGGTACGCGGTGGGCGACACTTCTACAGATATCAGTTTCTACACCAAACGCATGAGCCTGGGGGCTATATACTCGTCCACGTTCTTGCACTATCTGGATGATGAATCAGCAGGACACGAAAACAGCTGGGCATTTCTTGAGCGCCGTATCGACGACATCATGGCATTTGGAAAAATAAAAAGGGGACTGCAGGACTGGCTTAAAGCACGCCAAGGCTTTGCCTGAGCTATTCCCATAAATTGCGCAGGCTGCGGCGCGTACCGAACACGACAATATCATCAAAGTAATTCACATAGGTACCAATAGAGGTATCGGTGTAAGGGCCCGTGTGAAAGTCCGCATCGAAGCCTGTATTGACGCCAGACACATTACAGCCGCAATTATCCTGCTCAAAACTATTTTCTGAAAACGAGCTTACAGCTGTCGATCCGCCACGTGAAATCGCACCATGCCCATTGGGCCCGTGGCTCAGCAACATATACAGCGCGTTGCTTTCAATCGTAGCGCCGGTAAGATCCATGATCGTGATATCCCCCACACTGGCCGTGATGTCTCCCAAGGCTTGGAATGCCCCTTGCCCGGTAGCCTCTTCATCGACAAAATACAGGAAGCGGCGGCCCCATCCGTCAAATGCATACTCATCAGGCAATTTAAGGGTGCGCACTGGCACGGATCCCCCCCAAACATCGCCGGTTGAGTAAGAAGGGGGGTAATCATCGTTACAGGAACCACCAATGGGCTGCAATGACGTGCCGCGCCCAAATGCTGCATCATCGATTGCTGCCCCGGCAATCGCCGGGCACGGCAGGCTGTCAAAAACGCGCCGGTAATCCAGCAACGTTTTCTGGATAGCGGCCATACGCTGTCTGGTAATGTCTTCCTGCTCCTGCGCGATCTTGCTGGTTGCTACAGCAATGCCAGCACCCACGAGTGTGGCAACGATGACAAGCACCACACTCATCTCCAGCAAGGTGAACCCTGCGCTTAAACGCGCGTTGCTATGCTGCATCGGAAAAATCCCGCAAAATTACGAAGATATCATTATAAAACAGAAGACTTAAGGATAAATTAACCGCTACATATGCAGCACTTTGCCATAGGCATCGAGTACCGATTCATGCATCATTTCCGACAGGGTGGGATGTGGGAATATGGTGTGCATGAGCTCGCCCTCGGTTAATTCGCCCGCCTTGGCAATCGCGTAACCCTGAATCATCTCGGTCACTTCGGCACCTATCATATGGGCACCTAAAAGCTCGCCGGTCTTGGCATCGAAGATGGTCTTGATAAGCCCTTCTGGCTCACCCAGCGCGATCGCTTTGCCGTTACCTATGAACTGGAAGCGGCCCACTTTGATATCCTTATATTTTTCTTTCGCCGCTTTTTCGGTCAGTCCTACACTTGCCACCTGTGGATGGCAATAGGTACAACCCGGAATATTTTCTTTTTTCATGGGGTGCACACCTTTGACGCCTGCGATCTTTTCGATGCACACAATGCCTTCATGGCTCGCCTTGTGCGCCAGCCATGGTGCACCAGCCACATCGCCGATGGCATATACGCCCGGCTCACCTGTTGCCCCCCATGCATCGGTGACGATGTGGGTCTTTTCCACTTTCACCTTGGTGCCTTCCAGCCCAATGTCCTCCACGTTGCCAACGATTCCCACCGCCAGTATCACACGGTCTACGGTCACTTCGCTAGCCTTTCCGCCCGCTTCGAGCGTAGCGGTTACACTGTCTTTGCCTTTCTTCAACGCCTTCACCGTGGTGCCGGTGTGTATCTTCATCCCCTGCTTCTCGAACGCCTTGCGCGCCAGCTTGGATATCTCTTCATCTTCCACCGGCAGGATGCGATCCATTACCTCGACCACGGTGACATCGGCGCCCATGCTGCGATAGAAACTGGCGAACTCGATACCGATGGCGCCGCTACCTACCACCAGCAACGACTTCGGCATAGCCTCGGGAACCATCGCCTCTTTATATGTCCACACCAGCTTACCATCCGGCTCCAGCCCGGGCAGACTGCGCGCACGCGCACCTGTCGCCAGGATGACATGCTTGGCGGCATAGTCACCCAATCTTTTGCCATCTTTGCTGACCGAAATTTTTCCCTTCCCTGCAAGCTTGGCATGGCCGTCGATCACGGTAACTTTGTTCTTTTTCATCAGGCCGGAAACGCCCTTGGAAAGCTGGTTAGCCACACCGCGTGAGCGCTCCACCACTTTTTTCAGGTCGAACGTCACATCCTTGGCTGAAAGGCCGAAGCTCTCGAGGTTGTGCATCAGGTGATGTATCTCGGATGAACGTAAAAGCGCCTTGGTGGGAATGCATCCCCAGTTCAGGCAGATGCCGCCCATATGTTGCTTTTCCACCAGCGCCGTTTTCATTCCAAGTTGTGCGGCGCGTATCGCAGTTACATAACCACCGGGGCCGCCACCAACCACGATCACATCGAAACTTGTCTCAGTCATTGTTTCTTCCTCGTCATTCCAGCGAAAGCTGGAATCTCACTTAATTATTTTATTATATAAATCATTCCACTCAGGATTATTTTTCTCAATCAATTCTATCTTCCAAACTCGCTTCCATATCTTCATCTGCTTCTCACGTAATATGGCAGATTCTGCGCAATCATGATGTTCAAATTACACTAACTGCTTAATATTATATTTCTTTGTATGCCCCTCTACAAAACCCTGCTTATGCTCATACACCCGCTTTATGAGGTCTGATGTCACTCCAATGTATAGTGCGCCATCTTTTCTACTAGCCAGAATATATACATAAAGATTC
>JBFWQQ010000064.1:0-10443 GCA_050249355.1 Alphaproteobacteria bacterium | reverse complement strand
TGTCGGCTGGTCAGCGCCAGCGCATTGGTTTGGCGCGTGCGCTTTTTGGCATGCCGCGCCTCTTGGTGCTAGATGAGCCGGATGCCAATTTGGATGATGCTGGCAAGCAATCGCTGCTACTGGCATTAAAACAAGCTAAACTTAATAGTATGACAGTCATTATTATCACCCACCGCCAGACCATATTGCAGCATGTCGATAAATTATTGCTGCTGAATGCCGGACGGATGGAAGCGTTCGGACCGACAAAAGAAGTGGCCGAGGCAATACAAAAAGCACAAAAGGCGCGGGTTGGGTAGGCATGACGCATGCTACAGTCAAACACAAACTCCACCGCGCATGGCGTGTGCTGAACACGCTGCAGCGTCACCCACATGTACGCAAAGCACAAGAACTGGCTGATCACATTGTGCAGGTTTCAACCCACCGTGAGTATAACGGCCAGAACCCCGCCATCGCCGCCATGTATGGCCCGATGCGCGTGAGCCTGCTGGTCATGCTGGCACTGTTTCTTGTCATATTCGTGTTGGGCACACTGGTACCGATCGAAAGCGCGGCAGTGGCTACCGGCACCATTTCGGTGCTGACCAACAAGAAGACTGTGCAACATTATGAAGGCGGCATCATCCGTGAGATACTGGTGAAGGAAGGCGACACGGTAACCGCCGGGGAGAAACTTATTATCCTCAATGATGTGGCGCCCAAGGCCAGCCAGTCGGTAGCGAAGAATGAATGGAACATCGCCAAGGCGACCGAGGCGCGCCTGCTGGCGCTTAAAAATGACAAGGAGCAGATGCAGGTGCCGGATAATGTATCGGCGGCAGCGCAACATAATAAAGACCTGGCCAAAGCGGTAGCCACCCAGCAGGATTTATTCAACACCCAGCGTGAAACGCAGGCAACCAAACTGCAAACGTTGCAGCAACGCATTGAACAGCAGAATGAAGAGATCAAAGGCTTAGAGGCGCAGGTAAAAAGCGCTGAAGGCCAGCTGGCGCTGATAGCGCAGGAAATCGAACCGACCGAACGGTTGGTGGAAAAAGGCTATGCCTCCCGCCCGCAACTACTGGCGCTGCAACGCCAGCGCGAAGAGTTGGAAGGCAATCGTGGTCAATATATCTCTTCCATTGCCAAGGCACGCCAGAGCATCACCGAAGCCGAGTTGCAGATCGCCAACTTGAAAAATGAATTTTCCACTGAGGTGGCGGATGAATTGAAGGACGCGCAGGCGCAAATTGCCGACCTTGAAGAAAAGCTGCGCGCCACGTCCGATGTGCTGGACCGCACGGTAATAACCGCGCCCTATGAAGGGGTAGTGACCGGCCTGCAGCACCACACAGTGGGCGGGGTGATTGCACCCGGCACATCGATCATGGATATCGTGCCGCAGGAAGAACAGCTGATCGTAGAAGCGCAGGTCAGCCCCACTGATATCGACGTGGTAGAAGAAGGGCTGGATACACGTATTGTATTCTCGGCCTATAAAACCCGTTCTATGCCCCGCCTGACCGGCACAGTAACGCAGGTGTCTGCTGATGCGTTTTCGGATGCGCACGGGCCCATGCCAACCTCTTATTATCGGGTGAAAGTGGAAGTGAATCAGGATGAACTGAAGCGGCTTGATAAACGGGTACGACTCTATCCCGGCATGCCGGTGGAAGTATATATCCATACCGGTTCGCGCTCATTCCTCGGCTATCTCTTCGCCCCCGTCACCGCCAGTTTGCACAAGGCCTTTAGGGAAGATTAATTGTCATTTTGCTCGTCATTGCGAGGAGCGCTTTAGCGTGACGCGGCGATCTAGACTGGATTGCTTCGCTACGCTCGCAATGACGGAAAACACCTATTATTCACTTCTCACTGAACTACCCGAAGGATAGCTATACACTTCCTTATCACCCGTAAGTTCTGGCTGGTTGTCGTCCTCTTTATGATGCCCGTCGGAAAGCGCCGTCAGCAGTAACACAAGATTTTCCGCAATTAAAGTTTCTGATGTTACTTGCTGGGTTTCAGCATCCAGCGCGCCGCGCTGCGCATCCAACAGATCCAGCTGGCTGGCAATACCGCTGCCATATTGCTCGCGGGCGATGGTGGCGGCATCACGCTGCGCCCGCGCCACCGCATTGAGAGAAACCAAGCGTTCCTGTTCGCTTAAATAGTTATATAAATTCACCTCGACATCCTCGACCGCAAGCAGCACCGCCTGTTGGAAATTATGGTAGGCCTGTTCCTGCCGCGCCTCGGCTGCATCCACCCCGGCAGAAATCCGGTCAAAATGCAAAATCGGCAGCAGTGAATTCAGCGTTACGTTCCAAGGCGACAGGTTGCCATACACATCCGAAAAGTTGCGGCCAAAGAAGCCTTCCAGCGAAATCTTTGGAAAGAACTCGGCAAAGGCAGCACCGGAAAGGGCGGTGGCTTCTGCCAGTTGGCGCTCCGCGGTACGCACATCTGGCCGACTGCGAATGGTCTCGATAGGAATGTTCATTGGCAGGCTTTCCGGCATGGCAGGAATCGGCGCCGCACTGCTGACAAATTCACGTATGGCTTTGGGGTTGCTGGCAGTCAACACAGCCAAACGGTTGGCTACCGCATTGATCTCCGCTTTGATCTGCGGAATTCTTGCCTTGGTCGTCTGGGTTTGTGCCCTCGCCCGCACCACATCCAGCTGGCTTACCATATTCTCATCGCGCCGGCCCTGGGTAACTTCTTGCGCGTCAGACTGCAAACCAAGGTTGCTGTTAGTTAGCTCTAACTGTTTTTGCAAACCGCGCAGGCGCACATAGTTGCGCGCCACATCGGATATCAGCACCAGCCGCACCTGCTGCATGCTTGCATTAGCTGCCATTACATTATAATGCGCCGCCTCATCACGCCGGCGGTTGCCGCCAAACAGATCGATCTCCCAACTGCCGGATACGCCATATTGCTTGCTGTTATCCAGCGTATCCCCGGCAAAGCCACCCAGCGTACCGCGCCTGCCGGTCGCTACACCATCAACTTGCGGAAAAAAAACTGAACCGGTGATGCGCTCATTGGCACGTGCCTCCTTGATACGGGCCTGCGCGGATTTCAAATCATGGTTACGCTCTATGGCCTGGTTTACCAGCTGGTTTAGCGTGCCATCGGCAAACCATGTCCACCAGCGCTCGGTATGGGCTGCCTTATATTCCGGTTTCGGGAACTGGTGCCATTCTTCGTGAAACGCATCCCATTCCACGCCGACATAATATTCCGGGATCTTGTAATCCTCGCCTACTGTGCAGGCAGTGAGCAGTGCGGCCACAAGCAATGATGCATGAAATTTGAAACTATGCACGAACACGAATTATTATAGTTATTGTTGATGTATTGATTAAAAAACAGTGCGTTATATGCGATGCTAAAATTAATAACAACAAAGCGCAATAGGAATATTGCACACATGATGGGCTTAAATTTCGTAGGAACTACAGGAGCTACTGCAACGGCTTGCGTTTGAGCACTCCTCGGTTCATGTTAAAATTAAAGTTCGCGAGAAAGGATAAGCCAAGCAATCCGCCAATATTATCGCCCAAAGATTGTGTCTCAGTAGTTTGAATAAACAGCGGCATGTTATCCATAGTAGCCTTATCCAGTGGCGCGGCCGCCTGCCTGCCTATGCCTTTTATAAATTCTGTCTGGTGCTGCTGTTCCTGGTATTGTTCCAGATTTGGGTATTCAAGCGTTTTAGATGGCTCTAACATACAAGGGGGTTGGTAATTAATCGCAAGAATCTCGGCGCACGCTTATTACTTGATTTGACGGTAAATCCCACTATTCTTGACGCTCTTTAACGAATAGCGGGCTGTCGATGAACAAGAAAACCCCCTTATTTTCCGCGCACGAAAAACTGGGCGCTAAAATGTGCCCGTTTGCCGGTTACGACATGCCGATCAACTATGCCGATGGCGTGCTGAAAGAGCATGAATGGGTGCGCACCCACGCCGGCATGTTCGATGTGTCGCACATGGGCCAGGCGCTGGTTGCCGGGAAGAGTTCCGCCGCCTTTTTTTCGCGCATCACGCCCTCCAATTTTTCCAGACTGGGCGAAGGCCGCGCCAAATACACCGTACTTACTAACGACAAGGGCGGCATCATCGACGATCTCATCATCACCCGCACCGGACCGGAATCTTTCTTTGTTGTATTCAACGCAGGCCGCAAGGAAGTCGATGTGGCATGGATGCAATAGAACCTGCCGCCGGATTGCCAGTTCGAACTGCTGGATAACGGCCTGGTGGCGCTGCAAGGTCCGGAAGCAGAAAAAGTACTGGCCAAAGAACTGCCCGAAGCCACCATCAAGGAGCAGGCTTACATGAGCTGGCAGCCCGCCGCGTGGAACGGCATACCGGTACTGGTCAGCCGCCTTGGCTACACTGGCGAGGATGGTTTTGAGATAAGCGTTCCTGCCGCTAAGACACAGGCGCTTTGGGATGCGCTGCTGGCGCACAACGAGGTAAAACCCATAGGCCTTGCCGCGCGTGATTCGCTACGGCTGGAAATGGGCTATCCACTGTACGGCCACGACCTTGACGAGACCACCACCCCACTCGAAGCCGGCCTCGGCTGGGTGATGAGTAAAGATCATAACGGCTATTTCGGCGCGGGCGTACTGAACCCGGCCAAAAACGCAACACCGGAACGAGCCCGCGTCGGCATCAAGATCACAGGCTCCGGGATCGCCCGCGAAGGTGCACCCATACTGGCAAATGGCCAGCCGATTGGTACACTTACCAGCGGGGGCTTTTCGCCATCACTAAAGGTTGCAATTGGCCAAGGCTATGTTAAATCAGAATTTGCGCAAGTGGGACGCGAAGTGGAAGTGGAAGTGCGTGGCCGCAAGATCCCCGCAGTGATACATGATATTTCCTTCGTACCGGCAAAAACCAAAAACTCTTCAATGAAAAAAGCGAGCTGATAATGGGACAAGTAATAAAGGATTTAAAGTATACCGAACAGCATGAGTGGGCCAAACTCGAAGGTGATACCGTGACCGTAGGCATCACCGATTATGCGCAGCAGGCGCTGGGCGATCTGGTGTTCGTGGAACTGCCTGAAGTGGGTCGCAAAGTTTCCCAGAAAGAAAGTATCGTGGTGGTGGAATCCGTAAAAGCCGCCAGCGAAGTGTATGCGCCGGTATCCGGTGAGATCGTGGCAGTGAACGAATCGCTGAACACCACACCGGAACAGATCAACAGCGCGCCGTATGAAAGCGGCTGGATCGTGAAAATCCACGTCAGCAACAAAAGCGAGCTCGACAGCCTGCTGGCCGCAGATCAATATCAGGAAATCGCAGCGTAACTCCTATGCGTTATCTCCCCCTTACCGATAAAGACCGGGCAGATATGCTGGCCGCGATCGGCGCCAGTTCCATCGACGACCTGTATAAGAACGTGCCCGAACAGGCACGTAACAAGAAAGCACTGAAACTGCCACCGCATCAGGGCGAACTGGAAGTGGAAAAAGCGCTGGCCAAAATGGCCGGCAAGAATCACCCGGCGGCAAGCGGCCCGTTCTTCCTCGGTGCCGGTTGCTATCACCATCACATTCCGGCCACGGTGGACCACCTGATCCAGCGCTCGGAATTCCTGACCTCCTACACGCCGTACCAGCCTGAGATTTCACAAGGCACGCTGATGGCGATATTTGAATTCCAGACCATGATCGCTAACCTCACCGGCATGGACGTCGCCAACGCGTCGATGTATGATGGCGCTACCGCCACTGCCGAAGCGGTGCTGATGGCCAAGCGCATCAACAAGCGCCCGAATATCCATATTCATGGCAACCTGCACCCGGAATACCGCGAAGTGATCGAAACCTACATCCGCAACTACCCGGATATGGCGATCAAGAATGGCGCACCGGATGACCAGGCTTCCTGCCTGATCGTGCAAACGCCGGATTTCCACGGCCAGCCGCAACAGCTAGAAGCGCTGCGCAAGCAATGTGATGCCAGCGGCGCCTTGATGGTCGTGGTGGTGAACGAGATATTGTCGCTCGGTCTGTTGCCTGCACCAAGTATGGCAGACATGGTGGTGGGCGAAGCCCAAGGCATCGGCGTACCGATGAGTTTCGGCGGCCCGCACCTTGGTTTTTTTGCCTGCAAACAGGAATATCTGCGCCAGATGCCCGGACGCCTGTGCGGCCAGACCGAAGATAAGGACGGACGGCGCGGTTTCGTACTGACGCTTAACACACGCGAGCAGCATATCCGCCGCGAGAAAGCCACCTCTAACATCTGCACCAACCAGGGGCTGTTCGCATTGGCCTTTACCATTCATGTGGCGCTTCTGGGCGAACATGGCTTCAAGCAACTGGCCCGCCTGAATCATGAACGCGCCTGCGAACTGGCCGACGGGCTGGCGCGCATCAAAGGCCTCAAGCTCCTCAACGAATCATTCTTCAATGAATTTCTGGTGGAACTGCCGGTCGACAGTTCACGCACGGTCAGCGCGCTTGCCCGTCAGGGCATCGTGGCCGGTCTGCCGCTCGGCAACAACAAGTTACTGCTGTGCGCCACCGAGATGGCCAGCAAGGAAGATATCGCTACGTTTGTGAAAGCACTGGATAAATGCTGTGCCAGCGCCAGCGCGATGGAGGTTGCGTAATGTCTGCTAGCCAATCTGCCCGCGGCCTCAACATGGAAGAGAACCTGCTGTACGAAAAAAGCGCCACCGGCGCGTGCGGCGTCGACCTGCCACAACCGGCAGGAACGAAGCTGCGCACAGGACAAGCTGCACGCGATCACGTGGGGCTACCCGAAGTTTCCGAACCGCAGGTTATGCGCCATTTTGTGCGCCTGTCGCGCATGAATTACGCCATCGATCTGGGCCTGTACCCGCTGGGTTCGTGCACCATGAAACACAACCCGCGCCTGAACGAAAAGGCGGGACGCATGCCGGGCTTTGCAGGCATCCATCCGCTGCAACCCGAATCCACCGTTCAGGGCGCATTGGAACTGATCTACACGCTGCAAGGCTGGCTGGCCGAACTATCTGGCCTGCCGCATGTGACCCTGAACCCAGCCGCCGGTGCACATGGCGAATTCGCCGGCATCATGGTGATCCGCGCCGCCCACGAAGCCAAAGGCAACGCCCGCAAGGTGGTACTCATCCCGGATAGCGCCCACGGCACCAACCCGGCTACCGCCATTGCCTGCGGGTACGAAACCCGTACCATTCCTTCCACCAAACAAGGCACAGTGGATGTGTCAGCATTCAAATCTATGCTGAACGAAGACGTTGCTGCCATCATGCTTACCAACCCGAACACCTGCGGCATTTTTGAACCGAGCGTGCTGGAGATAGCAGACGCACTGCACAAAGCCGGCGCTTATTTCTATTGCGATGGCGCCAACTTCAACGCGCTGGTAGGCCGTGTACGCCCGGCCGATTTCGGCGTCGACGTGATGCATTTCAACCTGCACAAAACCTTCTCCACTCCGCATGGCGGCGGTGGCCCCGGCTGCGGCCCGATCGCTGTTTCCGAAGAACTCGGCCGCTTCCTGCCGGTTCCCAGGATCGTCAAAGAAGGTGAGACCTACCGTATGGTAAAAACCGATAAGGATTCCATCGGTCGCCTCAAAGGCTTTCAGGGCCAGTTCGGCATGGCGGTGCGCGCGCTTTCTTACATGATGTCGCATGGGGCCGACGGGCTGAAGCAAGTGGCAGAAGACGCGGTGCTGAATGCTAATTATATCCTCAGCCAGCTAAAAAACGAATACCACGTGCCGTTCGAAGGTACCTGCATGCATGAGTGCCTGCTATCCGACAAGAAGCAGAAAGAGCACGGCGTCACCACCAACGAAGTGGCCAAAACGCTGATCGAGTATGGCATCCACCCGATGACCGTGTATTTCCCGCTGGTCGTGCAGGGCGCCATGCTGATCGAACCGACGGAAACCGAAACCAAAGCATCGCTGGATCATTTCATCGAAGTGATGAAACTGATTGCCGAAAAAGCGAAAAAAGGCGAAGCAGAAGAACTTAAGGCAAACCCGATAAGCACACCGCGCCGCCGCCTTGATGAAGTGAAAGCCGCACGCCAGCCCGTGCTCAAGTGGAGCGCCGGATAATCCGGTGCGTTTTTTGCATGCGCTCTGCCTTGCGAAATTACTGCAACTGACATAGATTACTCGCGAAAACAGGAGAACTCGCGCACATGGCCGTTACCGAACAAGAAAACCCTAAAGAAAAACCCCTGCTTCCCAAAGTGGTTCGCCAGTTTATTGCCACCGAGTCCGCCAGCGGCCTGGTGATGATATTCTTCGCCGCACTGGCACTCCTTGTTGCCAACTCGCCATTCTACTACGAATATAAATCCCTTATTTCCTCGCCCATTAGCTTCAGCTACATGGAATACACCGCAAGCGAGCCGCTCAAGAACTGGGTGAAGGACATTCTCATGGTGTTCTTTTTCCTGATCGTCGGGTTGGAGCTTAAACGCGAGATGAAAGAAGGATTCCTCGCTAAAAAAGATCAGATCCTGTTGCCGCTGATCGCAGCGGCAGCGGGTATGGCAGTTCCGGCGGCCATTTACATGGCGTTCAACATCCACCACCCGGAGAACCATGCAGGCTGGGCTATTTCTTCTGCCACCGATATCGCCTTCGCACTGTGCATCCTGATGCTGGTGGGTAGGGGCGTGCCCTCGTCGGTGAAAATTTTTCTACTGGCCGTTGCCATCTTCGATGATCTGGGCGCCATCCTCATCATCGCACTGTTCTACAACAGCGAACTGTCGTTCACGCCGCTGCTGGCGGCAGCCGGTGGTATAGGCGCGCTGGTAGCCATGAACCGCAACGAGATCACGGTACTGACACCGTATTTCCTCATAGCCATATTCCTGTGGTTCTGCTTTTATCATTCGGGCATCCACACCACCGTCGCCGGGGTGATCGTGGGGATGCTGATCCCCATGCGTAACCCCTACAACGAGCGCCACTCGCCGGTAAACAGTGTCATGCATTTCCTGCATCCATGGGTAAGCTTTGTCGTATTGCCGGTCTTCGCATTCACCAGCGCCGGTATCAATTTCGGGCACATGTCCTTTGAAATGTTGCTCTCGCCTCTGCCACTGGGTATTGCACTCAGCCTGTTCCTTGGCAAGCAGATCGGTATTTTTGGGGCTGTGTGGCTGCTGATCAAGACCAACATAGTCAGTAAACCCGATGGCGCCAGCTGGATGCATCTGTACGGCGTTTCCGTGATCGCCGGAGTTGGCTTTACCATGAGCCTGTTCATCGGCATTCTTGCCTTTAGTGATGAAAGTTTGCAAGAGCTGGTGAAAGTCGGTGTGATCGGCGGATCGGCACTCTCCACCGTATGGGGCTATGTTGTACTGCGCTACCTTGCAAAAAGTCCGAAAGAACAACTGAGTGGGGCGGCACAACCCGGCAGCAACATAGCTGCTGCATAAAAAAAGCACCGCTGCTGCGGTGCTTTTTTATCCTAGGCCAACCCACTATTTTCTAAGTAGATCGCGTATCTCTTCCAGCAGAACTTCCTGACGCGGTGGGGCAGAAGGCGCCGCCTCTTCTTTCGCTTTAAAGCGATTCACCTGCTTGACCAGCATGAATACGGCAAATCCGACAATTAGGAAATTCACCACCGCATTGAGGAACACGCCATAGTTGAGCGTTGCCGCCCCGGCCTCCTTGGCTGCTGCCAACGTATCGTAATGTTCGCCGGACAGGCTGATGAAATAATCCTTGAAATCAATACCTCCCATAATGACACCGATCGGAGGCATGATCACATCATCTACCAGTGACTTCACAATCGTGGTAAAAGCCGCACCAATAATGATACCTACCGCCATATCCACCACGTTACCGCGGGAAATGAATTTCTTGAATTCTGCCAACATAAATAAATCCTCCTCTTGTTATGCAGCTTTACGCGTCAGATGAATAAATATATCGGCAAGGTCGGCCTCGCAAGTGGTAACATCCTGCACGGCAATCCCTGCATTACGGGTTGCATCCAGAATGTCCTGCACGCTGTCTTTGCTGGGTTTGTAGTGGATGGCCAGCTTTCCTTCGTCATTAATAGTGGCCGAAAGTTGTTTCAGTTGTTCCGGTACTTCCGATAAGACCTGTAACGGAGTGATCACCAGTTGCTTGCTGTCGAAACTGCGCAGCAGGTTTGTTTTCTTGTCACACGCCACCAGCTCGCCGTGGTTTATAACCGCTATGGTGTCGCACAGCTCTTCAGCCTCTTCCAGATAATGGGTGGTGAGCAGGATGGTGGTGCCATTTCTGTTGAGCATATTCACATATTCCCACAACTGGGTACGCAGCTCGACATCCACGCCTGCGGTCGGCTCATCGAGGATAAGCACAGGCGGGTTATGCACCAGCGCTTTGGCGATGAGCAGGCGGCGACGCATACCGCCGGACAGGCGGCGCGAATTGATATC
>JBFWQQ010000063.1:0-10644 GCA_050249355.1 Alphaproteobacteria bacterium | reverse complement strand
TTTTTACCGCGATCACATCAAAAAAATACTCTATTTGCGCAAAGGCTCACGCTATGTAGCAAAAGCTAATTACAACGTCACCCGTATCGCATATCTGTTGCGTTTGTTCCCAGATGCGCGCTTTATTATTCCGGTGCGCCACCCGGTGGCCCATGTCGAATCACTGATCCGACAACACCAGCGCTTTACGGCCGCCGCTACTGGCAACCCCCGTATTGTTTCCCAGATGCGGGCGGGCGGGCATTTTGAATTCGGACCACACCGTGCCCCAATACATACCGGCGACGAAATACGTTTGCGGCAGGTGCTGGACGCGTGGCACAACGGTGACGACGCAACCGGTTACGCCCTGCAATGGAGCATGGTGTATGATTATGTGCATGCACTATCGCAGGATCCTTCGCTGGCGCAGAGCATCAGGATCGTGCCGTTTGAAACAAGCTGCGAACACCCGCACGAAACGCTTTCAATGGTGTTCCGACACTGCAGGCTGCACATCAACGATCAAACCCTGACGGAAAAGGCGGCTAAAATACGCTCCCCTAAATACCACCCGGGCCTCAGTGATGAGCAGCTGACAAAAATCGAAATGATCTGCGGCCAAACGGCCAGCTACTACGGGTACTGAACCATGTTTACCCTGGAACGCCCCAACAAATTATTCGAGATAACCGGACTGGTGCTGCTCGGATTACAATTTGCAGTGTTCGTGTTTGGACTGCCTCCATTCCAGGCCGGTTTCTGGTATCAGACCGAGCCTACGCTGCTTGCCATATTCCTGCTGGCCACTGCCACTGCCGCGTGGCTGGGTTACGGACTGCACTCCCGTATTCTACAGTTGCAGGCACCTTCGCTGCTATGGAAAATTATTTTCCTGTGGATAGGCTGGCAGCTGCTTACCCTGCCACTGGCCAATACCCCGTGGGCCAGCTGGTTCGGTGCGCCGGAGATCGCGGAAGGGACGGGCTGGTATGTAAGTGTCCTGATATGCACATGTGCTATCAGCGTGTTCTGGAAGCAACCGCACCAACAGCGCCTGATCATATGGATGGCAGCCGTTTCGATGATGACCGAGGTGCTATTCCACCTGGCGAATTTCGGTGATCCCGACGATATCATGCTATGGCGCCCTGCCCGCTGGCCGGACTATCTGGCGTTTAGTGCCGGCTATTTATGGCTGGCGGTCACTGCATCCGGCCATTCACGGCAGCCCACATACATGCTGGCACTGATTGCCCTTACCTACAGCGCTTTACTAATCTCCACTAACCTGACCGCCATGATCCTTATGGGCATAGCCCTGATGGCCGCCGTAATCACGTCTTATCCACGCCTGCCTACCCGGTTGCAGGCTTTGGCTAAACCGGGCCGCTTCTGGCGCGGCTTTTCGTTGGCAGCCTGTGTATTGCCGTTATTGTGGGTAGGCTTCAGCGCCGGTTCGCATCATCTGGCGCTCGACAAGCGGCAGGACGCCATAGGCACCCTGTCGGACAACGACGACAGTATGGGCGCGCGCATACTCATCAACCGCATGGCGGTCCGGGCGTTACTCGAAGAACCGCAACGGCTGGTCATCGGATCAGGGTGGGGCAACTTCAGTAACGATTCGTACAAATATGCACTGGTCGAGGGAGTGCGAGCTTATGAAAACGGTATCCGCAAAGCCAACGCGCAACATATCTACGGCTCTGCCTTCCATAGCCATAGCGAACCGATGGAGGTTCTGCTTTCGTTTGGCCTGATCGGGCTGGTGTTGTGGTTTGCCATTCATATGCTGGTCATACGGCGCATGCCCACCGAAGGATTCTGGCATACCGTGCCGATGATGGTCGCCATTGTCTGCCTGTATTACTTCTGGTTTGTGCTGCCGCAAGTACTGGCTTATCAGGCGCTGGCGTGGTGTGCATTATGTGCGGCATTGCAAGGCACTCCTTCACCTGCCACTCCAAAACTGCACAAAGCCAGCCTCCTTGTTGTTGCAGCGCTGGTATTCACCATGGCAGGCAGCGCATGGGCGCAATACCGGGCGTTGCAGTTTGGCGACGATGTGAATTTTGTACCGCGTAACGAAATGCCTACCGCAAAGCACACCGCGTGGCTTATGGAAGAGATCGGACGCGGCGGCGAGCGCCTGCGCGTAGGTGCGGAGAATTTTGCGTTATGGGGCTGGGATGTATCGAACGGAAAAGATACCGGCAACTATGACATTCACTGGCATGATAATTTCCTTGCTGCAGCCGAAGCTATGGAACAATCGGCCTCGGCAGGGCCGCGCAACCGTATGCTGCTGCTATGGTACTATTACAAATTGCTGCTCGATTACGGCGACAGCGAACATGCCCAGTTGCGTAGCAAGGCAACACGCGGCATCAAGGATTCTATCCTGCTGCTGAGCAAGCTGGCACCCGGGCGCGAGGATATCGCCGCCCCATTCCTGATGAACCTTGATGCCTATACCAAGGGAGATATTGCCGATAGCGTGGAAATACTCGCGAATATCCTGGCGGTACACCCCGAACACCGTAGCGCTTTGTGGTTGCTCGGTCATATCTACCTGACCGAGCCACAATTCGCAGCGGAAGGGGAACGGATGATACGCCACGCCGTTGCCGCCGGGGTAGACCGTGTCTACCCGATCAGCAACACAGAACTTGAGCAGTGGGGCGATCAGGCCGGTGTGAATGTCACCGTGCCGGCGGAAACCAACGTCAACGAATAGGTTTCTTCATTATTGTAGCTCCCCGCACGCTGGTATGCCGTGATATGGAACGGTCCTTCCAGCACATCACCATTACCAAAGGTCATTTGGTAGTTCCTGATCTCGTTGGCCATGGCATAACCGCGCACGGTTTCTTCTGTTGCGCTATCGGTGAATACGCCCGATCCGGTCAGTGAGACCGAGCGCAGACCTGCTCCCTGCAATAGCTGCCGCCACGCGCCGGAATCCTTGTTGGTAGTGTCGACCGTCTGGTTATTGTGGGTCAGACTGTTGGTACGTAACCCGCCAATAGTGGTAAAGCTTTCCGGCTCGCCGCCATCCCCAACTTTCAATAATAACAATGACCCTTTTTGTGCTGCCATGCATGCCTCCATTAATTGTATACACTCAGGTTACGCACGCATGCCATGCCCCGGAAGGTAGAAAAACCCCCTTCCGGAACACATAGGGCCGGTTAATGTGAAACGATGGAAAATCCCCCCACCATCGGCGCAATGCGCACCATAGAACGGCGCAGCGGCATGCATATTCCTGCATTGGCCGTCCTGTTCAACCATGGCCATCCGCCGGAAGCACTTGCACAGCTGGTATCCGAATATGCGGATGTGCAGCACGCTATCGGCATGCGCAACTTCCTGCTCGAAGGGATAGGGTTTTATGAATATGGCAACCAGGCCCTGCCGCTAAACGTACTACGAAAGCTGCAACGCCCAGACTGGCTCGATATGTTCAGAACCTATGTCGGCATGATGGGACACAGCGCGCAGGAATTCTGGCAAATAACACTGGAAGAATACCTGCTGGCAGTGGAAGGTTTCTGCCTGCTACACCGCATTACGCCGTCATCCGCTGCTACAACCGCCACAGCCCGCGACCTGCATGCTATGATAGAGCGCTTTCCGGATAACAAAAAATCCGCATATTAATAATAATATCATAATGTTAGAGTAAATCTTCATTTGCGCCCCCTACTTTGGAATAATGTGCACATTGTCATCATACTGTCATATTGCAGTGCTATCATTGTAGATGGATAGATTTGTCACGTGCAACACACGGAGGAGAGCAGGTTATGTCTGTTAAATACATTCAACTCGCTATCATAGCCTTTACCACATGCCTGCAGGGCGCGCATGCGTTTGCTCAAAACGTAAACACAGAAAGTAACTCCGTCACGAATGCCGATGCGGCTGACCGCTCCCGCCCCGACGGACCAATGTCGTTTATGCTGGGAACAGAAATGCCCATTGAGGCAGCCGTATTTGCGGTTCCGCCCAATGAACCTGCTGATGAACCTACCAGGCCGGATGCCACTAACCCGGTGGTCGTTGAACCCGTTGCCACCCTGCCGGATGCCACTAACCCGGTGGTCGTTGAACCCGTTGCCACACTGCCGGATGCCACTAACCCGGTGATCGTTGAACCCGTTGCCACACTGCCGGATGCCACTAACCCGGTGGTCGTTGAACCCGTTGCCACACTGCCGGATGCCACTAACCCGGTGATCGTTGAACCCGTTGCCACACTGCCGGATGCCACTAACCCGGTGATCGTTGAACCCGTTGCCACCCTGCCGGATACTTCAAATTCCAGCGACATTATAGCGGTACGCCCGGTAGCTACATCCGATACCACAATGATAGGAATATTGGCTCCTGCTGCACCGGCGGTAATAGCTGCCCCCACCCATACCACCAATACCTCCGACACAGCCTCCGGTTCGGTAGCCGTTCCAGACGGTATATTAGTGCAGCCCCCAACGGATGAAGCCGTATCGGACGATACCACGCGCACAGCGATAGATCCGGAAGCAGACGGCGTATAAGGAAAAAAGTGGTGATCCCGACAGGATTTGAACCTGTGACCCTCTGATTAAAAGTCAGATGCTCTACCGACTGAGCTACGGGATCCCTGGCTCTGCCTCAGGCTGAACGCCGGACAGAATAAAAACTGGTTTTGGACAATACGGTTTTATTCAGGTTTGTCAACCATCAACGCGTCACCCATGCACCATTTTCTGCCTCGTAGAGCGCGCCTTTTGGTAGCCCGCCTATGATCTTGGGAGCCGCCAGCTTGCCTACAACCGCCACTGACTGGCCGTTTTGCTTGGCAATTCGTGTGTATTCGTCGGCACGGCGGGCATTGATATCCTCTACCAGACTGGCGACATCAGCCGATTTATTGATGGCTGCCACATAGCCATCCAGCTTCTCGGCCACCAGCCCACGACTGCGGGCGTCATCCAGCGTCACGGCTGCCGCAGGGGCTATTATCAGTAACAATCCGGCCAGCAGGCTGGCCACAAAGGGTTTAGCAGAATGTTTCATCAGAAAATGTCTCCATTTTTGGCAATGGCCTGTTCTACGTCTTTTTCGATCTCAACCTTGATCTTATGCTCAATGTTGACATTCAGGTTGATCTCAATCGGCTTGTCGGGCGCCTGCACCTGCACAGTGGGCGTACAGGCCATAAGGGCAAAGGTCAGTACAGTAATCCATTTAACGTTCTTCATGTTTTCCCTTTTGCAAAATACTTTTCGGGTCGGTCAGCGTGAATACGCTATGCTTTACCAAACTTACCAAATCACCGCGCAAATGCACGTTTAATTTTATCTTGCGGCCGCCATACATATCCGGGTTATGCCCTTGCAGATGCATACTGGCACTTAGCTCCTGCTTGTCATCGCTGGAAATATGCATCTGCAGTGTATCATACCAGAAATTTCCCAGTACATCGCTCACTAGTGCCAGCTGTTCGTTCGATTTTGGAATGGCACCTGGCCGCAACACGATGCTGCCACCCTGTGCTGCTGCAAGTACCGCCTTATCAAACACCAGTGTTCCATCCTGTCGCACAGAGACCGGCAACGTACCGGCCACACTTCCGGTAGCACTCACATTTCCCTCCATCAGGTCATTCAAAAGAACGGCCAGCAGGATATTCTCCAGTTGCAAAACCCCCTCGAACATTGGTTCGCCTTCAAGCGCTACTGTTCCCTTGCTTAGCCGGATCATCCCGCCTTCAAACGGCATGTGGCCTGCGGTCAGCTCTATGCGTGTCTTGTCCGGCGCCGCCGGGTCCAGAGCTGTAGCAAAACTGATCGCATGCTTATCGCCTGCATCATTCAGTCTGCCGTTCAATGTGATGGTATCGTGCGATGCTGTAAATTCGCCGCTTCCTTTCATTTCCGGCACCAGATAGGGCAATTTCTCCGCCACCACCGAATCACAGCGCCAACGCCCCCTCCAAATGCCTTTCTCCCTGGCATCGATAAATTCCAGCTCCACATCCTGTAGCGCAACGTTACCATCTGCATACGTCACATCAATATTCTTGATTTTTACATTGCGGGGCTTCTGCATCAGCAATGTGGTCAGGTCGGCTGGCATAAGAGGATCGAGCGCCAACTGCGACTCGATAGCGATGTTGTAGAGATTCACCGGCCCGATGGAGAAACTCTCGAGTTCTGCGCGCATTGTCTGGTTTTTACCGGCCGAAGGCGCAATATAATGCGTGGCTAACTGAAACGCATACAATAGCAGGCAGGCCGCCAGAAAATATATCAGCAGCGCGGCACGTTTCACTCTTCCGGCTCCGCACTCTGGTAGGTGCCAAGGAATTCCTGCGCAAAACTATCCAGCCGCGCATGGCGGATCGCTTCACGTATGCCCGCCATCAGTTGCTGGTAGAATGTCAGGTTGTGCCACGTCAGCAGCATCGGGCCAAGCATTTCATCGGATTTGAACAAATGATTCAGGTAGGCACGGGTGAAACGGCGGCAGCATGGGCATGGGCAACCTTCCTGCAATGGCTTTTCATCTTCTGCAAAGCGTGCATTTTTCATGTTCCACTCGCCCCACTTCGTGTAAGCCCTAGCAAACCGTCCTGCACGCGTGGGAATTACGCAATCGAACATATCGACCCCGCGCTGCACCGCCCGGATGATATCATCCGGCTTGCCCAACCCCATCAGGTAGCGCGGTTTATCCTGCGGCAGGTGCGGCATGGTGACATCCAGCGTAGAGAGCATCAGTTCCTGCCCCTCACCCACGGCCAGCCCGCCAATAGCATAACCATGGAAACCGATATCCAGCAACGCCTTGCACGATTCCTCACGCAGTGGAGCATATACGCCACCCTGCACAATGCCAAACAACGCATAGTCATCACGCTCCTTGAATGCGTCCTTGCTGCGCTTCGCCCAGCGCATGGAAAGCCGCATGGAATCTTCCGCCTCTTTCTCCGTTGCCGGAAAAGGTGTACACTCGTCCAGCACCATGGTGATGTCACTGCCCAACAAGTGCTGTATCCCGATCGCGCGTTCCGGGCTCAGTTCATATGTGCTGCCATCCAGATGCGACTGGAAAGTGACATGGTTCTCATTGATCTTACGTAGCTTGGAAAGCGACATGACCTGGAACCCGCCAGAATCCGTAAGTATCGGCTTATTCCACTGCATGAAGTTATGTAATCCGCCCAGTTTCGCCACACGTTCGGCGGTCGGGCGTAACATCAGGTGATAGGTATTGCCAAGAATGATATCTGCTCCGGTCTGCTCCACCGATTCAGGCATCATGGCCTTTACCGTGCCTGCGGTGCCCACCGGCATGAAGGCGGGTGTGCGGATGGTGCCATGTGCAACACGTAGTTCACCTGCGCGGGCAGCTCCATCGGTATGGAAAATGGAAAATGTGACAGGCATGGCAAGCGGCGTTGTTTAATAACGCCGGTATATTACCCATGCAGGGTCAAAACACAACCGTGTGGCTTACTTCGAAATAACTTTTTTATTCAGTGCCGGTATGTTGTCGATCCAGCGTGCTATCAGTGTTACCACGATAACGGCCACCACCGCCGCAATGCTCTGCGATACCGCATCGTGAAACTGCAACGCAGCTGTCACGGCCACGATCGGATATAGTGGAATTGCAACAAGTAATTTGGCCCAGAAGCAGTAATTTATAGTTTTTTTGTCTTCGGTCTTATCATTCATAATAAGCCTCCTCTCCCTTACAGCCTTGATTATATCATAAGCGTAAAGCCGTTGCTACGCCATCGTGACAGCCTGCATACCATCACGCTCATTATGCCGTCACACCTGATAAGATGCTGGATAGAATTGGTTTTTAATGGATTGCCGTAATGGTATTACTCTACAGGATACCAGGCCGCACACGCGGTGCCGGCTGCTGTGTAATTAGGAAACGCGGTAATCCATGAATCAATACATCCCCAACCCAAGATACGCCCCGTGGTAGGCTTTCCATCATCAAACTTCCTGTCTATTTCGTACAGTTCTATGTCCGTATGTATTGTGGGTGCGGTGTTTAGACAGGTGGCGCCAACCTGCCCGTAAGAAATAATGTTCTTATAATTATACCGTATATAAGGCCCCGTAAGCCCTGTGTTCGAAATGACCCTGATACCATGCAGCGCATAAGGGGTGGCAGGAAATGTAACGCCAATAGCATCGCTTGGAGAAGCACCATCCGGATTATAAGAACCGGGATATAACTCGGCGAGCGTAAGGTGTTCGAATGCACGCCGTGTTTCATCGCCACAACCCAGCACAAGTCCATCACCATTGCCATTCGCTGTCTGCCCGGGAGGGCTTGCCACTGCTCCCCACATGGTAGTGGCATTGTTCATGTCTCCCGGTATGGCATTGTATTTCAGCTGGAATGCTTTTATGGACAGGTTGATCTCTTCATACCGCTTCATGAGCTGGCGCGTTTCTGCAGATTCGATCAGCAGCCGCCCTGTCATAACACCGCCGACAACTAGCGCCATAATCAGCAGAACTATGGATAGTTCCACGAGTGTAAAACCAGCTTTTTTCATATCCCCATCAGCGACCAGATAATTAAACTAAATCATAGACTCCAGTATATTACTAGCAATAATTACATAATAAGCATGCATCACCATAGGAGTAGAACCGGTAGCGCCGGTCGATGGCATAGGCATAAGCTGAATTCATACGCTCCAGACCTGAAAAAGCACTCACCAGCATGAATAATGTGGATTTCGGCAGGTGGAAATTGGTCAACAATACATCTACCGCCTTAAAGCGGTAACCGGGCGTAATGAATATATCCGTTTCCCTGCTAATGGCATGTACCACACCATTCTCATCCGCCGCCGATTCCAGCGTACGTAAACTCGTCGTGCCCACGGCGATCACCCTGCCGCCTGCCTGCTTAGCTTTATTGATGGCAACTGCCGTTTCAGGCGTGATGTGGGCCCATTCGCTGTGCATGACATGGTCTGCGGTGTCTGCGGCCTTAACTGGCAGGAATGTGCCGCCCCCCACATGCAGGGTCACATACGCGCGGGTTACTCCGGCTGCATCAATTGCCGATAACAGATCCTCGGTAAAGTGTAGCCCGGCTGTAGGTGCGGCCACTGATCCTTCGTGTTTAGCATAGACGGTCTGGTAACAGGTCTTGTCCGCCACCTCGTCAGCGCGTTGTATGTAGGGTGGCAACGGCATATGGCCGTGGCGCTGCAGCATGTCGGCGACATTCCCATCTGCACGCAAAGATAACACCACCTGCCCATCCGGAAGTTTTTCTATGACCTCGGCATCAAAACCAGCGGCAAAATGCACCCTATCACCGGCTTTAAGTTTTTTTGCCGGGCGCGCAAAACATTGCCAGTGATCAGTTCTGATCTGCTTGTGCAGCAATATTTCAATGCTCGCCTCGCCGCGCTTGCCGAACAGTCGCGCCGGTATCACCCGTGTGTCATTGAACACCATGATATCACCGACCCTCAGAAATGACGGCAGGTCACGCACTAACGCGTCCTGCAGCGCGTCCTGCACCACAAGCATGCGCGCGCTGTCACGCGGATCAACGGGTCTCGCAGCGATCAGGTCGTCGGGAAGGTAGAAATCAAAAAGGCTAGTCTTCAACGTTATTCTTTAACGTCGGCAGCCACCTGCATCTTGATGATGGTATCGGGGTTTTTCACGGCACCGTTGTCATATGCATCGCCCTTTTTGATACGATCGACATGTTCCATGCCATCGGTCACCTTGCCCCAGTAGGTGTACTGGCCATCCAGATGCGGCGCATCCGAAAACACAATAAAGAACTGGCTGTCTGCGCTGTTGGGATCACCTGCACGCGCCATCGAAACCGCGCCGCGCCCGTGATGTTCCTTGTTGAATTCGGCTTTAATGTTCTGGCCGGAACCGCCGGTACCATCGCCTTTCGGGTCACCGGTCTGTGCCATGAACCCCTCGATCACGCGATGGAATGTAAGCCCGTCATAGAAGCCTTTGCGGGTCAGTTCTTTGATACGCGCCACATGGTTCGGTGCCAGGTCGGGGCGCATTTCAATGGTCACACGGCCGGTTTTAAGCGTCATATACAGGGTGTTTTCCGGTTCAGCTGCGGCGTGCGCCATGGGTGATACTCCTAACATAGCAATGAATGTAAATAAGAAACGACGAATCATATGATCTCCTATCAACGGTATTATACCTGGGTTTGCAGATAACTGGAAAGCCCCATGCTTTCTATCATTTTCAGCTGAGTGCGGATGAACAGTATGTGATCTTCTTCGCTTTCCAGAATGCTGTGCAGTATGTCGGCGCTGGAAAAATCCTTCTGCTCCTCGCAGTAGAAAATAGCGTCTTTCAAGTCTTTACGTCCGCTCTCTTCCAGCTTCAGGTCACATTCCAGAATTTCTTTCACATCCTCGCCAATTGACAGTTTACCCAGATCCTGCAGGTTTGGCAGGCCTTCAAGAAACAAGATACGATCCACGATCAGATCAGCATGTTTCATTTCATCAATGGATTCCTTGTACTCATAATCCGCCAGCTTCATGAAGCCCATATGCTTGAGCATACGCGCATGCAGGAAATACTGGTTGATTCCGGTCAGTTCGTTTTTCAGGATGGTGTTGAGATGCTG
>JBFWQQ010000062.1:0-10708 GCA_050249355.1 Alphaproteobacteria bacterium | reverse complement strand
ACCTGTATCGTACTATCTTTTGCTAATGCCCGTGTGGTAGCGACCAGCGCGTCTTTGGTGCGCTGCAGATGCTCTTGCGGAGCAAGGGTCAAGCCTGCTCCTGCAGGTTGATGTTGAAGCAGCGCTGGTAATATTCCGCTATCACCGGGCGCTCATGCTCGTCGCACTTGTTATAGAATGTCAGGCGGAAGGCCTGATGCACATCGCCGAGGATAGCAGTGTTTTCGGCCCAGTGGATCACCGTGCGCGGCGACATGACAGTAGAAAGATCACCCTGCATGAAACCCTGACGCGTAAGGTTGGCCATGTTGATCATGGTGCGGATGGTGTCTTTGTCCTTGAGGTTTTTCACGCGCGCGGTAATGACCTTGAATTCACTGTCTTCCGGAAGGTAATTGAGTGTTGTTACCATGTTCCAGCGATCCATCTGGCCCTGGTTGATCGGCTGTGTGCCGTGATACAGGCCGGTGGAATCGCCTAGCCCGACCGTGTTCGATGTGGCGAACAAGCGGAAGTACGGGTGGGGGGTAATGATGCGGTTCTGGTCGAGCAACGTGAATTTTCCCTGTGCTTCGAGTACGCGCTGTATAACGAACATCACATCCGGGCGGCCGGCATCGTATTCGTCGAGCACCAGCGCGACCGGGCGGGCGATCGCCCATGGCAGCAGCCCCTCCTTGAATTCGGTGATTTGTTTGCCGTCCTTGAGGGTGATCATGTCGCGGCCCACAAGGTCGGTACGGCTGATATGGCTGTCAAGGTTGATGCGCAGGCATGGCCAGTTCAGGCGGGCGGCGATTTGTTCGATGTGGGTGGATTTACCGGTGCCGTGATAGCCTTGCACCAGCACACGCCGGTTATGTGCGAAACCGGCCAGTATGGCGCGGGTGGTGTCCGGCTCGAAAAAATATGCCTCATCCACATGCGGGATGTGTTCTTCCAGCCCGGCTGGCGTATTATCGAATGCCTGCACAGGAAAACCGGTTTTAATGCCAAAAAGTTTTTCCGTGGCAACGATACGTTCTGGGGTGTCTTTAGACATGGCGGTAACTGCTGGTTTGCTCATGGTACCTGTTGTACACGATATTGATACGGCTGCAATAAAAACCGGTCAGCTGTTCTTGGCATGCTGCATCAGGCATTCATAGGCTTGTGTGATGCGCTTGAAGATATCCTCGGCTTTTTTATCCCCTTGGTGGCGATCGGGATGATGCTTTTTCACCAGCTGGCGGTAGTGGGTTTTCAGCGCCTTTACCGTATAAGGATATTCCAGATCGAGCACGGAAAGCGCTTTGCGCACTTTCCCGGGAACTTCGGGCGGCAGTTTCTGGCGCGGGTTACTGCGCGATCCCATAAAGTCGTTCAGCGCGCGCCGCAAGCCTTCGGTATCGAGCCTGCGGTGCTGGGCATCACGATCCCATGTCGGACGGTGGCCGGTTACGGCATCGCGCATGAACAGCTCTATCTCGTCGCGGTCCATGCCATCGAAAAAATCCCAGCGCTGGTTATGCTCGCGGATATGGTCAAGGCATAACCACTGGTGCGCATCCAGAGCATCGCGCGAACGCGGGGCCTTGTAAGTGCCGGGCTGGCTGCAGCCTTTGGATTCGCATAAGGGGGCTTTATCGGCATCGATCTGGGGAGCGAAGTCTGACTTATTGTATTTTCTTGGCATTATCCGTATAGTTTCCTTATGAATCGGGCCGACCGTATAGAACGCATATTATCACAGGCATTTGCGCCAAGCCAGCTTGCCATTTCTGATGATTCCGCCAAGCATGCAGGGCATGCAGGGGCGCGGCCAGGTGGGCAAACGCATTATTCCATCCGCATAGTGAGTGATGCGTTCGCGGGCAAGACTAAAGTGCAGGCTCACCAGATGGTTTATGTGGCGTTAGCCGAAGAATTCAAAACCGGCCTGCATGCGCTGGCTATAGACGCAAAAAATACCTAAGAATCTTCAAGGATTTTTTCGTTATCGTTATAGAGTTTAACGATCTTAGGCTGATCCATGCCGGTGTCCCAGCGCGAGATTTCCTTTATCAGCTTTTTGATCTCCTTGGCGGCCGGGCTGCCAGGCTCCACTTCGGTGGCGCAGCGACCCTCCAGCAGCGATGATGCGAACAGCACCCGGTTGCCCAGATGGGTTTCTGCCAGATCCTCTTCCGGTAGCTCATCAATGATGGCCTGTGACAGGCGGGTGCCGGGTGAAACGCGGTTTAGGATTATTTTTACCGGTATGTTCTCGCTGTGCGCAAGATCCAGCGTGGCCTTGCTTGCCCACAGGTCGGTCGGGCTGGGCTGCATGGGAATAAGGATGAGGTCGGCGCAGCGGATAGCGGTGCGCGCTTCGGTTTCGGTGTGTGGGGGACTATCGATGATGATATAATCGTATGTCTTGCGCAGGCGGGTGACCTCGCTGCCGACACGCCAGCCGGAAACCGAAGAGAAATTCATGCCGGTAAAGCCTTCGCCGAAACGCTTTTCGCGGATATTGTGCCAGTATGTCAGGCTGCCTTGCGGATCGATATCGACCACGGCAACACGGTTACCCATCTGGCTCAGGGCAACGGCCAGATGCGAGGCTACGGTCGTTTTTCCGGCCCCACCTTTTTGTTGTGCGATCGTAATTACCTTTGCCATAATCGCCTCCTTGCTATAGCTCTTTGATTCATAGACTATACAATGCGTTACGACAACTACATTTAGTAGGCAATAAACCAAAAATAACTAGATGATGGGTAATCAGACACAAAATATACAGCAAGCGGCACGTTTGATACGGGCGGGCAAACTGGTGGCATTCCCGACCGAAACGGTGTACGGACTGGGCGGCGATGCAACGTCCGATGCTGCTGTCGCCTCGATATATGAAGTCAAGGGCCGACCCAGTTTTAATCCCCTGATCGTGCACATGCATTCCATCAGGCAGGCAACTGAATATGTCCAGCTGACACCGTTGGCAAAAAAACTGGCTGCCAGCTTCTGGCCGGGGCCACTGACCATGGTGCTGAGGCGCGGGCCAGAATGCGCGCTATCATTACTTGTAAGTGCCGGGCTGGATACGCTGGCGGTGCGCGTGCCGGATAGTGCGCTGGCGCAGGAGTTCCTGCGCGCGTGTAATGTACCGCTTGCGGCGCCCAGCGCCAACCGTTCCGGACGTATCAGCCCGACCACTGCGCAGCATGTAGAAGAAGAACTCAGCACCAAGGTGGCGAAAATTCTTGATGGCGGGCCATGCACTGCAGGGTTGGAATCCACCGTGGTGGATGCTACCGGCGATGTACCGGTGTTGTTGCGTCACGGCATTATTACAGCGGATATGATCCGCGATGTGGCGGGCGATGTGCAATTTGCCAGGGCGGATAGCCCGATATCATCGCCGGGTATGCTGGCAAAGCATTATGCGCCGGATACGCCAATGCGGCTAAATGCTACATCTGTGAAGGGTAATGAAGCGTTGCTGGCATTCGGGAATCCTATCATGGGTGCCAAAGTAACAGAGAATCTTAGCCCATTCGGTGACCTGACCGAGGCGGCAGCCAACCTGTTTGCCATGTTACGCAAGCTGGATGCGGTAGATGCCACATGTATAGCAGTGATGGAAATACCAAATAAGGGTATAGGGATAGCGATCAACGACCGGCTGAGGCGAGCAGCTACGCGTTAAGCTTCAGCGGATGCGCGCAGGCCCGCTTTGCCAAGGGATATCTTGCGGTTTGGCAACGATTCCAGCCATTGCGAAATGCGCTGCAACTCGTCTGAAAGAATCTGCGGATTGCTAAAAGCGCGTGCCATGACGACGCCGCCTTGTATGCCTGCCATCATGCAGATGGCGTGCTTTTTAGCATCTTCCGGGCTGTGGCCGAGCGCGCGGAACTGCTCCATCGCCCACATAAGGAAGGCGTCGAATACATCCGAGGCGGCCTGCGCGACCGAATCCTTTTCAATCCTTGATTCATTGATAATGCGACCGATCGGGCAGCCATAGGTGTAATATTCATCGCGCATTTTATCGTAGTAGCCCAGATATTCGATCAGGCGCTGGCGGGGGTCGGCAAAGGCTTCTTCCAACGCATTGTATACCAGGGAAAAATGTTCTTTGCGTCTGTCTATTGCCGCAATGGCCAGATCATCCTTGGCCTTAAAATAATAATACACGTTTCCAATGGGAATATCTGCGTGCTTGGCAATATCGGCAAGCGATGTGCTGTTAAGGCCGTTATGATGGAACAGCTGTGCAGCAGATTCTATCAGTCTTTCGCGTTTGTTCTGGCTGTTCATATGCTTACGCTTTATGTTGGTTAACTGATATTTACACATATATTAGCGCCAACCACTACCAATGCAAGCCATTTGCTGCGTCTGCAACTTCTTTATTGAATTTCCGGCATACCAGCCTAAGCTGGTATTTTTCAACGATATAAAAGTTTACGGCGTGCGTAAAAGTTATTTACATGGTTTTATATTGGTTGAACTTTCGATCGTACTTGTGATTGGTGGCGCGGTGGTTGGATGGGATCTCATCAAGGCAGCGGAAATACGTTCACAGCTATCCCAGGTTGAAGAATTATCTGCGGTCACCAGTACCTTTAAAATAAAATACAATGCGATTCCGGGGGATATGCTGGATGCCACTTCGGCAGCCTGTAATGTGACCAATGAAACCATCCAATGCCGCCTATGGGTGCGTGGTTCCTGATTTTTACAGGTTTTGCTTGCATATCGCCTAAGGATTTGCGATTTTGCGCCCCTGGCCCATATTGGGGGATCGTCTAGCGGTAGGACTACGGACTCTGACTCCGTCAACCTAGGTTCGAATCCTAGTCCCCCAGCCATTCAAAAAAATCCGCCAGAGGCGTTTTTTTTGAATGGCTTTGCGGATATTGGGACGAACTTACGTTCGACAATTTTCTTAGCGAATAGGATGAGCTTAGAAAATTGCAACGCAGCAAGGGCGAAGCCCGTAGCGAGTACATCCTAATCCCCCAGCCAATATCTTATATCCCATGGTTTCATTTATTATCACATGTATGTTGATCGAGCTGACACCGGGGCCGAATATGGCGTATCTGGCGATCCTCAGTAGTAGCCGGGGTAAGTTTCCCGGGTATGCAACAGTTGCCGGCGTGGCGCTTGGCCTGCTGGTGGTGGCGCTGGCTTCAGCATTTGGCATGGCCGCCGTCATTCAGGCCTATCCGTCTTTGCATGAGGCCATACGCTGGGCCGGCGTATTGTACCTGCTGTGGCTTGCCTATGATACATGGGCTGCAAGCCCCTATGAAGAAGGGGGCGAGCAGGGCATCGCTTATGGCAAATATTTCCGGCGCGGTTTTTTTGTAAATATCATGAACCCCAAGGCGGCGGCATTTTATGTCAGTGTGCTCCCCAAGTTCATTGATCCTGCCGGTGATGCCATGGCACAAGCATTATTGCTGGTTGGCATATCGATCACAATTGCTACGGCTATTCATATCCTGATTGTGTTGCTGGCCGACAGGTTGCGGCCCCTGATGCAGCAAAGAGAGCACCAGAGGCGGCTGAACCATATTTTTGCAGTATTGCTGGTTCTGGTGGCGGTATGGTTCGCTATAGGAAGCGGGCGGTAAAGGCCAGATTGTACAAAGTAACGCTTGTTTCTGGGGCTGGCGATAGGTACAACCGTAGCCATGCAAAAACCATCCTCACACACCTCTAAAGAAGCACCCAGCGTGGGGTTTGTCAGTCTTGGCTGTGCCAAAGCGCTAGTGGATTCCGAGCGTATCCTGACCCAGTTGCGGGCCGAGGGATACCACTTTGCCCCGGGTTATGACGGAGCCGATGTGGTGATCGTCAATACCTGTGGCTTCCTTGATAGCGCGCGCGAAGAATCGCTGGGTGCTATCGGCGAGGCGCTGAAGGAAAACGGCAAGGTGATCGTCACCGGCTGCATGGGGGCAACACCAGAATTGATACGCGCACACTATCCGGATGTGCTGTCCATCACCGGGCCGGCACAGTACGAATCGGTGCTGGATGCCGTGCATAAAGTGTTGCCGCCGAAGCATGATCCGCATCAGGACCTGATACCGCCGCAGGGTATCAAGCTGACACCGCGTCATTATGCATACCTGAAAATATCCGAAGGCTGTAACAACCGTTGTTCGTTCTGTATCATCCCGCAATTACGCGGCGATCTGGTCAGCCGCCCGGTGGGGGATGTGCTGGCTGAGGCCGAACGACTGGTTCAATCGGGTGTGAAGGAATTGCTGGTGATATCGCAGGATACCAGTGCCTACGGTATCGACACCAAATACGCCACCAGCCAATGGCGGGGCAGGGACGTGCGTGCAAAATTCTACGAGCTGTGCGAAGCGCTCGGCGAACTGGGTGCATGGGTGCGCCTGCATTACGTGTACCCGTATCCGCATGTCGATGACGTGATACCGCTGATGGCGGAAGGCAAGATCCTACCCTATCTGGATATACCCTTCCAGCATGCCAGCCCGCGCGTGCTAAAAGATATGCGCCGTCCGGCGAACCACGAAAAGATCATTGAGCGTATCACTAAATGGCGCTCCGTGTGCCCGGATATCACGCTGCGCTCTACGTTCATTGTCGGCTTTCCGGGCGAAACCGATGAGGACTTTGAATTCCTGCTCGAATGGCTGGAGCAAGCCCAGCTCGACCGGGTGGGGTGCTTCCGCTACGAAGATGTATCGGGCGCGAGATCAAAGGAAATGGCGGGTAAAGTGCCTGCAGAATTGATCGAAGAACGCTGGAACCGCTTCATGGCGGTACAGCAGGCAATCAGTGCGAAACGTCTGCAACGTAAGTTAGGTCAGACTGTTGCGGTGCTGGTGGATGAATTTTCAAATGGGCGTATCATCGGCCGTTCGGCTGCCGATGCGCCGGAGATCGACGGGCTGGTATACGCGCAGACCGCAAAGCGGCATCTGCCCGGCCATATGGTACAGGTGCGTATTGATGCATCCGATAATTATGACCTGCATGGCACGGTAGTGGAGTAGGCGAGTGATGCAGGCTAGGTTTTCAGGGGTATCCATTACGCATATCATACTCCTGCATATCCTGACCGGCGCTGGCCTGATGATGTGGGATCACCGTTTCATCACCGACGATGCCTATATTTCATTCACCTATGCACGCAACATGGCCGAGGGGCATGGGTTGGTATGGTACCCCGGATCAGCGGAATATGGCTATACCAGTTTCCTGTTTACGTTGTTGGTGGGGCTGCTGATAAAGCTGGGCATAGCGGTGCCGGCTGCAGCATACCTGATATCCGTACCGGCAGCCCTTGCCGGGTTGTGGCTGGTGTACCGTATCGGAAAGGAATCGACCGGGGCGCCGTTAGCGGGATTTCTTGCCATGGCTGCGATGGCCAGCAATGTGACATATGCGGCCTATGCCACCAGCGGACTCGAAACTGCACTGGCATTATGTTTTGTACTGGCAACGTATGAGGCGTTGACGCGTTGGTTTAATAGCAGGCAGGATTTCATTCTATGGCAGGTGGGGGCGTGGACGGCGCTTGCCCTTTTAACGCGTCTGGATTCTGCGCTGTTGCTAATGCCGGTCTATGGCATGTGCATGTATGTGCTGCTTGCGGAATATTGTAAGCGTTCTGCGGGTTTGTCGCACCTGCTCTATGCCCTACTCAAGATTGGGGCGCCGCCGCTGCTGTGTGTAGCGATGATGATAGGCTTTGCGCTGGCACAATACGGCCAGCCACTCCCCAATAGTTTTTATGTAAAAATGCAGGGCAACAATATCATGTATGGTTTGCAGTACCTGCATACTTTCCTGAAAGCACAGCATTATATGCCGGTGTGGCTGTTTGTCTTGTGGTTCGCGCTGGCAGGACGTGACGATTTCGACTGGCAACGCTGGAATATGCGGCTGGCATGGCTGGGTGCCGTACTGCTATGGCTCAGCTATATGCTGGCTGCTGGCGGTGATTATATGGAATTTCGGTTTATCCTGCCGATGCTGCCATTCTTTTACCTGCTGATGTTTGACCTTATTATAGGCGCACAGGCACGCAGAACTTTTCTGCCGGTGGTGGTGGCAAGTTCACTGGTCATAGTGGGTAACCTGTTGCAGCCGGGCTATTTCTATTATAACCCGATGGATAAGAACCATCTGGAATCCACACGTAACCTTGACCGCTGGCTGACACGTCCGGACCGCAACTGGATGCAGGTAGGAAAAAAACTACATGAATATTTCTATACCGGCGCTGCGGATGACGTACACATTGCGGTAACTGCGGCAGGGGCAGTGCCATACTTCGCGCAGTTGCCGACCACCGATGTACATGGCCTTAATTCCCGTAAGGTACTGGAGCATGCGCGACAATATATTGATAAGCCCGGCCACCGCCTGAAAGCAAAGAATGCATATCTTATGGATGCCGGGGTTAATCTGATCATCGACCATCCGATGTACGTGCTGGCAACCCAAAATGGCAGTAAACTAACCTATAAATGCCTGGATGCGCATTACCTGCGGACACATAACGGGTTATGGGATATCCCGCTGGTCATTATCACCCTGCATGATGACTTGTTTCTTCTAGCGCACTACCTGACACCACACCCGCGCATAGAAGCCCTGATAAAGACAGGAGATATACACTATCTGGCACCGCTTCTGGCCCATGTGGAGTGCGGCAGCATACTCAAGCGTATATTAGAGAAAAGCGCCAAATCGCCTTGACCGGCGGCCCGTGCATGCGATATATGCTTATTTTCCAAGATGGCTGGGTAGCAAAGTGGTAATGCACGGGACTGCAAATCCTGTATTCGGGGGTTCGATTCCCCCCCCGGCCTCCAATTCTCCTTTAACAATTTACTTAATATCTGGGATGGCTGTGCTATACAGGATGGGCTTCTTAACCCGTCAAGCTACGGAGAAACTGTGCATCAACCTATAAAAACAATCATATTGGCCGGTTTGGCGATACTGCTGTGGGCAGGTAACGCGATTGCATTTGGCAATTATTATATCGAGGTAGGCAGTGAGCTGGAAGAAGAAGAGGCGATGGCGCAATGGCGAATGCTTTCAAAGAAATATCCCAATACGCTCGGGGTGCTGGAGTTTTATCCTACCACCGTGGTGCATCAGGATACCAACCGGGTGACCACCCGCATTCAGGCTGGCCCGCTTGAAACAAAGCTGGATGCCTATAAGATCTGCGGCGACCTGTTTGATGCTAACCTTCCATGTTTTGTAGTCGAGGGTATGGATCACATTGCCAGTGAGCGCCCGGAAAAAGAGCATGCCTTTGATGATAGTGGCCCCGCCGAACCTTTGCCGTGGCTGGTGAACTCTAAACAACAGCTGGCTAAACGCTTGCCGGAGCCTATCGCGGCTGTACCGCCACCGGCCAGCACCGCCGATGACGTGGAAGAAGAAACCTTGCTGGGCTGGGTGTTCAGTGGATTTGAATCGGAGGATGGTGAAGGAAGCATTGAAAGCCGCGACCTGCAACCGGCGCGCCAGGGCGAAGTGCAAGTGGCAGAGGCGATTCGTGTGCCGCTGAGTGGTGCTGCCGTGGCCGCTCCTCGGGTGGAATTCACAGAAGAAAGGAATATATCCGCGCAGGCAGTTGCACAGGCTTCTGCCGCGTCAGATGCCATGCCCCATGAAGGCGGCTGGCTGATGGTGCAGAGTTTTAACAGCGAAAGCCGCGCGTCGGATTTTTGGCGGGCTGTGCGTGTGCGCGACCCCATCCAGACGGCGGGTTTCAATGTCCGTGTTATCAAACCGGTAAGCCAGCTTGGGCGTGAACCGGCGGTGCGCCTGCATATCGGGCCATTTACCGGATTACGTGAAGCGGATTATTTCTGCAAAACCATTATACAGACCAAGAACGATACACTGGAATGCCGCTTCCTGTCTGAAGCCGAAGTGGCAGAAATGGGCGATGACACGCTAACGCGCGGCCATACGCATGGCGAACGGTATAACGAACGCGAGCGTAAATGGAAATCCGGCCGGGGCGGGGACAGTTACTCCTTAAGCCAGCCTCCCGCCAGCAAGCGGGTGTACTGGCTGCATGTGGCCACTGCGCAAAGCCAGATGGAGGCTCTGCAGACATGGGATGCCATGCGTAAAAAGCATGCCGACCTGCTGGATGGGTTGCGTAGCAGTGTTTCGTCAACATTATCCAAAAAAACCCGATATATCCTTAGGGTAGGGCCGCTGGAAAGCGCCAGCGCTGCTTCGGAACTATGCCGGCTTTTACACCAGCGCCAGCTGTTCTGCCGGGTTTATTCGAATATGTAAGAAAATGCCAAAATCTGCTGGCCATGGCAGATTGCATTTGCTATATAACGCCGTCTTGTATGGCTATTGTTCCGCGATAGCTCAGCGGTAGAGCATCCGACTGTTAATCGGACGGTCGCTGGTTCGAATCCAGCTCGCGGAGCCATTTTCTGCTTTTGTCCTTTTCGAGGAACAGCTCGAAGGGTTTTTTCAAGGTATATTCGAGGGTTCCGCCGGTCAGCACCAAGTTCTGACATACGAGCGCGACCAGCTTGCGTTTTTGCTCCACGTTGGAACTGCGAAACAGCCGCCCAGCGTTGTTGACGAGCGCCAACAACAGTTTCACGCTAGTGGCGAAGTCCTCGTCGGCGTGGTCGAAAGCGGCGAGTTGCTGTCGGATTTCATGCTGGCGTTGCTGAAGTACACGCGCTTTCTC
>JBFWQQ010000061.1:0-10900 GCA_050249355.1 Alphaproteobacteria bacterium | reverse complement strand
AGCGCGGTGAAAATAAAGTCGGTATGCTTTTCAGGAAGGAAATTAAGCTGGTTCTGCGATCCCTGCAGGTAGCCCTTACCCAGCAGCCCGCCCGAACCGATTGCAATGATGGATTGCAGGAGATTATAGCCAGCTCCCAACGGATCTTGCTCCGGATCGAGAAACGTGAGCACGCGCTTTTTCTGGTAATCATGCAGGAATTGCCACGCCACCGGCGCCGATGCGGCGGCAAGCACAAGCAATCCGATGAAATAACGCCAGCGCACCCCGGCAAGAAAACACAAAATGCCGCCGACCAGCGCCGTGATGATGGCAGTGCCAAGATTCGGCTGTTTCAGTATGAGCAACACCGGCACAACAATCAGTATGAGCGGTGCGATCAGGAAGGCAGGGCGGCGGATATCCTCCGGATGGGTGTTGTGGAAGTAGCGTGCCAATGCCATAATAAGCGCCAGCTTCATGAATTCGGAAGGTTGCAGCGTCACGCCACCCAGCTTGATCCAGCGCTGCGCCCCCATGCCGACATGCCCCATGACCTCAACCACCACCAGCACAGCAACTCCCAAGAAATAGACCGGATAGGAAAAATCCAGCAGCACACGTATGGGGATCATCGCCACACACATCATGGCCAGCATGCCAACGCCAAAGCGCACAAGCTGGTGCATAGCCCATGGCGAAAAATCACCGCCGCCCGCCGATACCATCATGATGATCCCTACCCCCGCCAGCAAAGATACAATGGTCACAATGAACCAGTTCACTTCGGCTAATTTGGCAATAAGGATACGGGTGGTCGGCTGCATGGATATACGTAATCTAAATATCTATAATACAATATTAATAGGATGGTTATTTATTTGGATTATAAATGAAGCACTTAAATATCGGGCAACGATAAAAAACACTTTAATTTTCAGTAAATTGCCAGATATTTTTCACCTAATCTTAATCAGGTACCCAATATAATCTATACTAGATAAATGTATATCAGCTATTACCCAACAAACGTGCCAGACCGCAAACTGCGAGGGGCGATAATGAAAAAACTGTGGAACAATAATGACGGCGTTACCACGCTGGAATTTGCGCTGATCTCTCCGGCCATCTTGCTGCTGATGCTGGGTACGGTGGAGTTTTCGCTGATCATGTTCACCACTTCCGTAATGGAAAGCGCGACCAACAACACGGCGCGCATGGGCAAGACCGGATATACGGAGCCGGGCCTGAGCCGCGAAGAGATGATCGTACAGAACATCAGCGAAAAAACGGCGGGCCTGCTCAATCCTACCGATATCATCATCGACACGACAGTGTATCCACTATTCGACAGCGTTGGCCAGAACGAGCCGTTCTCTGACACCAATGGGAACCAGATGTATAATGTTGGCGAGCCCTATTCCGATGTCAATGGCAATGGCCAGTGGGACGCCGACATGGGCGCCGAAGGCGCCGGTGATGCGAACGACGTGGTGGTGTATGTCGTCAGTTACAACTGGCCGATATTCACTCCACTGATGAACGGCATCATCGGCAACACAATCAACATAACAGTACGCACGGTGGTAAAAAATGAGCCATACAATGTCACATTATAAACGCATGTTGCGCCGTGCATGGTTCCGCTTCCAGTGGACGCAGCAAGGTATCGCCGCAGTGGAATTTGCCGCCGTGCTACCGTTCCTTGTCGTGCTGTTCCTGGGTACGGTAGAGTTGTCACGCTATACCATTGCCGCGCAGAAAACCGAAAAAGCCGCCATGACCATTTCCGACCTTGTAGCACAGGCAGAGGACATCACCACCGGTGACATGGACGTTCTGGTGCTGGCCGTACAGGAGGTCATGCAGCCGTTTGCGTTCGACGGCAACGGTTATGTGATCATATCATCGGTCAGCCGTGTCGGTAGCGGTGCGGCTACAGTGAACTGGCAATATACCGGCGGTGGCACATGGACACAAAGCAGCCAGATCGGCGGCGAGGGCCTTACCGCCACCTTGCCGACGGGATTCGCGCTGGATCCGAATGAGGGCATCATCATCGCCGAGGTATATTTTAATTATACCCCGATGATGCTGGATGCCGTCATGCCAAACACCAACACCCTGTATAAAATTGGCGTATTCAAACCACGCCTGGGTGAACTGACATCGATCGGCTCGTAAAGGCCGGAGGGGAATGCTGCCATGCTACGCCTTTTGACATTACTCACCTCATTTCGCCGCGCGCAGGATGGTGCCGCCATGCCCCTTATCGGCCTGGCGATATTCATGATGATCGCAGCCGCCGGTATGGCCATCGACATGAGCCGCGCGCAGATCGCACAGTCCCGATTGTCCAATGCGCTGGATGCTGCCGGCCTGGCTGCAGGCAGCGTGGCTTCTTCCGGCGACATCAACGCAGTGGCGCAGAAGTATTTCGATGCCAACTTCCCGTCGGGATTCATGGGCACCAACTTGTCGACGCTTACGGTCGTGCCGGATGCAACCAACGAAGTGATCGTACTGGATATTGACGGAACGGTGGATACCGTGTTCATGCATATGCTGGGCATTGATGATGTGGACATCGCCGCGCATACCGAAATCACCCGCGCCAGCCGCGGCATGGAGCTGGTGATGGTACTGGACAACACCGGCTCGATGTCGGGCTCGAAACTGACCGCACTGAAGGATGCTGCCGAAACGCTGGTGAATATCCTTTATGGCAGCAAATCCGAGATAGATAACCTGTGGATCGGCCTGGTGCCATTCGCACAGGCCGTGAATATTGGCACCGCACACAACAGCTGGACATCCGGCACATTCAACTGGGGCACCACATCGTGGATGGGCTGCGTGGATGCACGTGAGGCCAGTGGCCGCGATATTACAGACGACCCTCCCTCGGTGGCGCTGTTCCCAAAATATTATTGGGCATGCCATTCGAGCTATAACGGCTGGTACGGCACCAACTCAAGCCGCACAAATTGCAGTACAGGCAGCGGATGGAGATATAAGAGCGGCCTGGGCGTGAATGTTGGCCCGAATAAATACTGCTCACAACCGGTGACACAGATGACCAAGTCCAAAGCGACTATCCTTGCCGGTATTGATGACATGGAAGCAAACGGCAACACCCACATTGTGCTGGGAGCTGCCTGGGGCTGGCGTATGCTGAGCCCAAGATGGCGTGGCTTGTGGGGCGGCGAAATGGACGATGACGAACTGCCCCTGGACTATAATACACCGCTTATGGATAAAGTGTTGATCGTGATGACCGACGGTGAAAACGTGATAAGCAACAGCGTGCGCGGGGCATACGGATATCTATCGCAAGGCACTCTTGGCACTACCAGCCAGAACGGCGCGGAGAATGAGCTGGATGAACGCCTGACCGATGTGTGTGACGCAGTGAAAGATGAAGGCATCATTGTGTATACTATTGCCTTCGGTAATCCGGGATCGGGCATACAGAACCTGCTGCGTGATTGCGCCAGCAAACCAGAATATTTCTTCAACTCCAGCAGCAATAGCGAACTGCAAAGCGCGTTCGAACAGATAGGAGATGCCCTTGCGAATTTACGTATTAGCAAGTAGAGTGTTACGTGCATGGGTCAGGCCCATGCACGTTAGTCACAGTTTGTGGGGCATCTATGCGCACTTCCACCATTCTTGCTGCAGGCCTGTGCCTGTGCGTGTCACCTCCCGGTTGGGCTGAAGAACCGCCGCCGCCCGAGCGTGCGCTGGACTCACAGGCGATCGCCCAATCCCTCGACCAGTCAGGCAATGCACAGGCAGCCGTCGATATATTGCGTGCGCGTATCAACGGCGAGAATGCTACTGCCGATGATTTTATCCAGCTTGCAGGCGCCCTGCATAAAGCCGGTGCGCACGAAGAAGCCGTACAAACCCTGCTGAAGGCACGGCAGAAATTCCCTTCCAACACTTATGTCATTTACCAACTGGGACGCAGCTACATACAGGCGGAAAACTCGCGCGAAGCAGTGAATACCATGGATCTTCTTATTGCCATGGAGCCGGATAATGCCATGGCCTACAACGCCAAAGGCGTAGCTTTCGATAAGGCGGGAAACCATTTTGCCGCGCAGGAAATCTATGGGTTGGGCCTTGCGGTTTCTCCCGGGTCTGTACCGCTGCAAAACAATATGGCCATGTCATTCATTCTGGACGGCCGACCTGACGAGGCCCTGACTCTGCTCGAGCGCCTGCACAAAGAAGCCGGTGAGCATCCAAAAGTACGGCACAACCTAGCGCTGGCATACGGCCTGACAGGAAATCATGACAAGGCTCTGGCGCTTGGACTGCAAGACCTGAGCGAGGAGCAGGTAAAGGAAAACCTGAAATTCTATGAACATTATGCATCGGCGCAGAAGCAGAACAAATCGGTGGACCTGCTGACACAAGACGATCAGGTGATCGTGGATAATCTCCAGACAGAGCAGGTGCCCCAGCCGGAAGGGAACCTTGCTGCTACGACGGATAATCCGAAAGACTCTGTGGATGTCCCTGTCCCCGCCGAAGAGCCAGTGGAACATGAGATCCAGCAAGCTGAAGAGCCTGCGCCAGATGAGCTGTCTCCTGCCGCCGGTGATGAAACTGGCCAGTTGGAAGCACCAGAAGAACAGAATGAGGATGCAGCGGAGCCGGAACAAAATCCGTTCGGTGCAGATGCTGAATTCACCTATCCCGGCCGTAACCGGCGCCTGGCGTTTTAAGCCACGATCCCCGCCTGCTATTCGATGGTATGCAGAAGCTTGATGATTGCCGGCGAAATAATGACGATGAACAGGGTTGGCAGGATGAAACATATCATCGGTATGGTCATGATGGCAGGCAGGCGCGCCGCCTTCTGCTCCGCACGCAGCATACGCGCCTGACGAAATTCCGCCGACAATACACGTAATGCCTGCGCGATCGGCGTACCGTATTTTTCTGTCTGTACCAGTACGCTTGTGATACCCCGCACCTCCGGCAGGTCACAACGCTCGGACAGGTTGGATAGCGCCTTGTTACGGTCAGGCAGGAATCCCATCTCCACCGAAGTCAGCTCCAGTTCTTCGGCCATCTCCGGGTAAGATATCATGAGTTCGCGAGCCACCCGCTTCAGTGACGCAGCAAGGCTGAGTCCAGCTTCTGCGCAGATGGTCATCAGGTCGAGCACGTCCGACAACGAACGCTGTATTTTCAGGTAACGTTTCTTGCGTGCACGGTGCACAAAGATCCACGGCAGCTTTAGGCCAAGATAAGCGCCAGTCACCGGCCATATGTAGTTCATCATTTTCCATTTGGGGCTGACATCGGAATTCAGCTCCATCACGATCAGCCCTGCCACACCAAGAATGATCGGCAGGATCAGAACAAAGAACGCCATGATATACATGGCATCCTTGGAACGGAACCCGGCCTGTATCAGGATGGCCTCCGCTTTGCCCAGCTGAAGCTTCTTCACCAGTTCCAGCCGCTTGGCCACCATGCGCATGAAGTTCACCGACTGATCCGGCTTGTGGCGACGACGGCGGGCAGCCACCAGTTCACCGCGCAGTTCTGCCTGACGCTCCTGAATGGCCTTGATACGGGCATTAGTACGGCCACGCGGGCCAAAGTTACTGTAAGATGCCAACCCCACGATCAGGAGGGTGGCGCAACCCAGTCCCACATAGAATTCCTCCACCGGCAACCATGCCGGCAGGATCCTTTCCATGGAGAATGAGCGGAATAAATCCATATCAGATCTCAAACTTCGTCATGCGGTTCATGATCCACATACCGCCAAATAACATGGTAGCCGCGATACCGGCCCACATATTGCCCACCGGATCGTCGATGAGGGGGTTCATATAACCCGGGCTGAACACCGCCACCGCACCGATCACAAGGAACGGGAGCGCACCGATGATATAAGCGGACGCACGTGCCTCCGAAGACATGGCGCGTATCTTCATATGCATGATGAAGCGGCCGCGCAAAACTTCCGACAGGTTGCTTAGAATCTCCGAAAGGTTACCGCCGGTTTCGCGCTGCAACACAATACTGGTAGTGAAAAAGTTGAACTCGGTCATATTCAGTTTCCTGGCGGTTTCCATCAGTGCTTTTTCCATGGTCACCCCGAGTTTCATGGTATTGGAAATATTCCCGAAGGTACTACCCACCGGGTCAGGCACCTCTTTGGAAACCATCACCAGCGATTCCGAAACCGGCAACCCCGAGCGCAAGCCACGCACGATAAGGTCAATAGCGTCGGGGAATAATTTAAGGAATTCCTTTTTGCGCTTGATGATCTTGCGTTTTAGAAGCGCAAATGGTAGCCACACGCCCACCACAAAACCAATGACCAGCGAGAAATGCCATGGCACGCGGAAAAACCACGCCACACACGCGATAAGCACGAAACTAATGAAACGCTTGAACAGGTAACGCTTGGCAGGGATATTTTTTCCGGCACGCTCGAGAAAAAGCTGTAAACGCTTGGAATCCGGCAGGGGTTTCATCAGCCAGTATATGAGCCCCTTCTGGTCTTCTGTCTTACGGCGCAGGCTAACATCACCAACTTTTTTGGCGTCGGAAACCTTACGCTGCCTTATTCGCTGAATACGCTTCTTGGTCTGTGCACGTTTAGAGCTGAGCATACGTCCCCCTGTCGCCTGCGCACAGTGTGGAATATGCGAACCGAACATTCATGTCATTCACCCGATGCCATGCTCATGGCTTCCACAAGTGCCTGGTCCAGACCGAAATATGCGGCTGTAGGCGTGAAGTTCGGACGGATACCGGTGGACTTGAATTCACCCACCAGCTTGCCGTTTTCATCTTCACCCTTGAATTCATAGGTGAACAGATCCTGGGTGATGATCACATCGCCTTCCATTCCGATAATTTCGGTGACATGTGTTACGCGGCGGCCACCATCACGCATACGCTGGACCTGAACGATAAGGTTCACGGCGCTGGTGATCTGCTGGCGCAATGCACGCGAAGGCAGCGTGGTAACAGCCATCCCGACCATGTTTTCAAGACGGCTGAGCGCCTCGCGCGGGTTGTTGGCATGCAGGGTGCCCATGGAACCGTCGTGGCCGGTATTCATGGCCTGCAACATATCGAATGCCTCGCCGCCTCGCACCTCACCAAGGATGATGCGGTCGGGACGCATACGCAGCGCGTTCTTCACCAGGTCACGCATGGATATCTCCCCCTCGCCTTCGAGGTTGGCATGGCGGGTTTCCAGCGGCACGATATGCGGCTGCTGCAACTGCAGCTCGGCAGCGTCCTCAATGGTAACGATACGCTCGCCGTGCGAGATCATGCGCGATACAGCATTGAGCATAGTGGTCTTACCAGAACCAGTACCGCCCGAGATGATGATGTTCAGGCGTATGGCACCGCAAATCTTGAGCACGCGGCATAACGGTTCGGACATACTGCCGAAGCCGACCATGGTATCGAGCGTGATCTTTTTTTGCGAGAATTTACGGATGGAAATGGCGGCACCTATGATGGCGCACGGCGGCGCGATCACGTTCACGCGGCTGCCGTCGGGCAGGCGCGCGTCGCAGATAGGGCTGGACTCGTCGACACGCCGGCCAACGCCGGTCACGATACGGGTGGCGATCGCCATGACGTGGTCGTTGTCGCGGAATTTCACATCGGTCAGGGTCAGCTTGCCCTTGCGCTCCACATACACCTGATATGGGCCGTTGACCATGATATCGCTGATCGCATCGTCTTTAAGGAGCGGCTCCAGCGGCCCGAAGCCGAGCATGTCGTCCACGATCTGGTTGGCCAGCAACTGCTGTTCAGCCTGCGACAATAGTAATCTTTGCTCCATCACGATCTCACCGATCAGTTCGATGATCTGGCGCTTGAGCTCGTCGCGCGGCAGGCGCGAGGAGGTATTGATGTCGATCTGCTCCATGAGCAGGTTGTATATTTTTTCCTTGGTCGCAGATAGTTCGGTTGGCTGGTCAGCGCCGGGCTCCATGTTCAGGTCAGGCTGATCGTCCTGGTTGGCCAGAATAAGTTCGGCATTGCTTTTTTTGGACTCGCTGGCACTGGAAGCGGTTGGTTTTGCAGGCTTAGAGGATGATGGGGAGGAAGATTCAGAATGGCTTTCGGAAGTTTTTTCCGGTTTAGGTTCAGCAGATCCCGCAGGCGCTGTCGAAGTTTGACTATCCTGTTCTGATTGCTCGTTATTACCAGCTTCTGTTGTTCCGCGTCTTCCGAACATGATCCGTTACGTTATGATTATTTTTTACCAAGAAGGCCGCCTTTCTTTTCGGGCTTCTCTTTTCCTTTCTTTTTCGTCGCTTCCTGCTTTGCCTCCGGTATCAGGTCGCCTGCAAGGTCGAAAAGCGGCCTGACTGCCGCGTTGGCCTTGGCTTTGATCGCCGGGATATTGATATCGATCGGCATGAAGACATCCGGCGCATACGGTACGGCATAAGCCACTTTGTTATCGATGCCCTTTTCAAAGTCTGCTTTGAGCACTTCCTGTTTTGGCGCCATCCCGGTGCGCATGGCAACAACGATCGGCGGCTCACGGCGTTTAAGCGATTCACGCATCAGATCCTGTAGGCGTAACGTATCGCGCAGTGAGAGCAGCGAAAGCTCGCAGGCCAGCAAGACATGGTCCGCCACCTGCAGGAAATGTTTACTGAACGAATCGAGATAGCGCGACATGTCCACAATGATGACGGAATAACTTTCCTGTAATTGCTTAAGCAACGATTCGGCGGCGCCTTCGTGGATTTTGAATGACTCCTGAATATTTTCTTCCGAACTTAGAATACTCAGATTTTTGTGCGGCTTTGCCATCACACGTTCGAGGAAAAGCGAGTCGATACGTTCCGGTTTCTCCAATGCTTCACGCAGCCCGCGACTTGGCTCCAGATCAAGATCCAGCGCCACCGTTCCCTGTTTTGCATCCAGATCGACCAGTGCCACAGGTTTTTGCGCGTTCTCGGCAATGATGCCAGCAAGGTTGATACATAGCGATGTGGCACCCACGCCGCCGCGCGCACCGATAACGGCTATGAGTTTACCCGGCGCTTTCGCACTTTCACCGGAGGACGAAGGCGGAGCAACCGCCTTGTTCACCGCCTGTGTTATCGATTCTTTGGTAAGCGGCTTGAGAAGATAGCTGGAAATGCCCAGATCCATCAGCCAGCAGAAAAAACTGTACTCATTCACTGAACCGATCACGATCACCTTGCTGTCCGGATCACAGGTCTCGGCCAGCTTGTCGAGTTCTTTGGGCGCCTCTGCCTGCGAACTGACCTCCACCAGCAACAGCGGCGGGGATTTATTATTTTTCAGGTATTCAACGGCATCATTGATATTGCCTTTGAGAATGCCCGAATCCGGCCAGCCCTTTTCTTTGGAAAACTCGGACAGCGTACCGATATCCTTATCATCGGTAACGAACGCCAAGAACGGGTGTATTCCTCCTGTGCTCATATTATTCCTTTTTTATTGTCCAGTCGTCGGTATGCTGGATTCTTCGCTATCCGAATCGTTCGATTCGCCGGTGCGATATTGCTGTATGGCCCGTGTCGTGTTGTGTGTATCGGGTGCGCTATCGCCTTCGCCATGCACCAGATCACGTGGATCGGCTACCATCAGGCCAAGGTTAGTGACACTGGAACACCCGATATTGGGGGTAAACAGCATGTTGGTGTAGGTGGTTATGCTTGATACGCGCCAATCCGGGCAGCGCGGCGATACCACCGCACTATAGGCAATCTGTATGCTGGCATCATGGCGGCCTATTTCTTCCATCGGCACTACTTCGATCATGTCGCGGTCAATGCCCATACGCGACAGTGTCTGCGCCAACGTGCGGTGCATCGCAGTATCTTGGACATGTGAGGGATGTACGTGTATCTCCACATCTTCTACCGCCAGCGGCGAAATCATGTCGATGCTGCGCTTAAGATCATATTTCTGTTTGCCTTCCAGCTCATGATGCGGTGTCAGGTGCAGCAACTGGGTATGGTAACGCGTTTCTACCTTATTTTCCACCGGGTGCTCGGCGTAATATTCCTTGGGATCTTGCCCATGCATATCAAACTCCGGTACACAACCGGTAAGGATCAATGCGCAGCCAAGGCCAAGTATATATTGTGCATGCTTCATAACTACTCCAGTATGAACCCGCCGTCACCACTCAGGTGCGGCGTGCTCTCCCCTTCCATCGGCTCTTGCTCAAACAGGTTGCCAAGCAACAGGCGCTGGAAATCGCTTGGGGGCACGAAATTATCTAATGGTGTCTGCAGTTTCTGAGTTGAAACCGGTCGAACGATATATGGGGTCACTATGATCACCAGCTCGGTCTGGTTATTCAGGAAGCTCTGCGAGCGGAATAATGCACCCACCACCGGCACATCGCCAAGGCCGGGGAATTTATCCACGCTGTTGCTGTTTTCGTTGCGCAACAGCCCGGCCAGCACAAAGCTTTGGCCGCTGCCAAGCTCCACTGTGGCGCTGGCTTTGCGTGTCAGCAGGATGGGGTTGTTGATACCCTGCGTCTGCACCGGATTGTCAAAGCTGATAGTGCTGACTTCCGGCGCAACATCTAGGCTGATGCGTTCTTTAGACATCACGGTCGGGGTGAAGTTCAGGCTCACGCCGAACGGTTTGTATTCCACGCTGATCTGACCATCACCGGTATTGACCGTGATCGGAAATTCACCCCCGGCAAGGAAGTTCGCGGTCTTACCGGATGTGGTGGTAAGCGTCGGCTCCGCCAGGATATTGGCCAGCCCCTCATCTTCCAGCGCGTCGATGAAGCCGCTGATATTGGCGCGACCCCGGTTGGTCCATGAACCGAAAATGGCAGTATCGGTATCGCTGCGGGTCAATACCCCTGCGGTGTTGGTAATGATGTTCTCACCCTGCAGCACCTGCA
>JBFWQQ010000060.1:0-11024 GCA_050249355.1 Alphaproteobacteria bacterium | reverse complement strand
TTGGTGGACTGTGCGTGCTCATGCTGCTGGTTGCAGGCCATGTTGGCATTGTGCTGTTCTACCCGGTGGATGCTATCGTCTGCCAGCTGTTTCTCCAGCGCCCGGTACACGATCGGCGGGCTTCTAACCCCCTGTTTTTTCAGCCTATCCAGTATCTCATAGGCGCTGAGTGGGCGTGATTCAGCTTGCAGCACCTCAAATACAAGCTGGCGGGCGGACTTGGAAGTTGTTGATGAGCGCGACATACTGTAACGAAATCTTCTCTTTATGTTATAGGTGTTATAATATAACATATGTTTATATTTAATCCAGCCAACATAACAAGGTTACCCGCGCTGTGAAGCAGAAAGACGCCTCCACACAGGCCGAAGATATTGCCTATACCATTAATCATGCGATGGTGTGCGCGGCAACCGATATTATTGACCCGTTCGTAGCGGCCTGGTCACAAAAACACGTGGGTAAAAAGATCCACACAAGCTGGTGCAACAAAACACATGATCACGATCATTCTCACGGCCATTCTCACGACCATCACCATGGCCATCACCATGGCCATACGTGTAATCACCATGACCATGCGCCTACATTTGGCGGTGCCCTGAAACATTGGGTGATCGGTGAAGCTATTGGCGATATTGGTGCAGTGCCGGTTGCTGTGGGCTTCCAGCGCTATGCGCCGGGCTTTATGGATTGGGTCAGCGGCGAAATGGAAAAGGTCCTTGGCAAACACTACATGCGGGGAGCTGAGGCGGCGGCTAAACAATGGGCCCAAAAGCAGGGACTATATGAAGACTCTGCCGAATGCCGTCAGCATGCGGACGAGATATACCGCTACGAGGTCCGGCATTTCGGGCAGGCTGCGGTCTGGACGGTTGCCTCGATTGGCCTCAACATCGCTTCCCAGAAATATATTACCAACAACAGGCACCCCGTCTCTTATATGCTGTTGTACAAAACACTGGGTGCGGCTACCAGCGCAGCTTTGCTGCTGGGAGGGCGTGCCTATGTTCCTGAGACTTTCAGGAAATGGGACCAGTGGACGGCAGATAATATCTTCACCCCCAGTACCAAAACTATTGGCAAGCTGTTTGGTGTAGATGAGCAAACTGTAGATAACGTGGTCAATAAAGAAAAAGAGCTGACAGAGAAAAAATGGGAAGAGCGCGTAGAGCAAAAAACAGAAGAAGCTACGCCTGCTCGCTAACGTAACGGCCCGGTGCATCTTCAATAGCTTTGAGTTTGCCTTTGCCGGGCGTGCGTGCCTGTACTTTCTCACCGGCCAGTTTGTTGTGCCATGCAGTCCAGTGCGGCCACCATGAGCCGTGGGTTTCTTTTGCACTTTCGAACCATGCATCCGGCGTTGCCGGGCAGGATTTTTTGCTACTGCTCCAGTAGCTGTATTTATCACGCGCGGGTGGATTTACCACGCCTGCCACATGGCCGGATGCCGCCAGAACGAACTGAACCGGCCCGCCATACAGTTGGGTGGCTGCGTAAGTAGAGCGCCACGGGGCAATATGATCCTCGCGGGTGGAAAGGATATAGCTCGGTGCCTTGATTTTCGTCAGGTCGATCTTTTCGCCACTTAGCTTCAGGCCACCGGGTTTGGCCAGTAGGTTCTTGCTGTACATGTTGCGCAGGTAATAGCTGTGCATGGCGGCGGGCATGCGGGTGGAGTCCATGTTCCAGTAGAGCAGGTCGAACGGGAAGGGGTCTTTTCCCAGCAGATATTGGTTGACCACAAATGACCAGATGAGGTCGTTGGCGCGTAGCATATTGAAGGTCATCGCCATGTCGCCAGCGTCGAGGAACCCGGTTTCGCTCATGCGCGTTTCAAGCCTGTCGATTTGTTCATCGTCGATGAATACTGACAGGTCGCCCGCTTCGGTGAAATCGATCATGGTGGTAAGATAGGTGGCGCTGGCTATGCGGCCTGCCAGTTTTTTGCTGGTAAGCCAGCTCAAGGTGGCCGCCAGCAATGTCCCACCGAGGCAATAGCCGATCAGCGAGACCTGCTCTTCGCCGCATGCTTGCCTGATCGCTTCCATGGCCGCCAGCGGCCCTTGCTGCATGTAATCGTCGAAGCTTTTGTTGCTGAGTTTTTCGTCCGGGTTCACCCACGAGATCATGAACACCGTGTATCCCTGATCCACCAGCCATTTGGCGAAAGAATTCTCCGGCTTGAGGTCGAGGATATAGTATTTATTGATCCACGCCGGAATGAGCAACAATGGCACCTGATGCACTTGGTTTGTGCTGGGGGCATACTGGATCAGCTGCATCAGTTCGTTCTCGAAGACCACTTTGCCGGGGGTAGCGGCAATATTCTCACCCAGTTTGAACGCGGCCAGGTCGGTCATGCGGATACGCAGCCTGCCGTCACCGCGCTGCAAATCGTGCAGCAGGTTCTCGAAGCCTTTGACTAGGTTCTGGCCATTACTTTCCAGCGTTTCCTTGATAACCTTGGGATTGGTAAGGATAAAATTGCTGGGTGACATGGCGTCGACGAACTGGCGCGTATAAAATTCCAGTTTGTGCCGTATGCGCGGATCCATGTCCTTGCTGCCTTCATGTACGGCATGCAACAAGGTGCTGGTGGTCAGCAGGTAATATTGTTTGATAAAATCGAACAGCGCATTCTGCTGCCACGCTTCGTCGGCAAAGCGGTGGTCTTTGGCGGCGGGTTTGATAAGCGGCGGCGCATCCTGTCCCATCATGCGGCTGGTAGTGGCCTGCCATAACTGGGCATACTGGCGCCATAGCTGCAGCTGCGTATCGACCAGCTCGCCGGGATTTTTCATCATTCTTGCGACCAGATCGGCATAGGCTTCGCTCAGATTGAATGGGTCGAAGGGTGTGTCCGGAAGTTCCCGGGTCTGGCGGGCAAGGAACGATGCAAGGGCCTTTTGGAAACTTTCTGCCGCCCGCGCCATGTTCTGGGCGAATTTCACAGCGTCCGCCTCTGTATGTGGTTGTTTTTCCGGTTGGTTTTGGTTGGCTTTGGCCGTCATAGGTTGCCGCGAATGATTTTGCCCAACAAGGGGATTGCACAATGGCGTCTGCTGCGATATTACTAGGCCGAGCCTAGCAGAGCGGCATGCTTTGCACAATCGCGATTTATATTTTTAAGGTGAATTATGACCATGCGTGTATCAGCCAGAACCCTTCTGATGGTATCTTTAACCAGTGTTTCAGCCGGTGCGTTGCTGTTTGGCTGTAGCGGCGTGAAGCGGGAACTAGATTATTGGACCAATGACCGTGAACCTCAGGTAGTGGTCGGTGGCCGCCGTACACCGGTAATGAATCCGCAGGCGGTCATGATGACGCCACCCGCAGAACAACAACAGAGCGCTGCACCCGCCGCAGAGCCATCCAAAGCCGCTGTACAGCAGCTGGATAAGGAAATCTCGCAGGAACAGCGTGCGCCTACGTATGAAGAAAGCCCGTATGATTATTTCGATGCGAAAGGCAACCGGGTGGAGCCGGAACAACCCAAACAGGCACAAGGGGAGGGGAATTTTTTCACTCGCCTGGTCGATAGTTTCTCACCCTCATCGGCAGACCAGCTACGCAAGCAGCCCCGTAAGCCGCTGACGGAAAACAGTTACCCGCAAGAATCCGCACCGGTGGTGATGGAGCCAGCGCAATCAAACGATGTCCAGTCGTTACAGCCTTTGCAGCAATCGCAGAGCCAGCCATTGCCGGCGCAGGAATTACAACGGGTGGGTCAGGATGAATCGGCTGACTATGAACAGCAGCCCACTGAGCCTGTGACCTATTCCAACGAAACGGCTGGTGACGATGTGTCGACATTGCCAGCTGTGGAAGTCAGTGAGCAGCGCAAGGAATCGCCGAACTGGTTCGAGCGCATGGTCAGCGATGTCGAAGATGTATTCACCACAGAAGATGCACCGGAGCAGGCTGAAGCTGCGGCAGGTACCAGCGAGGCGCCCGTACCGGCAGAGCCCGTTTTTGTTGAACAGGTGAAGCCGCTCAGCGAGCAGAACCAGAGTTTCCCGCAATTGTCCTCGGTTCCGCAGGCACCCGAATCATTTGCATCGGCGCGCGCGGATAAAGATGCGCAGATGAGCGAACTGCAACAGGATCAGCTCACTGCACAGCAGGAGCGCCGTGATCTGTACGCCGAGCCGTCCGGACAGGACGCCATGGTGCCGATGGAAGAAATGCCGTCGGATATGGTGCAGGCGCCCGCCGACATGCAGCCCGAACCCCAGCTGGTCAATGCTGAGGGTGAAGTGCTGCTCGGTCACGCATCGGACGCCAGCCAGCCTAAAGCAAGTAGCGACCTGCCGCCGCTCGAACAGCCAGTGGCCGCCGAGCCCACACATGATCCGGCTATGGTGGTGGCGCAGTCCGGTGAAGAAAATAATGAATGGTGGGAAGGTTGGAACCTGTTTTCCAGCAAGCGCTATACCGAGGAGCAGATGAAAACGGAACAGGAAACCGCGCCGGCCCCGTTGCAGGAAACGCCCGCAGCCAGCACGCAAGAAGTGCAACAACCGGTAGAACAGAGCCAGCCGTCATCGCAGCAGCAGATGCCGTGGGAAGGCCGCACAGCCATGGCCGAGCCATCGAATGCAAAATTGCCGATGGGGGAAGTACGTCCGGCCGAGGAATTGTTTGCAGAACAACCGATAGCGCCGCAACAGGTTACAGTTCCGCAACCCACTCTGGAACAGCCGCAGATGTTGGAGTTTGAGGCGGTAGAGCAGCCACAGGCACCGGCAGCAACTCCTGTCGTGCTTGCGCCACAACCGGCACAAGAGCTTGCCCCCGTCTCGCAGATAGCATCCGAGCCAGCCATGCAGCCGCTGGTGCAAGATACCCCCGCAGTAGTTGAGCAGCCTGCCGTGGTTTCCATACCGCAACCGGCCGAAGTGCTCGAAGCTGCGCCTGCAGAGGAGGAAGTGGTCACCACTCAGGAAGAGAACGAGACCGTGATCCTGCCGTCTACCGAACTGCTGCGTGAGGTGAAGACCCTGCCGCCGTCGCGTTACCAGCGCCGCAGTGGTAACTAGGTTCGGCTAAAATCCATGCAGGAAGAGTTCTACCGGATTGGGCGCCTGCCAGCGTATGTATTTGCTGAGGTCAATCGTCTGAAGGCCAGTGCGCGTGCGGCTGGCCGCGACGTGGTGGATTTCGGCATGGGCAACCCGGATTCGCGTCCGCCCAAACATGTCATCGACAAGATGATCGAGACCCTGTCGGCCGATCCAAAATCGAGCCGCTATTCATTGTCGCGTGGCATCCATGGGCTGCGTAAAGCCAAGGCTGCTTATTACAAGCGCCGTTTTGGCGTAACGCTCGATCCCGATAGCGAAGTGGTGGTCACCATCGGTTCCAAGGAAGGGCTGGCCTCGCTGGCGCAAGCCATCTCTGGGCCGGGCGACCGTTTCATTGTACCCGATCCATCGTATCCGATCCATATGTGGGGCTTTGTCATGGCTGGCGCCGAAGTGGTTACGGTGCCGAACTTTCCGGATGATCGTTTCATAGACGGAATGAAAAAGATACTGGCGGACGGCGGTAAAAAACCGGTGGCCGTGATCGTCAATTATCCGTGCAATCCGACTGCGATGACCGCTACGCTGGCATTCTACCAGACGCTGGTGGATTTCTGCCGTGAGCAGCAGATCTATATCATCTCCGACCTGGCCTACTGCGAAATTTATTTCGGCGCTGTGCCGCCGCCATCGATCCTGCAGATCGAGGGTGCGCGCGATATTGCTGTCGAGTTCACTTCTGTGAGCAAGAGCTATTCGATGGCCGGGTGCCGTATCGGTTTTTGTACCGGCAACAAGCGCCTGATCGCGGCGCTGACAAAAATAAAATCCTACCTCGATTATGGCACGTTCCTGCCATTGCAGGTGGCATCAGCTGCAGCGCTCAACGGCCCGCAGGATTATGTGCAGCAGATGCGTGACCTGTATAAGAGCCGCCGTGATGTGCTGTGTGAAGGGCTGGAAGAGGCTGGGTGGCAAGTCGATGTGCCGGATGCTTCGATGTTCGTGTGGGCAAAACTTCCACCGGCGTACGAAGCGATCGGCTGCCTCGAATTTTCCAAACTGCTGCTGACGCATGCCGATGTGGCGGTGGCGCCCGGTATCGGCTTTGGCCCGGGCGGCGAAGGCTATGTGCGCATCGCACTAGTGGAAAACAAGCAACGCATACGTCAGGCAACACGCAGTATCAGGCAGTTCCTTGCGCGTGACCCGGCACAAGTGCTCAAGCAGCTGGAACAGGCCGGATGAGTGGCGCCGTCCATATCGGCATCGCAGGGTTGGGCACCGTAGGTGCTGGCACGGTACGCATCTTGCAGCAGCATGCTGGCCTGCTGGCCGAACGCTGCGGCAGGAAGCTGCTGATTGCCGGGGTTTCCGCGCATTCAAAAAATAAGCAACGCGATTGTGATATCAGCGGCATCGCGTGGTTTGATGATCCGGTGGATATGGCGCAGGCTGCTGGCATTGATCTGGTGGTAGAGGTAATCGGTGGCGCACAAGGCGTGGCGCATCATATGGTAGAGGCGGCGCTAAAAAGCGGCAAGCCGGTGGTGACTGCCAACAAGGCGTTGGTGGCTACGCACGGGCTGGCGCTGGCGAAACTCTCGGAACGACATAATGCCACATTAGCATTCGAGGCGGCGGTATGCGGCGGCATCCCGGTGATAAAAGCGCTGCGCGACGGATTGGCAAGCAATCGCGTCAGCTCTATCAGGGGCATACTCAACGCCACCACCAACGTGCTGCTGACCAACATGGCGGAAAAAAAACAGGATCTGGGTGCCGTCATGGACGAGGCGGCAAAGCTTGGGCTGCTCGAGGCTGATCCCAGCCTGGATGTTGACGGGCATGACGCGGCGCAGAAGCTTGCCATATTATCGGCGCTGGCATTTGGTTGCGCGCCGGATGTGGCGTCCGTATACCGCGAAGGTATCCGCGCGGTTACCTTACGCGATATCGATTATGCGGGGCGGCTGGGCTATGGCGTGAAGCTGCTGGCAATTGCAACGTATGGGCCGAATGGGCTGATGCAGCGCGTGCATCCGTGCCTGTTGCCGCTGGAGTCTTATCTCGCGCGCGTCAAAGGTGCGCTGAACACCGTGATGCTGCGTGGCGATGCTGCGGGCGATGTGGTGCTGCAAGGGCTGGGTGGCGGCGAAGGGCCGACAGCCTCTGCTGTGGTGTCTGACATTATCGATATCGCGCGCGGCGGGCAATACAAACCATTCACCCTGCCTACGGACGCATTGAAACCGGTGGCGGCGCAGTCGTTTGAATCATCGGTGCGGTCGTATTACTTGCGTCTTGCCGTGGAAGACCGCGCAGGTGTGCTGGCAACCGTCACCGAACTGCTTCGGCAACATAATATTTCCGTGCGTACCTTTTTGCAGGAAGATCATCCGGATGGTGAACTGGCCGAACTGGTGCTGACCACGCACGATACCGGCGAAGCCGCGATGCGGAAAGCGCTTGCAGCGCTGGAAAAACAAGATACGGTAAAGGAACCCGCGCATATGATAAGGATCGAACAGCCATGAAAAATTCTGCTGCAAAAAAACGTACCCCCAAGGCTAAGGATTCCTTCTGGCATGACCGCAATTTTGCACTCGAAGCCGTGCGCGTGACCGAAGCGGCCGCACTGGCCGCCAGCCGATGGATGGGGCGCGGCGATGAGAAAGAAGCCGACCGCGCAGCAGTGAACGCGATGCGCGATGCGCTTAACGGCCTGTCGCTGGATGGTACCGTGGTGATAGGCGAAGGCGAGCGCGACAAAGCGCCGATGCTGTATATCGGTGAAAAAGTGGGCAACAGCGAAGGCAGCGGTCCGTGCGTCGATATCGCACTCGATCCGCTGGAAGGCACCACTATCTGCGCCACCGGTGGCGTGAACGCGATGGCGGTGATGGCAATGGCGGAAAAAGGCGGCTTTTTGCATGCGCCGGATGTGTATATGGACAAGATCGCCGTCGGCGGCGGCCTGCCCGAGGGCGTGGTTGATCTGGATAACAAACCGGCGACCAACCTCAAGAATCTGGCCAAGGCAAAAAAATGCGACGTGTCCGATCTGGTGATCGTGATACTGGACCGTCCGCGCCACAAAGACCTGATCGCGGCTGTGCGTGAGGCAGGAGCGCGCATCCACCTGATATCCGATGGCGATGTCGCCGGTGTGATATCTACCACGACGCCGGACAGCGGCGCAGATATGTATGTGGGTATTGGCGGTGCTCCGGAAGGGGTGCTGGCGGCGGCGGCGCTACGCTGCATTGGTGGCCAGATGCAGGGCCGACTATTATTTTCCAAGCAGGCGGAGAAAGACCGTGCCAAGCGCATGGGTATCAAAAGCCTGACCAAAAAATACGAGCTTAACGATCTGGCTAGCGGTGACGTGATGTTTGCCGCTACCGGCGTGACCGATGGCTACATGCTGCGCGGCGTGCGCCGTGTCGCCAACGGTGCCACCACCCATTCGATCGTGATGCGTAGCAAAACCGGCACGGTGCGCACCATCGAGGCGCAGCATAACTTCAGCCGCAAGACCTGGTGGGATCAATAATCCTTAAATAACAATTGGCTGAGACGGAATCGACCTTAATATTAATGTAACTTAATATTAAGGCGGCCTACGGTATCATTATGGCCATGACCACATTACTGGAAGCAGGCTATTACCAGATACTGGCTGCGAACTTTCCCTTGGAAGTTCAGCGCGGCGATAGCATGTCTTTGGAGTATAATCCGGACATGGCATATCTCTTACAGCTGAAGCCGGGCAAAAGCTTTACCCCACCGGAAGCATATAAAGGCGGATTTGCGTCATTTGCAGATCCGCATGAAAAAACACGCCGTTACCTGCTGATACGCCCGGATAGGGATAGCACGCTTAGCGTTGACAAAGAAATCATCGAATCTGCCAAGCGGCTGGGATTCATGGTTACCCCCACGCAAAGACAGACACTGGAGTACGGGCTGGAGCATTATGGCAAGCAGGCCAACCGCATGGGGATTATGGTGAACGATGTCGGCCTGCCACCGGGTGTCTCGGATAACCTGCGCATGCTGTTGCCTGAATCGTATGAGGCGGTACTGAAATCGCATGGCGTCGCAGATCCGCTTATGCTTTCCGAACGTAAGGGACGCAACAATATATCCAAGGCAGTGGACCAGCAGATAAGAAAAATAGGAGCATCAGGCCATACGGCGCAAAGCGAGTATGAACGCACCGGCTATGTGGTGGGACATTCACAGCGCCTGAAAGATGTGGTGCAGCGAGGGTGCGCTAATGGAGATCTTGTTATCAGTTCGCCATCGTTCCTTGATAACAAGCCCGAACAGGCCAGGAATGATATTGCCCTTGTACGTGATAGTGGCGAGCAAAAGACGGTGCCATCCTGCGGGGTGTTCGAGGCAGGGAAGATAGCTGTGGCAGCGAAGAACGGTGTAGACCACATCATTGCGGTCTACCATAGTGCGGATGACGAAACCATACGCTACAAAAATACCGATGGCGCATTCATCCATGCATGGCTGCATCCGGATTCAAACCTTACATACACTCAGGTCACACTATTCAAACAGCCCGGAACAGATATTCCGGGAGTATTTACCGATAAACTCAACGCGGCGGATCTGCATGGTGACCGCTCAACATCATACGAGGGTTTTCTTGAGGAATTGAGGGAATCGGGATCGCCCATGATCCCCATCACGAGCGGCCGGGGAATCAGCATATCAGCCCGCGACAACGGACAAGGCGGGCCCGGTGCTGGCTGCAGCGTAGTATGATTGCTTAATGGGGATTGCCGGGAAATTCCAGCACCTTGTTTTCTTTTTGCTGTTCCAGTTCTTCGGCAAAGCCATTGAGCAGCGGGCGGCACAGCAGCATGTCGCCGGAATTCACCCGGTTCAGGTAGTCGCTTAACGTTTCTGCGATACCCGCCTGCATGCGCAGTTCATCAACACGTTCGGGCTGCTCTATCGCCTTGGGTACGAAACAGCCATTTTCCACTTCACGCACTTGCGTGCCAAAGCGCTGGTGACGGCCTTCGTTGCATAATATGCGGTCGGTCAGGAAGGCAAGGAATCCCAGCGATGCCTTGCCGCTGGGTGCAAGCGCTACCATGATGGCATGGCATTGCCTCTGGAAATCAGGATCGTAATCGGCATGCTGCACGATAAGGAATGCGGTAGCCTCGGCATGGCCGTTGTGGCTGGTGGGATGCGGCCAGCCTTGCGTATTGATCACCTGCTTGAGCAGATCGCTTTTTTTTCGGTGAATCTGTTCAAGGAATTGCAGCGAGGAAGGGTGGTAGGTGGTTGAGGCAACGGGTGCATCCATCTGGGGATGCGCTGTGAGTGTAAAGAGTGTTTCAATATCCGTAGCGTCTGTCATCATTAGTTTCCCAGTTAGTACTGTAGCATAAAAACTGGGAAAAATCTGCAAAAAAGCTAGGGAAACCCGCCTACTCGGTGGCTTGGGGGGCGTTCTTGCGCCTAATCACGGCCTCGCGGTGGGCGATATAGATAGTGGCAACAACGATCAGGGCGGCGCCCCACCAGGTGTTATCATTGGCGGTTTCACCAAACAGCAGGTATGCAAGAATGGCGGTAAACAGCAGCCGGGTGAAGTCAAACGGCATCAGCACCACCATATCGGTACGCATGAAGGCGCGTGTCATGCACAGATGCGCAATGGTCGAGCACAGCGCAATGATACATACCAGCAGCAACTGGTGCGCGGTGAACGTGTGCCAGCTCGTTATCATCGGCAGCGCCGACCAAAGCAGCATGAACAACGACATATAAAATACGATGGTTTCCGGTAGCTCTGTGCGGGTCAGGGACTTGACAAGCACGCCCGATATGGCCATCAGCATGGAGGCGCATAGCACAATAGTAGCAGTTTCATCGATGCCGCCGATATCAGGGCGCAGTATCACCCACACGCCGATGAAGCTGATGAAAATAGCGCTCAGCCTTCGCCATCCCGCCCTTTCG
>JBFWQQ010000059.1:0-11140 GCA_050249355.1 Alphaproteobacteria bacterium | reverse complement strand
GGGAGGTCAATCCTGAAGTAACCTAATGGTCCCAGCTGGTTGTCAAGAATATCACGCGGCAATCCATTGTTCTTGAACCAATTATCATATTCTGTCCTGGCGTCCGGGCTGGTCAGCTGCTCTGTCACTTTTACTTCAGTGTTTGCCGGACCAGGCCCAGACCCCATGGAAGACACCACCGCATCGTCACCGGTTCCCATGATGGCGATGTTGGTTTCCTGCATCTCCAACGCCTTGGTTTTATTAGGGTCTACATTAACCCCCTCGCTGCTTTGCGAGGTTTCACCGTATATGCCATTTGAATACGCCCACAGGCCGATACGAAAATCAGGCTGCAGTGCTTCACTTCCAGCAAGTGTGCGATAAAGCGAATTACTGCCGGTATATACCACCACGTCGAATGCCGCCATCAGCATGGCCAGGTAAGTAAACAGGAATACCGGCTGCAGCATGAACCCCATGGTGATGCGCAGCCATTTCTCAAAATAGCCCTTCGTCGCCTGGAACAGGATCAGCGGGATGAATAACGGTGAAATTATCACCATCAGCGCAAAGGCAATGTAAGCACTCAGGAATATATATACGCCACGGATGATAGCCCATAACAACTGTCCGATGATAAGAAAGCCGATCAGGCCAATGAACAGGCCGACGGCCTGCGAGAAAAGCGCCGCCATTAAAAAGCCTGTGATACCAAGAGCGATCATCCACGGGCTGAATATGCCGCCGATCAACGAGTCGATCGCACAATCCACCCGCAACCAGATATCATACGAACTTGGAACAGAACCCGCACCAACACAGGTATATGATGGTGACCACGTCACGTAGGTGGTAACCGCCGTAAGCATATATTCCATCATGTCGAGAAAGGCTTCGAATAAGCCGCCGAAGTTATTGGTGAACAACACAACGGCGCCAACCTTGATAAGCATAACGGAAGCATCTTTCACTGGGGCGGTCTGCTTTCCGGCCGCCATAAGCCCTCCCCATATGGCGATGGCCAATATGCAGGCCGCATTTACATAGCTTGCAACTGCATCTGAAAATGGCTGTATGAAACTGTTCACTGCATAAATGATGCTTTCCTTGATGCAAAAAACAATGCGAAGGGTGAATCCAGGAATGGCCTGGCATATCTCGTTACTGGAATTCAACACTTCGGGGTTTTGGAAATTGTAGGCGTTCGCCTGCTCCGGCACAAGCGTCACAGCGCCGAATGCAATCAAGCATAGCGCCAGAAATCCGCATACGATGCGTTTATTTTTTTGTATCCTTAGACGCAAATTTTTCTTTCTCCAATTTTACGCGCTCCTGGAATATGGGCATCCATGCTTCCGGTGCATCCCCTACATCCTGCCGTACTTCATCCAGTATGGCGATCGTCTCCGCGCGCGCCGAAAGTATGTTGATCACATCGTCCATACCGGAAAGGTCAATACGCGCCACCACCACGTCCTTGCCCTGCTTCACGAGGAAGTAACGGCTACCCGGGTCGGTTGTCTTGAGCAGGTTGAATTCGCGGTCGGTAACCATGAAAGCCTGCTTGTACGCATCAGTCGCCTTTGGATTAGGCAGGAATATCTGTGTAGCCGTCTGCTGGATCAGGGTTTCCGATATGGCGCTGTTGGTGGCATCTTCTACGCTCTGCGTCGCAAACACCACCATGCCGTTCAGTTTACGCAGGGTCTTAAGCCAGTCACGGATACGACCGGAAAATATCTTGTTGTCGATGAGCGCCCACGCTTCATCAAGCACGATGATGGTCGGCGTACCATCCAGCGATAGCGAAATGCGATGGAACAGGTACAGCAACGTAGGCTCAAGACTGACGCGCTCACGCAGTACCTCGCCCATTTCAAACCCGAACGCGCTGCCGATCGAAAAATCCACCACGTCGGTTTCATTGTCGAACAGACCGGAATATGCCCCTGCGGAATGCCATGTTTTCAGGCGGCCCGCCAACGTGCCCGGCCCTTCGATACCAAGGAATGGTGCAATATTGCGCAAGATACGGTCTTTTTTCGCCAGCTTATAATTACCTGCCACCGCTTCTTCAATGCGCTCCATATCATCAGCTGTGAATGGTTCATCATTCACCGTTACCAGCGTATGCAGCCATTCGGCGAGGAAGGTACGATTCTCAGGTGTATCCGGCAGTTGCAGCGGATTGAATTTGCATCGCTTACCCGGTTCGATGATGGTGTACTTACCCGATATAGCACGGATAAATATTTCAGCGCCGCGGTCTTTGTCGAAGAAGAAAATGCGGCAGTTGAATTTCTGTGCCTGCGCACACAGGAAGTTGAGCAGCACGGTTTTACCGGCGCCGGTCGGCCCGATGATGGTGGTATGCCCCACGTCACGCGCATGGAAGTTAAAGAAATACGGCGTACCTGAGGAAGTATCGAATACTGTAACCGCATCACCCCAGTGGTTGTTTGCGATTTGCCCGACCGGATAATTATGCAGGCTGGCAAACCCGGCAAGGTTCATGGTGCTTATATCTGCGCCACGGGCGATACAATCAAAGTTGGCCGGTAACTGCGCCCAGTAGGTCGGTTCCAGCATGAATTTCTCACGCGCCGGATTGATACCAAGATTCACCAGTTCCGCAATAGCCTGCGATAATACCTTTTCCAGTTCAGGCAGGCTTTCTTCAAAACACATTACAGACATATGGTGCGGGCCAAACGCCACATGGCCGGACATCGCCATATCCAGCGCGTCGGAAATTTCAGCGATCTGCGAAATAGCCGCGTCCTCTGCCGCCATCATCCGGCGTTGCCGCACCTGCATACGGCTGATGTTGACGCTGCGGTTATGGAATGTGTAGGACTGCGCAATGATAAACTCGAACGGCAACTGCAGGAAACCGTCGAGCAACCCGGCTGCCGTAGCCGGCGCATATTCCTTGATGCTGATGATGCCGGCAAAGCGCTTTTTTGGCGCACCGGATACCTCAATGGCGCGATCGCCAAAATACAGGCGATACACCGGCAGGGATTTTGCAATGTCGTTAGCCGTATAGCGTACAGGCTGTGAAAACCCGCAATTTACCAACTTACCCAGAAATTCCAGCGGCTCGGAGAATACGCCGTCTTCCGTTTCGTAGGCGGTAAGCACACGCGCCCCGTAATCACGCAGCGTCGCCTCCAAACGGTTCACGGCTTCCGCTAGTTCCTTTTGCAACTCACGCATCGACTCAATCGTGTTGGCTTCGCTGCTGACATCGGATGCCTTCTTGAACAGGTGATACACCTTGGCCGCGCCTTTTGTATCGGCTTTTCGGATCACCGTGATGTAAAGCTCATTGATGTACGAATCCTTGGAATGGTGTTTTTCGCGCCACAACTTATCAACATAAGTCGGAAATCCGGGCGGCTGCCGCCCTTCCGGGTAAGCGCTCTGGCGGCGGCGGATGGTATGGAACCACACAGCGAACGCGCCATCCGCCATGCTTTTGAGTAGTGAGTTGCGCACCATCTTTTTCATGTCCACATCTTCATCGTCGGCAGTCTCGAACGAGAATCCTTCCAGCTTGATGATCTGCAGGAATTCTTTTTTGTGGGTGATGACGGTCTGCTTATCCCAGTGGTGGTGGTATGGAATGAATGTGGATGTAGAAACCTCAAGCCGTGCGTATGCGGCCTTTCTGGTTTTACGTTTTCTTGGCATTATTCCCATGGTCAATACGGATCGTAAGAGTTAGTGTAGCCGTGGTAGCCACGGTTGATACATTTATAGCCCTTGTTCACCTTCACCATGAACAGCTCGATGGCGCGGGGCTCTTTCAGGCAGATGATGTAACCGATCAGGTGTACAGTCGGCGCGACCACAAGGATCACCACGAAACTTTGCATGTTAATAAAGGTGATCATGCTGACCACTGCGTTGATCACGAAGTACATGTAGCTTACGCCCAGAATCATGGTGGGACGGGTAAGACCCTGAAAGAGGGGGTCAGACTGCAGGCGACCGGACATAAGCTTAATTTTTACAATGGCTTGTTTAACAAAGCATGAATTTCCCATGCCAGTTCATGGTATCACAGTTTTGTTGCAGTTTTGTTGCAATCTGGTTACTTAAGGCACATATAAATACTATAGTTTTTCAAAAGTTTATCGCTGCGTTCATCAATATTTAGTAACATGCTGTAATATATGAATATCATAATATTGGGTTCCGGCCTCTTGGGTATTAGCACCGCCTACGAACTGGGTAAACGGGGACATGACGTCACCGTGCTGGACCGCTGCGATGGGGTCGGCAGGGAAACCAGCTTTTCCAATGGCGGCCAGCTGTCCTACAGCGCCGCAGAACCCTGGCCCACCCCAAGTGTGTTAACCAAGATCCCTAAATGGCTGCTCGATAAAGATGCCCCGCTGGTATTCCATCCACGGCTGGATCCGGCCATGTGGCTGTGGCTGATAAAATTCCTGCGCAATTGCACCCCGGCGCGCACACGCTATAATTGCGTGAACCTGCTCAGGCTGAACCTGTACAGCAAACAAAAAATGGATGTGATACGCGCGGAAACCGCATTCGATTTCAATTTCACTCAAAAAGGCATCTTGCATGTGTACGGTTGCGAGCAGGATGTAGAAAATGGAAAAAGACAGGTTGATTTTCAGGAAAAATTTGGTTGCACGCAACGCATACTGACGCGGGAGCAATGCCTTGAGCTGGAACCATGCCTTGCATACACAGGCCGCGAAATAGCAGGTGGTATGTATGCCCCACTCGACGAGCTGGGCGATGCATATACGTATTGTGTTTCACTGGCAAAGGTTGCAGCAGAACGTTACAATGTTAAATTCCTAAATAACGTTGATATTAAAAGTCTGCGCGTTGAAGGCGACCGCATCACGGCCGTGCAAACCAGCCAGGGCGATGTGAGTGCAGACGGCTACGTCATGGCGCTGGGCTCCTATTCCACGCAACTTCTGGCTACTGTTGGTATCCGCCTGCCGGTCTACCCGATGAAAGGCTACAGCCTAACCTTTGATGCCGATGCATACACGCCGAACTCAAGCATCATGGATTGCAATTACAAAGTGGTCTACACCCGGCTGGGTGATAAGTTGCGCATATCCGGCACAGCGGAGCTGGCAGGCTACAACCAGAACGTGCGGAAAAAACGTATCGCGACGTTGCAGCGCGCTGCACAAAGCATGATGCCGCAAACCGACTGGAGCCGCCCGGCACATGAATGGGCGTGCCTGCGTCCCTCCACTCCGGATGGACTGCCGCGTTTAGGTTACACTTCATATAAAAATTTGTTTTTAAATACCGGTCATGGCACACTCGGATGGACACAGGCGGCAGGAAGTGCTTACTTGGTTGCCGACCTGATAGAACGTAAACCTCCAGAAATTTCATTAGATGGGATGATCCTTGGCTAAAGAAAGCACCCTTGATGACCTGTATAGCGAATTCGCCAAAGCCGGGTCATTCAAAGAAAATTTCTATGACTGGCACGGCCTGAATAAAGACCTGTTCCTGCTGATCAATGATATTCATACCGGATGGTATGACAGCTTGATGCTGACGATCACCGAGATTGGCAATCACAAGCTGTTCATTTATTATATGGCATTCATCACTTTTTATGCCGTGGTGAGCACGCTGTCGCGTAAGCTGACACGTCGGCCGGGCATGAAGGTGCACATGTCGAAGTGGTTCGGCGTACTCACCGTTCTTCTCATCGGTTACGGCGCAATGGGCCTGACCGTCAAGACACTCAAATCCGAAGTTGCGCTGCCCCGCCCCTACGAGGCGTTGGGTTCCAGCAAGGTCACACTGCTGCAGGAACAGCCGTCGGAAAAGGATTACGAAAGCTTCCCGAGCGGACATAGCGCGTTTATCGCCTTTATGGTAACAGCTTTATGGCCGGTCCTGGGCGGTGGGCTTGGCTTTATCGCTGTGATGCTTGTCCTGCTGACAGGGTGGTCGCGCATTGCATTGGGAGTACATTTTCCAGCTGACGTTATCGGGGGACTGATGATTGGTTTCTTTATCACCCTGACAGTGCGGATGATATTGTATTCCATCTATCGTAAACTGTTCCGCTTGCCCTGCTGATGTCACCCATCATTGCCGAGATCACGATACCGGCATGCAACTCACCCGATATTCCGGCACATACGCTGGCATGTTATGCATGGGGTGACCGCAGCCATCCGGCGCTGTTATGTGTACATGGCCTTACCCGCAATGGCCGGGACTTTGATTATCTTGCTGCGACGCTAAGCGAAAACTTTTACGTGCTGTGCCCGGACATGCCCGGCCGAGGCAACAGCAGCCGCCTGCCAGCCACGCACTATAATTACCCGACCTACCTGTACGACATTGAGTTACTGCTGCAGGCAAAGAACATTCAGAACGTACATTGGCTGGGCACCTCCATGGGCGGTATCATTGCCATGCTGATGGCGAACAAAAAACCCGGCCTGATCCGTTCGCTGATCTTGAATGATGTGGGATGCACCATCACAGTGGCGGCATTGGCCCGCATACTGCAATACACATCGGGTAACAAGCAGTTTTCAACAGCGGAAGAAGCGCAGGCCCAGATACGCACTAACTGCGCAATGTTCGGCATCCGCGATGATGCGCACTGGCAGCACATGTTCACCCACGGCATCTGCAAGCGGCAGGACGGCAGCTACACCCTGCACTACGATCCCGCCATATTGGCTGGAATGCAGGCAGGAGAGCTGGCCGATGTGAACCTGTGGCCCTTGTGGGATGCCATTAAACCGATACCCACCCTTCTTATACGTGGCGATACATCCGACGTGCTACTGGAAGAAACCGCAGCCGCCATGGCGCACAGCCACCCGGGCCTAACGCGAATGAATATACACAAAACCGGACATGCCCCTGCGCTTATGGCAGAAGAACAAACAAGGCAAATAAAAGACTGGCTGTTACAGGTAGCCTAACCGGCAGGTACGGCACAGTTGGAAAGCTGGTGCGAGTCGCCGACCATGGTAGCGCCTAATAATGCCAGGGCACACGCGAAAATATAGGTCATGCGCACGCGTTCGGGAGTGCCATACATGAAGTCGGCAAGCAACAGCGCCATATTCTTGAACGATATAGCAGCCGCAGACAACGGATTGTTATATTTAATAGCGATGGCTTTTGGTTGACGATACATAAGGCTTCTCCCTTGATCAGATTACATCACTATATCACAAGTTAACGAATATATTAACAAAAAAACGCATGGAACCTTCCTATTCGGCTCCATGCGTTTATTTTTATCTAGTCGCACCAGAATTAATCGTGGCGCTCAGATTTCTTACGGGCCAACTTACGGGCACGGCGTTTTGCTTCTGCAGCCTTGCGGACGCGGGCTTCTGCCGGTTTCTCATAATGGCGACGCATTTTCATCTCGCGAAACAGGCCTTCACGCTGCATCTTCTTCTTCAGCGCACGCAGCGCCTGATCGACGTTATTGTCGCGTACTACTACTTCAACCAATTAAATATACCCCCTTCCGGGCTTACATACGAAAGCTAGCATTGTACCAAGGTAAACAGGGACTGTCAAAGACATATATCACCCAATTATCAGGCGGTTAAAGTGGAAGCACAATATCCACCACCGTGTGGCAGGTTTCCTGGGTGCAGGGCTGGCAGCGTAGGTGTGCTTTCAGTTTCGGGCGTTTCCTGGTCCCTTCCGGCAGGAGGATGCGGACAGTAATATTCACCGTTCCCTCATATGACGGCAGGCCGTTGCGCGTAAACGGCGGCGGCCAGATGACCTCTTTTACCATGACACCCTTGCCCTGTACATCTAGCTGGGTAGGAATCAGATGCGGCGGGGTTACATTGTTGCCATGGATATGCCAGCCGTCCATCACTTCCACCGATACGGTCACTTCGTATTCCACGCTGTTCATGGAACCGGCAGGGGAAAGGCTGGCATGCGCCTTCACTATGTCGGGCCGGGCATCCGGCGTCTGCGGCATGCCTTTGCTGGTAGTGGCAAAGCGTTTCGGCTGCGATATTTTATTGCCTTTAGCGGCATCCAGCAACAGCACACCTTTTATCATGGCGCTAAATTCCACCAGCGGACGCTCATTACCGGCAAGGAAAAAATGGCTTAGGGCTTCGGCACGCTCAAGGTATGCCCTGTTTTCCGTGAGCTGGTACAACTGCACAAAATTCTGCAGCAGCACCGCCATACCCGATGGCATGGAGGCATCATCTGCGCTTTTACTGCGGAACAGCTGGTAGTCACCGCGTGCTGCCACAAAATATGCACCATCTTCCTTGTCAGCGAATAACTCTTCCACCCGGTCCGCCAGCGCTTCGATGATTCCCATGCGGTCATCGTCCGGCTCGGCACGCTCTAGTGCCAGCAATCCATGCATCAGGTACGCATGGTCTTCCAGCTTGGCAGGAACAGGCGGTGTGCTGGCCAATACGCGCTGCAGCATGCCGTCGTCATCGAACGCATATTGTAGAATATGCTCGGCTGCTTTTTTTGCGATCTCGAGGTAACGCGGCTTACCAAATGCCAGCGACGCTTCCGCATAGGCCGCTATCATCAGGCCGTTCCAGGCCACGATGATCTTGTTGTCCAGATGCGGTGCTGCACGCTGGTTGCGCACAACAAGCAGTCGGTTCATCAGCTTGCCCGACATGGCGGCTAGCTGCGCGTATGGCATGCCAGATTCACGCGCAGCAGCAGGTAGCGGCTTGCGCGCAATGATGACCTTACCGTCCGTATGCTTATGGCCAGGAAATTCCGGGATATCGGCCAGCGCATAGAATGTCATGAAGAAGCTGGCTTCCTCGTCGGTCAGCAGCTCTTTTAGTTCATGCGGCGACCATGCGTAATATGCGCCTTCCACGCCTTCTGTTTCGGCGTCGATTGCAGTATAGAATCCGCCCTCGCCGTCGGTCAACGGCCCGGCAGTAAAATCGAGGATACCCATGGCGATATCGCGGAAATAGGCGCTGCCGGTATGGGTGGCAACGTTGGTATACAGCGATGCCAGCTGCGCCTGATTGTACAGCATCTTTTCAAAATGCGGCACGTACCATTCCTTGTCGACCGCATAACGGTGGAACCCGGATGCCACATGGTCGTATATGCCGCCTGCTGCCATCATGCCCAGACTGTGCGCCGACATATCGAGCGCCCGTACATTGCCGGTAAGCTCATGGTAGGTGAGCAGGAAATCGAGATAGCATTCCTGCGGGAATTTCGGTGCCTGATAAAACCCGCCAGAGCTTTCGTCGTGGTAGCCATCCAGCAGTTTAAATAACGATTCGGCTTGTTTTGTTGCGTCGAGCACAGCATTTTTCTTAGGCGGAGCCTGTACGGCAAAAGGCTCCATCAGTCTGGTAAACTCTTCTGCCTTGGCGCGTACATCGCCTTCCTGATCCGTCCATATGTAATGCATCCACTCCAGTATCTGCGTAAATGACGAGCGGTCACCGGTCTGCCTTGCAGGCCAAGTGCCCCCGGCAAAGAACGGCTTCAGGTCTGGCGTCAGAAATACATTGTTGGGCCACCCCCCTTGCTTGGTAAGCATCTGCCGCACGATCATGTACATATCATCCAGCTCAGGATGTTCTTCACGATCCACCTTGATGTTGATGAAATGCTTGTTCATAAGCGACGCAATGGAAAGGTTCTCGAACACCTCGCGCTCCATGACGTGGCACCAATAGCATGTGGAATAGCCAACAGAAAGCAGGATAGGCTTGTTCTCGGAGCGCGCGCGCTCGATCGCCTCCTTGCCCCACGGATACCAGAACACCGGGTTATGCGCATGCTGGCGCAGGTACGGGCTGGATGCATTGATGAGCGGATTGGAAAATCGCGGATTCTTTTCTTGGGGCTTGATGGTGGTTACTCCTGAAAATGCGCACTCAGTGTGGATTCTATCTGCTCCAGAATATATACATGATCTTCCCGGCCGACAAGTTTGAATTCGGCGAGGGTTACCCAGCGGCACTCCTCGGTGCTGTCGGCTACGTCAGATTTCGGCAGGAAATTGCTCTGGTCGTTTATCTCCGCGCTATACAGCCACATATATTTGGTCTTGCGGGTGGTAGCGGATGTGAAAGAAAACGCCCCCATATCCCACAGCTGCCTGATATTTTCCAGCTTCAGACCCAATTCCTCGATACCTTCGCGCAATGCAGTGGCGGCCAGCGTTTCCTTCACCTCCGCAGCCTGTGCCTCCTCGCTGCGGATATCATACCAGTCGCCGCTTGCCGACTGATACTGGCGCGTGCCTTTGCATATCTGAAATGTGGTTTTCCCCAACACGGGCGATTTGCCGCACGGCTTCATTACATAATAGTAGAAGCTTGCGCCCATACGCACGAACGGCACCACCCCCGACTTGTTATACTGGTACGAGGTGTTGGCATTAACGTCCTGCCATAGCGGCGTAATAGTCTGCTGTTGCAGGAACGCATCAATTACCGCATGATGGTTCGCAGTCATAATGGCAGAGTGTGGCAGTATTTATGGGTTTTGACAACAAGTTGCTTGATACGGCACGCACGTTGGCCGACATCGCCGGGCAGATCTGCCGCAACCATTACTCCAGGCCGATAAACGCGGAAAGAAAAGCCGACGCCAGTCCGGTAACGCAGGCCGACCGTGAAGTAGAGGCTGCACTGCGCGCGCACATCGTGCAGCATTTCCCCTGTCACGGCATATTCGGCGAGGAAGAAGCACGCCACCAGCCGGATGCGCCGATACAATGGGTGATCGATCCGATCGACGGCACCCGCGCCTTCATGGCAGGTTATCCCACTTTTACCAACCTGATCGCCGTTACAGAAAATGGTGTGCCACAACTAGGCATCATCAACCAGCCCATCACCGGCGAGCGCTGGACGGGCCACAACGGCTCCACACGCATCAACCATGCCCCGGCCCGCTGCCGCGACACCACAGAGCTGCGTCATGCGGTGGTGGCCACGACTTCTGCCCCCTATCACTTCAGTGTACAGGAATCTGCCGCGTTTGAAAAAGTACGTGCACAATGTGCGCAGGTGGTTGTGGGTGGCGATGGCTACGGCTACGGCAAACTGGCCAGCGGCCACCTTGACCTGTTCATCGATGCAGGGCTTAAGCCATACGACTTTTGTGCGCTGGT
>JBFWQQ010000058.1:0-11147 GCA_050249355.1 Alphaproteobacteria bacterium | reverse complement strand
ATTTTTTTCGCTTCCTCTTGACGCCTTCCCGGGGGCTCCTAACTCACTGGCCGGGCGGCCCAATCAGGCGCCCAGACAATGTGATTTCCGTGGTTGTCGCTTCGAAAGGAGGATGGCTATGGCGACACTCGATTTCACCCCACTGTTCCGGTCGAGCGTCGGCTTCGACCGCATTCCCGACCTTCTCACCAGCGCCATGGCGCGCTCGGAGGAGGGATACCCGCCCTACAACGTCGAGAAGTGCGGTGAGGACCAGTACCGCATCGTGATGGCCCTTGCCGGGTTCAGCAAAGACGACGTCGAGATCATCGTCGAGCAGAACCACCTCGTTGTGCGGGGCGAGAAGAAGGACCAAAACGGCACGACCTATCTGCATCGCGGCATCGCCAACCGCGCGTTTACGCGCCACTTCGAGCTTGCCGATTTCATCGAGGTGACGGACGCGACGATGGGCGAGGGCCTCCTGTTGATCGAGCTCAAGAGGGAAGTGCCCGAGGCGCTGAAGCCCCGCTCGATCCCGATCAACTCCGGCACGTTCGTCCATGTCGGACCGCGGGCCGCCGCCGCAAGCGGCACGCCCGCCGAACAAGACGCCAAGAGCCCTCTCGCGGCCTGACCGCGCAGAACGCGTCTCAAGTGGTCTGTCGACGTCCCACACCCGGAGGCGGAGATGACAATGGCATTGGAATACGTAGGTCAAACATTATCAGGACAGGCATTCAATCGCGCGGCCAGAGCTCTCGGCGCGGTGAGCGAAGTAGACACAATGCGGCAGCCTCCACAGTATCCGCGTTCGCGGACGCTCTCGGGCAGGCCGTCATGTCGGATCTACTTCGGCCGTCGTGCCTGGCTTCTGGAATTCGAAACCGCGTGCGGCGGCTGGATGGAGCCGTGGGCCGCGAGCGGCCGTTCAGGGTTCGGGCCCAAGACGCTCGCATTTCCCACGCTGGCAGCCGCGGTGGAGTATGCCGAGAGGCATGGCTACGATTACCGCATCGAGCGGCCCTCGCGCCACGCACGGACTTCCAATCGGAGACGGCGGGGCGAGCAGGATCTGCCGCGATCCTGGCTGGCCAGGCTTTCCCGCAATGGTCGAAATGGAGACATGTACCATGGTTGACTTCAAAGCACTGGTCCCATGGCGGGACAAATCTCGGACGCCCGCGCCGCGGGAGGAATATCCCGATCCCTTCCTCTCGTTCCGCCGGGAGGTCGATCGCATGTTCGACGACTTCTTCAGCGGCTTCGGCCGCCGGGCGGTCGGCTCGCCGTTGGGGTCATGGGGCGCTGCGACGCCCAGCATGGACCTGACGGAAACCGACAAGGAGATCATCGTCAACGCAGAGCTGCCGGGCCTCGACGACAAGGACTTCGAGGTGACGGTCTCAGGAGACCTTCTCAGCAATTTTTTTAATACTTCAGTGACTCGTTTTTTACTACTGTCGGAACATTCGACCAATGGCAAACGAACATCTGGCTGACAGCGGCCCATGAGCGATGCAGCAACCTTCACCGGCCCCGGGCTGGTTTCACAAAACATCACACTGTGTAGTTCCACCATCGTATCGTGTAGTCTTATCGCATCGGTGTAATCGCCACGCAGGCACGCATCCTGCACTTCGGCGCACCGCTTTGGCATGATGTTCGATGAGACCGAGATACATCCTTGTCCTCCGGCCGCGTTGAATGCCACTGCGGTCATATCTTCGCCGGAAAGCAGCGCAAGTTTCTTTTTGAGCATAGCACGCAGGGTCAGCGGACGCGACAAGTCGCCGGTGGCATCTTTCACTCCCACGATATTGGGAAGTTCAGACAAGCGCGCCAGTGTTTCGTCGGTGATGTTGATCACGCTGCGGCCTGGAATATTATAAATAATAATGGGTATCTCGACCGCATCGTGAATCGCTTTGTAATGCTGGTAAAGACCTTCCTGCGTCGGCTTGTTGTAATACGGCGCCACGATAAGGGCACCGTCGGCTCCCGCCTGTTTGGCATGCCGGGTCATCATGATGGCTTCTTCGGTGGAATTCGAGCCGGTACCGGCCAGCACCGGCACCTTGCCCTTTGCCACCTCCACGCACAGCGCCACCACACGGTTATGCTCCTCATGCGAAAGCGTGGGCGATTCACCTGTGGTTCCGCACGGCACCAACCCGTGGATACCTTCGTCTATCTGCCACTGCACGAAAGCCTGAAAAGCTTTTTCGTCGACCTTTCCGCCGGAAAAAGGAGTGATTAAAGCGGTATATATGCCCTTGAACATAAGTTATCAGTTGTCAGTTATCGGTTGCCGGTATAAGAAAACACATTCTATAGCTTGCTTGCTGGCCACTGGCAACCGGCAACTGGCCACTTTTTAGTCGGGGAGTAGCGCAGCCTGGTAGCGCATCTGGTGTGGGACCAGAGGGTCGCAGGTTCGAATCCTGTCTCCCCGACCATCTCTCTCTTTATAGAGAGCAACGCCAATAAGTTATTGAATATCATTGTATGCTTTTGTGCAATTTGGTACACAAAGGTGGTACACATGGGGCTTTGTTCTCTGATGACTCGTAACAACGGTATATACTCTTTTCGTAAAAGAGTGCCTGATGATTTGCAGGGCATTCTTGGTGTAAAAACCATCAAGCGTTCTTTGAAAACCAGCAATCCTAACGAGGCGAAGAAACGCAGGGCTGCCGTTGAAGCTGAAGTAATGGAACTTTTTTCTGCTAAACGTGCTGAGCGTGATGGAACAGAATACAGGACAGCAGAGCCACCCAAATCACATGCTATCACTATCCCAAGCCAGTCTAATGCCACAGCCAAAGGTAATGGGCTTGCGTTACAGGATATATTCGACACTTGGGCTGCTGACAAGAAACGTTCGGCTAGAAATAAACAATCAGCGGAAAACAGCGTCAAGCGCAAGTGGCAGCATTTGGAAGCATTTATAGCACTACATGGCAACTTGCCTATTGGTTCTATAGATGCTGACCATGCCATATGGCCGTGGGCATCATGTGAAGAACTTGTACCCTGAATTATGCAAGCTGAGATATGACATTGACCTATCCAGCCTCCATACTAAAACGATTGATATAAACGTCTCATTTACGTTCGATATGGCGCTGTAAGAGGCTTATATACCCCCCAGAGAACCATTATAACCGTTGATAGGCTATTGCCTTACTGTGCAGAATCACAGGCTAGAATCCTGAGATATATGCGTGATGTTTCAGACCCAATAATCTTACGAAAAACCAGTAAAAAGTACGGCTGGAAAGAAGGAAAATTTCATACCATCCGTAAAACCACCCCTTGTGAATATACAGATACTAGGTTTTCTAATTCAGCTAGGAATTTCCTGAAGGAATATAACAAATGGATAGCAGCCCCTAGTATCAATTTTGATATGCTATTAGCCAATGAGACAGGCTTATGGAAAAAACCCAAATTTCAGCAATATGAACGAGAGGATTTTTACGCTTATATTTATACCTATTATCATAACCGTTCATTAAGGCGTATTACCCATTCCACCAATGCCAATTATCAAAGCACGGTCAGACATCTCCTTATTGTCTATATTGCTGATTTTGTAGTTGTTGCTGTTGTTGTTTAAGGTGATTAATTTCCTCACGCTGCCTTCTCAATTCTGCTTCTGTTTCCCGATTCCGTCGTTCTTGTGCTTCTTTTTGCTCTTTATCCGCTTTCATTTGGGTGCACATACTAGGACTATAGGTTTGTTCACATTTACGGCGTTCCTGAGTAGCAGCAGTGGTTTCTGCAAATCCTTTGGCAAAATCACTCCAACCACCAGCATATGCTGATGTAGCCCAGAAACACATTACTGTAACGAATACAATATTTGTTATCTTCATAAACCAGCTCTCCCTAATAGTCCGTTTGAAAATATATTAGTCGAATCTATCATTATATATTTGATAATCAACTATTATAAACGGCTGTAAACTACATAGAAAAATAAATATTGCTAGCCTTCATGCCATTCATTTTCAAATTTGGTGGCATTTATGAAGGCAAAAAAAGTAAACCTTTGTGGCAAACAGGTAAAGCTGGCTAGAGTAGAAAGAGATATGCACCAAGTAGAATTACTACACATACCAACCTTGGCAAGAAACACCCAGCCAAGATGAGATTGATATTTATTGCTATGGTGACGGGGATAAAGAATTACTCCGAAGCATTTATGAACAAGCGAAAAAAAACGGGGCATATTACGCAATAAAGCACGAAGGCATGTTGATAGTAATCCCAGCCTTGGGTTTAGTCGTATTCACATTTATGGGTTAAATGCACTGGTTTTTAGTGCAATCATGTGGTACACATAGCTTTAGTTAGTTGGTTAGCGTACACTGATAAATCAACAGCTTACTTGGTACATATTGGGGTGATTACAAGTCCTGTCTCCCCGACCATTACATCCGCAACGCAGCGGCCTCTTGCGGGCTGGTGTAGTATTTGTGTTGTAATGCCTGTGAGCGCGCGACCGCTTCCGTTACAATCTCACCATCAAGCTGACAGGCCTGTGTGGCCAACAGTGCCGCGTGCTGGCGGTCGGCCATATAATTCTTGGCCACTGCCGTAAGCTGATCCTTGCCCATATCGGGCAGGCGTTCATGCAGCGCTTCAGCGAGCGCTTTGGTCAACGGCCCTTCCGGATCGAAACAGCAGGCCAGCACATCATGCTCGATCATCTGGCCCCTGGCGTTGGCATAGATATGCACCGCCGGTTCCCCCTTGATGCTCTGGCGGGGTTGCAGCAGCGAGGCGATCAGGAATTCGCGCTTTTTCTCCGTCAATGCACGCGGATATACCAGCGCCGACATATCCTGACTGGCGGCCATGATCTCCTGCTGCACGGCAGGCTCATCAAGCACACCGGCAAGGCGCTTCAGGTCCTCGCGGCGATTATGCAGAATACTTTCCACCGAACGCTGCGAAGCAACAGGATCCACAAGGCTGCCGGCATCATCGATCTGCGCCGAGATATGCTGGTAAAGTTTTTTTATCATGGCATGATGCATGCCTGCAAACTGGCGCGAAAAATCACCGTCCTTACCCAGTATATCGGCCAGCGCCAGCAGAAGCTGTTTTTCTTGCTGTATGAAACCTGTGCTCAGGGGGGCATTGCCCGGCTCTGCGATATTCTTGTGCTGCGCCACCATGCGCCAGAGTTTCCTGCGCGTATCCTCATCGAAAAGGCTGGCAGCATCCGCCGGTGCTGGTACTGCCACAGGCGGATCATAATGTAACCCGAACATGCGGCGTGTGTGGCGGATCATTTTGGAAAAATAGCGTTCGGACAACTCATCATCCAGCGAGCTCATGCTGTCCGGCACCGCAGCGCGCAGCCCCAGCATCAGCGCGACCGTGGATGCAGCCCCCACCAGCTTGCTGGCGAGTATCACCTTGATCGGCTGATGGTTGTGAAGCAGATGACGCTGCGTAGCCACGTTGAGCAGTGTAGACGAGCTGGCCACTATGGCCGAATCCACCACGTTTTCCGCCTGGAACTGCTTGTATTCCTGCAGGCGCTGCTGATAACGCGGATCATCCGGCGTCAGATGCTTGCGCTCCGCCCATGGTTTCAGCGCTTTTTTTCCCATGCGCGTCAGCATCGGATCAGCGGAGGATTTGAATGCTGCGATGGTGGCATCGACCGGCTTGGTGAGTACGCGTTTGGCAAACATATAGACGGCAAACGCTGCCGTATCGCCCGCAAACTCGCCATACCACACATGCTTGTGTGTGACCTTATGATTCTTATCGCCGAACTTGGTCTGGAACCATTTGCTGACAGGGGGATCAATGAAATCCGTTACCCAACAGGCAAACGTCTGTTGTATCCCGAAGGCTACCTCACGCCCTACCCGCTTGTCACGCTCTTTGCGATGCTCTTTATGTTGCGGTTCCATTCTTTACCGATAGAATAATGCGAATCATTATCAAAATATATGCGGAATAAACCCCTGCTCTGTCGGCAGGGGTTTTGTCCTAGTTGATTTTGGTCAGCGCCGTGTTGAAAGCCTTGAACCACTCACGGGTTTCGGCTTCACTGTGTTTCTCCGAAGCATAGTGTAGCGCCTGAACGGCTTCGTCCAGATCTTCCAACGCGGTTTTGCTGGTCGTCTTTTCTTTCATCAGCATCTCCACGCAGGCTTCCAGCGTGTAGGTGATCTCATGCACGGCTTCCATGTGTGTGGTATTGAGTGTTTCAGGCGCCATCAGCTTTTCGATTTTATCACGATCCTCAACCAGTAATTTGAGGGCTTCTTCCTTGCTGGCAATTTCTTTGGCAGCGTAGTGTTCCACCCGTTCTTCTTTTTCTGCGAATGCAGCCGTTATAGATAATGTGCCGAACGCAATAGCCGCAGCAAGCGAGATAATCTTATGCATAGAATTCCTGATATAATGGTGAATATTTCTAAGTGTGCCCTGTATAACACCGGCGCGGCACCGTGTAAATAATAATCATTCGCAACTTTTGATTAAAAAACTGCCGCTAAAACGCCTTAAAACCCTTAACCAGCCTTATCCGCTGATGTTAAAACGGGTGCCGTCCTCAAAAATAATAGCTTTGATGGTTTCGGAGCTGTTACCCTGCGCGTCTATGGTTTTGATGCCCACCAGCTTGATATTCTGGCCAGCACGGTAACGCTCGCTTAGTTGCTTGCCCGTGCCTCCGTCAAAATCCAGCGCCACCACACTGGAAGTTTCCTGAATGAGCAGACGCTTTTCATTGAGCACCTTGATCTTGCCTTCGCGCATCACGGTGTTGCTTGCTTCACCTGCGACCTGCTGGCCACAAGCTGATAAACTAAGAACAAAAAATAATGAAGCGATGTATCTTTTCATGCAGTAATCCTTGCCGCATTTTTTTTAAAAAATCTACAACAGAATGAAAAAAATAAATCATAACAACTAAAGCAACTTTTAAACGAATACCTGCCTACCAATTATATCCATGCATCACGTTTTCGTATGCACCCTGCTCCTGCTGCCGATATGCTATCGCACACGGCAGTGGTCAAGAAGATGTTGAAGCAATAACGTAATGCACGGGTAAACTACGGCAGGCCGCTCACGCACCGCCGTAGGGTTATGGGGCTGCTGCATGCAGCACCGATTACGATGGCCGCGCCATCCAACGCCTGCTCGGTCAGCCAGCTGACAGCAGAGCAGACATTTTACTCCGGCGTTGGGAAGATGGCACCATTATCGGTGCAAAACCACTGAATTATCCATATAGATCAATATACTGATGCCATCTATTTAACAGAACTGTCATACATACGCAGATGAAAACACGCTATAATAACGGAACTGTCACACCACTACGCGACTGACAGGTGCTAATATAAAAGAAAAAATGAGAGTAGTGCATGGAGGGAATACCTTCCCAAAATCCGCAGGATCAACAGGATCCTGAAAAACTGAAACAGGCCCTCAAAGATGCTGAAGTGCCCGTAAGGGATTATGAACAATTCCAGCACCCACAGTTCAATGAAGCGCTAGGCTTTTCGAAACCGGCACCAACCGAGCCGGGAAAAATATCCGTCATGGTGATAGAACCATCGGAAAATGTAATTATCCCCAAAACCGTACGTCATGGCGAATATGCCGCAGCGCTGGTGAACAGCACCGCCGATCATCTTTCCGGACGCAATATAGATGTGGTATACGCAGATACGAATCCACAGATTTCAGGTTTTGAAACACCGGAAGAAACCAAAAATAATTTTGGGGTGGTAAAAGCCGACAAAGTGCCGAATTCCAGTCTCGATCCTGATGTCATCGCCAAGCGGCGTGCAATTTATGCACAGGCCGATGTTGCAAGCGTAAGCTACGGCACGCACGACGACGAGCTCGCTTACGACAATGGGCATACCCGACAGGTAAAGGACGCCTGGCAAGGTATCAATACGGCTATTTCCATCGCCGCAGGCAACGATGCAGATGAAAGCGGATTACCGCATGAATACCGGTCATTCAACAACTACCGGGTGCTTCCGCAAGACAGATCCGGCCTTGAGCATTTTGCTCATTACAGTATGCGCGTCGGTGCAGTCGAAAAGAATGACAAAACCGGTGTGTACAACATAGCGTCATACAGCAGCTTCAACAACCCGACATTTCTTGCTCCCACACCTACACATAACGAGGCGGGAGTGGACGTAAGATACAAGTTCTATGACCCGGAAAGACAAACACAAAGCATCACAGAGGAAGCAAAAAAATTCCCTGATGACGAACTGATAGAAAAGAAAGTTAATGCTGTTATCGGCGATGCCGGCTCTGATCCAGGCAATATTGATTTCGCCGATGGTATCGTACACCTGCCCGCTATACTGAACAGGGCAGCCGAACAGATGCAGGCCTTGCAGCCTGAGGGTGAAAAAACCGATCTTGCCGAACTGCGCGCCCAGCATAAGAAGGGGCTTGAAGCCTATCTTAGCAGCAATGTGATGCAAGACATGGAGGAGGAGTTCAAAAAGGACTCGAAACGCAGCTACATGAAGGATTCGCTGCCTGCCGCCCTTCCCGCCAAGGAAACGGTCGACAAGGCTATCGGCGCTGTGCTGGAAAAAGGCTCGATCGATGGCATCGAACTGGACAGATGGACGAAATTGCACCTGAGTGGTTTTATAACGACAGGCACGGAAACATATATAAACCCGGCACGCCAATATGAGAATGAAATTCCCGGCAGTATTGGTATGGCTATCCAGCAATACGCGGTCAGTGAGAAAGAAAAAGAACTCGTGGCCATGTACAGCAAGGAATATGATGCCGAGGGCTATTCAAAAAATATAGATGGGACATCATTTGCCGCACCCGTCGTAGCCGGGCAGATCGCAGCACTGAAGGAAAAACATCCCAATGCCACGAACGATGATATCTTCTGGGCCATGGCTGCCACCGCGCAGCCAGTATATGGTATCGACAAAAAAGAAGGGGTGACGCTGCATTACCACGAAAGCGCCTCCGGCCTGCGCTACAATGATACGCACGCAGGTTTCGGTATGACAGATTTTGCCGCCGCCGATACGCTGCTGGCAGAAAGCAAACTGCCGCCGACCACGACGAAAGAACTGGTCAGCAGCGAGGCGACCACAGAGTCCGACCACCGGGTGGACGGCCGGGTGTATACCGTGAATGTGCCTGAAGGTATCAACACTACAAAAGCTACCGTTGAGCTACAATTCCGGCCTATGCAGGATAAGGATAGCCAGGATCGCGACGGCGCGGGCGAGATCAAGCTGATCAGCCCGAAAGGTGATACGGTTATGATGAACTATCAGGAACGCGACGGCTATGCCCTCGTATCCACCAACCTGTTCATGAATACCGATGGCAAGGGCCAGTGGCAGATCGTTATCCCGTCCGGCGAGTTTGTCGACAAGGCACGCATTACCGTGCAGGGGCTGGAACCGGATGATGTGCGTATGAACCGCCGGCCGCCGCAGCGCGAACCGCTGCGTAAAGGCAACGATATCAACCGTATGACCGAAATGTACCAGCAGAGCTACCAGATGGAGACCCCGGTGCCTGTAATAGACGGCAAAGAGCAGGCCGATCCGGATAAAAAGGAAGATAATCTGCCTGAAGAAAAAGGAATGGACCGTGCGCTGCGGCAGGCAAGACAGCTGGGCCTTGACCATCAGGAAATCTACCCGTCTGCCATCGAAGCATCCAATGCCCGACTGCCCGGCAGACTCCAATCATCATCGCTCGCCCCGGAATAACCCCCTACCCCCCTATCCATCCATAAAGCACTTTATGTTAAAGAAAAATTCCATTAGCGTGCGGGCTTTAGAATAAACTGCACGGGATATGGCCATGGGCAAAAAGATCGTAATTGGAAAAGAAGAATGGTGCGACCTGCCGGAGCTGGGCCTGCCCGCCATCAAGGCACGTATCGATACCGGCGCGAAAACTTCGTCGCTGCACGCGTTCAACATCCAGACCATCAGCCGCGACGGCAAAAAATATGTGCTGTTCGATATCCACCCCATTCAGGACAACCGCAAGATCATCCAGAGCTGTAGCGGCCTGCTGGTCGACAAGCGTGAAGTGCGCAGTTCCAGCGGCGAAAAGGAAAGCCGCCCGGTGATACGTACCCAGCTTGTACTGGGCGGCGAACGCTGGGAGATCGAAATCTCCCTCACCAACCGCGACTCCATGGGCTACCGCATGCTGCTTGGCCGCGAGGCGATGAAAGAGCGTGTACTGATCGATCCCAACACCTCGTTCTGCGTCGGCTCGCGCGACATCGAGCAGGTAAAGACCTATTACAAGCTGGCGCAGCCGAAAAAAGGTGGCCTGCGCATCGCGCTGCTGGCCAATAACCCCGACCTGTATTCCAACAAGCGTATCATGGAAGCTGCCGAAGAGCGCGGCCACCACATACGCTTCATCAATATACGCCATTGCTTCATGAATATCAGCGCCACCAACCCGGAAGTGCATTACCGTGGCGGCGAGTTGCTCACCGGGCTGGATGCCGTCATCCCGCGCATCCGCCCGTCCATGACCTTTTACGGCTGCGCGGTCACGCGGCATTTTCAGTCGATCGGCGCGTTCTGTCTGAACAACGCCGATTCCGTCGCCCGCTCGCGCGACAAGTTGCGTTCGCTGCAAATACTCACCGACCACCGTATCCCCATGCCGGTCACCGGCTTTGCTAATTCGCCGGTCGACACCACCGAGATCATCAAGATGGTCGGCGGCGCGCCGGTGGTCATCAAGCTGCTCGAGGGCACACAGGGCAAAGGCGTGGTACTGGCAGACACCAACAGTGCCGCCGAGAGCGTGATCAACGCATTCAAAAGCCTGCAGGCCAACATCCTCGTGCAGGAGTTCATCAAGGAAGCGCAAGGCAAAGACCTGCGCTGCTTTGTCATCGATGGTAAAGTGGTGGGCGCGATCCAGCGGCAGGCAGCCGAAGGCGAGTTCCGCGCCAATTTGCATCTGGGCGGCACCGCCAGTACCGTGAAAACCACGGCGGAAGAACGCCGCATTGCCGTTACCGCCGCGCGCGCCATGGACCTGAAGGTGGCAGGCGTCGATATCATCCGCTCCAACAGCGGGCCTAAAGTGCTGGAGATCAATTCATCGCCCGGCCTCGAGGGCATCGAGAACGT
>JBFWQQ010000057.1:0-11190 GCA_050249355.1 Alphaproteobacteria bacterium | reverse complement strand
GCGGCCAGACTGCACATCGTCAATGAGTTGTTTCAGCGCGTCGCGGCCATCAATGCTCAAACCGCTTTTCCCTGAGTCGGTATAGGTTTGGATGATTTCGATATTGCGGCGCACCGCATATTCCAGGATGGCGTCGGCCTGGTTTTCGGTGGAATATTTCTGATGGTCGGTCGACATGCGCACATACATGGCCGCTCTCAGGGAGGGGGGCTCTGTTTGCTCATTTCTGCCATGTGACACGGGAGATTTTTTCACAATGAATCCAATAAATTACAGCTCCTCAGTCGCCTGAAGATTCGGCCAAATGCTTTCTTGTTAACTTAACAAGGGAGCCAAACGATGCCCACCACGAAAAAAGACCACTACTTTCCTTGCATTATTTCCGATGAGATGATTGCAAAATCCGTCGCGGCCGCACTCCGCCAGGAGCACGCCAACATCAGCGCCGCGCTCAAGCATATCGAGGGCGTAACGGGCATTCCGGCCAAGACCGCCAGCAAATGGTACAAAGGCCAATACGCTCCGAAATCTCGGCATTTGCTGACGCTGGCATCCCATTATCCGGAAGTGCTCCAGGCCGTGTGCGAGCTTATGGGCATGGGTGTCGTCTGGCGCCAGGCGGTCGGCGCGCGCGTGGTCGAAACTATGCGTTCCCGATTGGACGAGCGGTGGGAAAAGTGGAATAAATTGTCGATGGATAAGGACAAATTTGTCCTTATCCGGGTCAGGCTAGATGCCCATAAAGCTGTGCAGTTGAACCAGCGTCAGCTATGGTTCCTGGGGCAATTACAACAAGGCTACAAGATGCGTGCCGAGGATCTGGTGGATACCTGGCATGTTCATGCCAAAACCGCCCGGCGCGACATCAATGGATTGCAGGAGGCATGCTCGGTTTCTTCGACCAAGTACGGTGGCTATCGATGGTACGAGCTGTTATAAAATCTACATGAAAATCATCAGCTATAGTGACCTGCATCTCGAATTTGGAACGGACTTCCGGCCACCGGCAGAGTCCGATGCCGATGTGATGATCCTCGCAGGCGACATTATCACCTTCAAGGATTTCGCTCCGCTCGACCGGTTCCTGCGCGGCTGGGAAAAGCCGGTGCTGTACGTCACCGGCAATCATGAATATTACACGCAGCAGCCCATGCAGGAAGGCGATGCCGCCTTCAAGCAATGGCTGGCGGAACACCATTCGAACGTGACGTTGTTGCAAGACGAGGCAATCAGCATTGGCGGAGTTCATTTCTTCGGCGGCAGCATGTGGACGGATTTTTCGGGTGGCGACCAGCGGGCAATGGTGACGGCGCAGCAGCAGATGAATGATTACCGCTATATCATGGCCGCGAAGGGAAAGCTTTTAAGGCCGGAGGATACCATCCGCCTGCATGCGGTATTCTTGGAGAAGCTGCTGGCCTGGTTCGAAGCCGATCTCACCGGCCCGCGCGTGGTCGTGACACATCATGCCCCGACAGTGAACCCCAGGACGCAGTATGGAAGTAGCGCATTGATGCCCGCCTTCAATTCCCTGGACATGCCCGCCGTCATCGAAAAGTACCAGCCGGGCCTGTGGGTGTACGGCCATACGCATGAATGCGACGACCAGATGATCGGGAATACACGGATCATTTCTAACCAGCTAGGCTATCCCAATCGTGCCGGTGGATTTGAGTGTCGGGAATTTGATAAAGCAGGGCTACAGACCGAAGTACGGTAGAGGTTCATAAAACGATGCAGGCGTTATATAGTCCATTCGACTCAAGCGGGTCGGAATTATAATGTATTTCCTTGGAGAGCAAGAATGCTGTGTTTTCGTGTCGTCAATTTACTTATTCCTGGCAATCCTGGAATGGTCGATCTTCCGCTTCCATCCGGGACATGGACGTTAACGAAGGGCCAGAATTTTGCATCCGACGTGGAAGCAATCGGTAAGGGACAATGCGTGGAAACCTATATCCTTGAACATCCGGTCAGCATGGATGCGGGTTCTGCGGCTGTCGACGAAGCATTCGATGAGATCACACCCATTCTACTTGCTGCGTCCTATGCAACTGGCTTGAGTGTAACCATCAAGCGTTCGACGCCAGGAAGTGAATGCATGATAATGCAACCATCGGAGCATTGGCCGCGTGACCGCGCCATGGGGCCGCCATCTCCAGTAGTTGCGTTAGAAGCGGAATTTATCGCGCTGATTCAGTCGTTCGTGCAGAATTGGCCGCAGGCAGGACAAACTGAAAAGGCTCGATTGCTTGTCCATCATTGGCTGGATGCGCTTTCTTGTTGGTCAATGGAAGACCTCTATCTCAGCACTACGACTTTGTTGCAAATTATCGTGGCTACCGAGGCTACACGGCAAGGCAACGCAGGATTGCGCTATTACCCTGGGGTCACGGCAGCAGCAAACCATAAGAGAATCCGCGTTCTTGGCAACGACTTCAAGAATATGCGTAACGAGCTAATCCACGATGGACGGCTTATTGGCAGTCGTTTTGCTGGGCCAGACAAGGCCGCCTGCGCTGCGGTCGTTGCCGATGTCCTGAACTGGTTCGATGATTACCTTCACACGGCTCTTGGTTTGGGCAGCGTAAAAAAAACTCGTTTTAGGCCAACCGACTTTCAGAGTCTAAATGCGTATTCGATAAGTTAACGGAAGATACCAGCCCTCTGAAAATCTTTACTGCAAATGCGGCGCAGCGTGTATAAATAATGAGGGCGCGTTCTGGCTACCTCAGGCTTCTGCGAGAGAAACTTCAAGAGGTTGGCGTAACGCACACCGCCATTTGATACAAAAGCGATTTGAATCCTCTGGGTTCGAATCTCACTCGGGCGTTCATTAGGTTCGAAAATGGAGGATTGTATGTCTGATAGCCTACCTTTTATGAATTCAACTGGTTTGGTAACAAAGATCCTCAACAAGATTATCGAGGCTCAGACCCCTCCAAAGTATACTCAAGATTTTCAAGCTGCAAAACTTGGGTATGGCAGTGGAAGCGCAAAACCGTTTATACCTCTCTTGAAAAGAATTGGTCTCATATCCTCTGACGGAACACCCACTGAATTATATAAAAAGTTTCGTAATTCTTCTACGCGAGCTTCAGCTATGGCAACGGCCATAAAAACTGGCTATGCACCACTCTATTCCATCAGTGAATACGCGCATGATTTGGATACCAAGAAACTTAAAGATGCCGTTATTCAGGTTACAGGACATCCCAGTGATTCAAGTACTGTTACGGCGATTGTCGGTACTTATAATGCTCTGAAGGCGTTTGCGAATTTTGATGAGACAGAGGATGATTTGGATGAAAATGAGTCGGAAGCAATTAAGCCAGTAAATAAGATTCTTCCAGTACCAAGCCAAACTATACCTGAACCTGCAGCCCAAAGAGGGATGAGTTTATCTTACACCATCAATCTGAATTTGCCTGAAACCAAAGACCCAGAAGTATTTGACGCAATTTTTACTAGCTTAAAAACAAAGCTACTCAGTTAGCTATGAAAGAAAAAACGGCAGATATTATTAGAAATTTTGGCATGGCCAATCAAATGGCCGAGGTAGCCCTTGATCGAATTGAAAAGAAATATAATATTGACCTTGGTAGAGTAAGGAAGCCATTAGAACCCGCCTCAGCAACGTATGTTGATTTCGAAAAGGACATAAAAGAAGAAGCTGCTGGAATGGCTCAGCACTACGAACTTTTTTATTGTCTAGAGGTTTCAATTAGAAGGTTAATTAGTCAACGTTTGCAAGAAAATCATGGCGCTGATTGGTGGAATGCTAAAAAGACAGACGGCAAAGAAGTAGTTCCTCAAATAGTTAGAGAATATGCACGGCAAAGCCAAGAAAACGAATTAACGCAGGCTATAACAGTACGTTCCGATGATTTGATTGATTACATTTCATTCGGCCACCTTGCAGATATCATCGTTTGTAACTGGGAAATTTTTGGAGATATGTTTACAAAAAAAGAAGCAGTTCAGCGCGTGCTTAAATTGTTAAACACACTTCGAAGCCCAATAGCACATTGTTGCCCATTAGAAGAACATGAGATTTCTAGGCTTCAGCTTACGGTTAAGGATTGGTTCAAAATTATGAGCTGAGATCGGTTCGAATCTCAAACGCACATTTCCGAAAGTTTCAGGACAATCGTGCTGCTTGTAAAATTAATTTTGTGTCTAACAATCTCTGCAAAATCTGGTGCGTAAGTTCGAAATCCGTTCGCTACGCCCCGCCATTAATTCCGCACAAGGCTGGCCGCCAACAGCATCATTATCAGCACCAGCGGCACGGTGAACAGATAGCCCAGCAACTGATATGCATATGCACCGCTTACCCCACCCACGACAAAAGACAGCACGAGAAGCACATACAACCCCACATCATAGGTGCGGTCTGCGGGCAATGTATCCCGGAAAAAAAATTGGTGTAGGTAGCGGCCTATGCCAATACCAATATCAGTAACCAGACCGGTAATATGCGTAGTTCGTATGCGGGCGTTCGATATTTTAGTGATGATCGCGTTCTGCAATCCCATGATAAAACAAAGTAGCAACACAGAGTACGTTTCCCAGAATGGCATGGCGCCAACTCTTTCATAGTGGCCCAAGGCAAACACCAGCAACAGTATACTTTCCAGTATCAACGCAGGAACATATTCGTTGGGCAATCTATGTGTGCGGGCATGATGCACGATCAATGACGTGGTGGCCGCACCTGATATGAAAACAATAATAAACCCTGCTGCCAGAAGGGCTGCTTCCACGTTATTCACAACAATGTGATCCGCAATCGATGATGCGATTCCTGTCATGTGCGAAGTGTAATGGCCTACAGCAAAAAATCCGCCCGCATTTATTGCCCCGGCAACGAATGCAAGGATCCCTCCCACATAGTTTATAGATTTTCTGATGGTCACCTATGCACCCTATTCCCACTACAATACAGCTTATACTGTGCTATGCAGCAAGCAAAGCTGATTATGACCCGTGCTGTCATGGGCACCCTCCATCCAGTATTGTGATAGCTTTTATCAGTCAGTATTGTTACGTATCCTGCCAAACCAACACACAGGTATTTTATGATTACCCTTCCCGTACCCGTTGTCTCCATCGGCCTTTTGGTACTTTCCAACATCTTCATGACCATCGCATGGTATGGCCACCTGAAGTTCAAATCTGCGCCGCTACTGCTTGTGATCATTATCAGCTGGGGCATTGCCCTGTTCGAATATTGCCTGCAGGTTCCTGCCAACCGCATCGGCCATGGGTATTTCAGCGCCGCCGAATTAAAAACCATTCAGGAAGTTATTACACTCACGGTATTTGCAGTTTTTTCCATCTTTTATCTTGGAGAGCCGCTAACATGGAACCATGCCATTGGTTTCGCTCTGATTGCAGCCGGAGCATTTTTCATATTCCATACGTGGAATTAACGTAACTGTAAAAAAAAGCCCGCCGGGTGGCGGGCTGTGAGCGGGGAAGAATAATTCGTATCAGAAGTGGTAGCTTAAACCCAGGCGCACATTGTCTGAATCCGGATCTATACCATTTTCTTCACTGTACCATACGTGGGCATATTCCAGTCGCAACCCTATATTGCCGTGCGCTAACAGTTGCGCACCTATACCCAGTTCGAAGCCATCGTAATCCTCGGTTCCGGTAAGTGCGCCGGCAGAGGCGCGGTATTCGGTGTTACGGTAGCCGAAGATGGCATATGGGCTTGCACCAAAAGTATAATCTTCAATGAATGACAGGCCCGGACGGAACGACACACCCCATTCGTCTTCTTTTTCAAGATATAAGGCGCCGACAGAGTCATCCGAATTCGACCAGCCATAAAACGCCTCGATCGCTGCGTTAAAGCCCATGTCATTGTTACGCATCAGTGAATCCAGACGGTAGCCGGCAAAGAAACCGCCATCCCAGCCATCAAGATCAGGGTTAAAACCAGCCACGGTAGTATCGGCATCGCTCCAGTCGTAGCCACCATAGGCACCCACATAAAGGCCGGTAAAGGGTGAGTTGCCGGATTGATTTGCAGCCATGGCGGGAGCCATGCAGCACATGACACCCAAAGCGGTGCCGAACAATAATTTTTTCATAATTAACTTTCCTAATGGTTTTGCGTTGTCCCCATCGAGCATAGGGTCTTAGAACAACCCGGATAAAGATGCCATTAGGATTGCAGGAAGCTATTGTAATGCTCATCCGATCGGCTGCCGGTTTTCGATAGCTTGTCGGCAATACGCGTAGGTTCAGGCAAACGATAACGCGTCAGACATGCAAGCGTCACTTTCAGTGCCGTATCATGACCAACCCTGTGCCCCGGCGAAATGAACAAGGGCTTGCAGCCTTTCTTGCTGCGCAGTACGGTGCCGATGCGCTCGCCCTTGTCCATTAGAAGACTGGTGGCACCTTTTTCATCTGCCGGTTCATCATAGCTACCAGTCAGTCGGGATTTAGCAACCCCAATGCTGGGCATATCCATCACCAGCCCAAGATGCGCTGCAATACCCATACGGCGCGGATGCGCAATGCCCTGCCCGTCCACCATGAATAAATCCGGTGTTTGGCGAAGCTGTTGAAGAGCCTTAAGGATAACTGGCAATTCACGAAACGACAGCAAGCCCGGGACATAGGGGAATAATACCTCCGCCTGCGCCACTGTATGGCCCTGTACTGTCAGATCATCCGGTCGTATCAGTGAAATAGATGCACGTCCTTGGTTGTTGCGCTTGTCGTATCCTACATCTATGCCAGCAATCAACCGTACCGCCCCCATTTCATCAGCAATATGCAGCTGCTCGCGCAGTTCGTTCTGTATGCGGCGTGCGTCCGCAGGTGCTGTGGGCTGAATGTATTGCATTGTTGGTTTCATATCAGATGCACTGCCAGGATCAACCTGCCGCAATATATACGTACAGAGATATTATAAATCCATACGGAACACGAAGCGGCTTTCCCGGTAAGATGAGAGGTCACATACCGTCAAGTTATTTGCTCAACCGATAATAGGGTTCACAAATCCATTCGGGGTCGAGTGAAGGAATCTGAAAATAGCTGGTTGCATCATGGCAGTAGTTTTCGGGATCACCCTCATCTGTTGTTACCATACGACCGCCATTGGGCGTACCATCGTCAATTTTTAAGTCCACCCGGTACATGTCTTCAATAGAATCATTCAAAGCTGTAATTTGCCAGCTTACCGCCAAACCGTTCACCAGTCCGGTTATATAAGTCATCGCAGTCGCATATGACAAAAATAATTTAAGGTTGGGTTGCCCATCGGCACTGATATCGTTCATATCATACGGTATCAAGTTGGCATGTACCAGATGATCCCAGAAATAAAGGCTCTCCAGCAGCGCCATAGAAAAAACCCTGCCATCACCGTTACCATCACACGTCCCGTCACCGCCCACCACATGCACCGGGCAAGACGCGTTAGCTCCCCATATGGCTGTTGCATCACGCATATCGCCCGGCAACGCAGCATACTTGTTGCGGAATGTGAAAACCGCTACCTCATACTCCTGCAACTGCCTGACCTGCTGGTTGATTTCAGCTGTATGAATAAGCGCCTGCCCCATTACAATACCCCCGACGATCAGGCCAACGATCAGCAGCACAATAGATAATTCGACCAACGTGAAGCCTGATGTTTTCATGCACCCCCTCACAAGTACCGTACCGATGCTTCACGCACCTTCTAAGCGCAGATATCATCCTGCTCTTTTGGTATGGCACGCTTCATCTGCGCCTTATAATTCGCTCCCATAGGGCCTTCAAACAGCTCTTTATATTTACGACTGCATTCATGCATGGCTTTATACTCCGGCGATTGCGCTATCTTGGCAGCGTAACTATGCTGCGCCGCCATAGCTTCGTCTTTCTTGCCTTCCTTGCACAATGCATCAATCGCCAGTTTCTGTTTTTTTCCTTCTGCTTCGATACGGGCAAACCCCTTTTTTCCAACCTTGGATTCTATGCATTGTGAAAGTGCCTGCATCGCTTTGATATTTTCCATCGACAATCCGCCGCTTGCCATGTTCCCGGATGATTTCAGCAACTCCTGCCGCTTCTGTTCCAGCGCATCCGGCTGCTGCGCCTGTGCAGCACACGCCAGTATCAGCAGACTGGCAACAGTATAACCCCATAAACGCATAAGACCTCCTGATGTTATATACTTAAATATGTTTCCCGCTCCCAATCGGAAACGCTGCCAAGGTAACGGTTCCATTCTGTCATCTTCAGCTTCACATAGCTATCGACAAATGCATCGCCCATCTGCGCACGCAGCACCTTTGACTTATCGAGGTTGCCCAGCGCTTCGTGCAGCGTCTGCGGCAGGCGTTTCACATTCTTGGGCGGGTTTTCGTACATATTGATGTCGAGCCGCTTGCCGGGATCGGTTTTATTGCTCATACCATCCAGCCCTGCCGCCAACACCACCGCCGGCAGCAGATAGGGGTTGGCCGCGCCATCCGGCAGGCGGATCTCCAGACGGTCGGAATCGGGGATGCGCACCATGTGCGTGCGGTTATTGCCGGTGTAGGAAATGGTATTAGGCGCCCATGTCGAGCCGGACACAGTGCCCGGCGCATTAATGCGCTTATAACTGTTCACGGTCGGGTTGGTGATGGCGCACAGCGCAGAGGCCTCCTTCAGCACGCCGCCAAGGAAGTGATAGGCGGTTTGCGACAGGCCCATCTCACCTTTAGCATCGACAAATTGATTCTGCCTGCCGGTCTTGCTGTCCCACAACGAGAGATGCATGTGACAGCCATTGCCGGTAAGTCCGGAAAACGGCTTGGGCATGAAAGTGGCACGCAGCCCGTGCTGCTCGGCCACCGAGCGTACCATGAATTTGAAAAACGCATGACAGTTGGCCGTGGTCATGCAGTTTGCATAAGCCCAGTTCATTTCAAACTGACCGTTGCCATCCTCATGGTCATTCTGGTACGGGCCCCAGCCCAGCTCGTGCATCATATCGCATATCTTGGCGATCACCTCATAGCGGCGCATCAGCGCGTGCTGGTCGTAGCACGGTTTTACCTGCGTATCGTGCGCGTCGGATATCCTATCTTCCTCCGCATCGAGAAGGAAAAATTCGCACTCCACCCCGGTCTTGAATTCAAACCCGGCTTTTTGGGCCTTGGCCATAAGGTTCTGCAACACGCGGCGCGGTGCATGTTCGAGCGGCTTGTTATCCACGAACAGGTCGCTATCCACCCACGCCACATCGCGCCGCCACGGCAGGGGTATAAGGCTGTCCGGGTCGGGCATGGCAAACATGTCCGGGTCAGCAGGAGTCAGGTCCAGATGGGTAGCAAAACCGGCAAAACCGGCACCGCTTTTCTGCGCCGATGCGATGGCATGCGCCGGCACCAGTTTGGAGCGCATCACCCCGAACAGGTCGGTGAAACTGACCAGGAAATAATTGATCTTCTTGGCGCGTGCGATCTCGCTTAGGTCTTTTGTCATGTTGTCTCCTGTTTAAGCGGCTTTGCTTTGCGAATGGACTTTCACACACTGCTCGATCCATAGCTGGCTCATCACCAGTGTGCGCAAGGACCGCGTGTGGTTGTGCGTGCCCGCCTTGTGCTCGGCCAGCATGTTCATAATTTCTTTCTTATTCATATAGTTTTCATCCACGCGCGCAAGGGTATCGTGCGCCCATTCATACAGCGTGGTTTTGATCCACTCGCCGATCGGAAGGGTGGGCATGGATTTCTTCTTGAAGATTAAATCATGTGGGAACTTGGTGGCCGCGTAATGTTTCAGGTAATACTTACCCACACCGTCACGGAATTTCTGGTTCACCGGCAGCCTGATGAACAGCTCGCTAATGCGGTGGTCGATCAGCGGGCCACGCCCTTCGGTGGACCATGCCGCGCCCATGCGGTCACCTTTCACCAGGTTATTGCCCGGCATCAGGCTGGTGCATTCATAGGCTACAATCTGCTCGACAGGCTCCAGCTCGCGGTACGGCGCCAGTATTTCTTCAAAGCGCTGCACCGGGTCGTGGGTGTTGCGCTCAAAATCCGGGTTCAGCAGGCGCTGGCGGGTGGCGGTATCCATGTAGCAAATCACATCAAAGTATTTTGCCAGCGAAAAATTCATACGCGTCTGGCCCTGCAGGTAGTTCTCGTTATGGCGGAAGCCGGCCATGGCTTCGTCCGGCCCGTCGCCGGTGAACATCACGATGCGGCCATCCTTGTTGGCACGCTGCGCCAGCAGGTAAAACAGGAAAAAAGAAAAATCGCCATGCGGCTGCTCGGCGTGGTAGACCACCTTGTTTGCAATATCGGGGATCATATCCGGCAGGATGCGCGCTTCCTGCAAATGGATGCCAAGAAGCCCTGCCACCTGCTCGGAGAATTGATATTCGGAATATTCCTGATTGGGGAAGTTGAGGCCGAAGGCATCGATCGCATCGCGGTTCCATTGTTTTTTCAGGTGATACGCCACCACCGACGAATCCACGCCGCCCGATAAATACATGCCACCATCGACATCGAAGCGCATCTGCATACGCACGGCATCATCCACCAATGCTTCAAATTCTTCTAGGCTGGGCGTTTGCTTTTCAGCGGCAAACGGCCAGTCCCAGTAGCGTTTGTGCTGCGGCGCTTTGTCCCCCTCAAAGAGCAGATACGTACCCGGCTCTAAGTGCTTAACACCTTTAAAGCAGGTCTGCGGCGGCGGGCAATAATTGAAGGCATAAACATCTTTGAGCGCTTCTGGGTTTATTTCCGGCGTCAGGCCCGGCAGCTCGAACAGCGCCTTCATCTCGCTGGCAAAGGCCCAGCCGCCATTGTACTGGGTAATAAAACACGGCTTGATGCCTTGCCGGTCGCGTACCAGAATGCCTTTATCCAGCTTGGTATCCCAGATGCAAAAGGCAAACATACCAATCAAACGCTGCAGCATGGCCTCACCTTCTTCGCGCCACAGATGCACCAGCACTTCGGTATCGCAGCGGGATTTAAATTTATAGCCTTTAGCCTTCAGCTCTTCGCGCAGTTCCACATAGTTATAAATCTCGCCGTTGAAGGTCACCCATACCGTGTCATCGGTGTTGCTCATCGGCTGCATGCCATTTTCCGGATCGACCACGGCAAGGCGTGCATGGCCGAAAATAGCGCGCTTACCGACGGCTTTAGCGCCTTTTTCATCCACGCCGCG
>JBFWQQ010000056.1:0-11251 GCA_050249355.1 Alphaproteobacteria bacterium | reverse complement strand
TTCCGCCCGCGATGCCCGCAACGAATATGAAGACCACACCTATGCGATCAACAAAAAGATCCGTGTGGTCACCACTATTACATTCTATCTGGAAGACTAGGACATGGCACAGCTACTTAAAGGCAACACAGGCGATTGGGAAATGGTCATCGGGCTGGAGATCCACGCGCAGGTGACCAGTAACTCCAAGCTGTTCTCTGGCGCACCGACCGCGTTCGGCGCTGAGGCGAACGACAACGTATCGTTCATCGATGCGGGTATGCCGGGCATGCTGCCGGTCATCAACAAGGAATCCATCCGTCAGGCGGTACGCACGGGGCTTGCCATCAATGCACAGATCAACCTGAAAAGCGTGTTCGACCGCAAGAATTATTTCTACCCAGACCTGCCGCAGGGCTACCAGATATCGCAGTTTCTTGATCCTATCGTGGGCAAGGGCGAAGTGCTGCTCGACATGCCAGATGGTTCGGTAAAAAGGGTTGGCGTCACGCGCATCCACCTCGAGCAGGATGCCGGTAAAAGCCTGCATGAATACGCGCCGGACAAAAGTTTCATCGACCTGAACCGTGCCGGTGTCACGCTGATGGAGATCGTGTCGGAGCCGGACATGCGTTCGGCGGACGAGGCGGCTGCCTATGTGAAAAAACTGCGCTCCATCATGCGCTATATCAATAGCTGTGATGGTGACATGGAAAAAGGCAACCTGCGTTGTGACGCCAACGTATCGGTGCGGCGCCCCGGCGATGAGTACGGCACGCGCTGCGAGATCAAGAACGTCAACTCCATTCGCTTTCTGCATAAAGCCATCGAGTTCGAGGCCATGCGCCAGATCGACATTCTGGAGTCAGGTGGTACTATCGACCAGGAAACGCGCCTGTTCGATTCAGCCAAGGGCGAAACCCGCACCATGCGCAGCAAGGAAGATGCGATGGATTATCGCTACTTCCCCGATCCCGACCTGTTGCCGCTTGAGCTGGAGCAGGGCTTTGTCGATGAATTGAAGGCTACCTTACCGGAACTTCCCGACCAGAAGAAACAGCGCTATATCGATGAATACGAGCTGTCGGCGTATGATGCCGGGGTCATCGTATCTGAGCAGAACTACACCGAATATTACGAAACGCTGGCCAAAAAGCACAATCCCAAGCTGGCCGCCAACTGGATGACCGGCGAGCTATTCGGCCGCCTGAACAAGCTGGGCGTGGATATTGAAAATTCGCCTGTCGGTGCTGACAAGCTAAGCGGCCTGCTGGCGCTGATCGAGGACAACACCATTTCCGGCAAGATCGCCAAAGATGTGCTGGATATGATGATAGAGTCCGGTAAGGATGCGGGCACTATCGTGGAAGAGAAGGGCCTGAAGCAGGTCACCGATTTAGGTGCGATTGAAAAAGTTATCGACGAGGTGATGGCGGCAAATCCCGACAAAGTGGCCGAGTACAGAAGCGGTAAGGACAAGCTGTTCGGGTTCTTCGTCGGTCAGGTGATGAAGGTATCCGGTGGCAAGGCAAACCCGGCAGCAGTGAACGACCTGCTGAAGAAAAAGCTTTCTTAAACCCTCTCGCTCTTGCGGTAAGGGGGATTATGTCAGAAGAATGACAGTAACCATGCAATTATTAATGTTTTTGTAACAAAAGATTAACAAGATATTAATTTTCATTATTTGTTTATGTGCTAAAGTGTTATCTGTAAGTCTCAGATATAAAAAAACAGGGGTTTTATATGAAGAAACTGGTTTTATTGGCTGCCATTGCCGGATTGACATTTTTACAGTTCACTCATGATACGTTAGCAGACGTATCTATGGCAGGATTCGAGCAAGATATTCAAGGTGATGAGTATGCACATCCAAACTGTTGGCGTCTTTTACATGACATTCTGTCTACGGAACGGATATATCTTGCTAAACTTGCTGAAATGAACGAATTGCTTCTCTACAATCCGAATCATCCAGATGTGGCAAGATTACGAGCGCTAATTGACAATATAAGAACTAGTTTAAGAACTATGAGGGAGCAATGGGCGGCATTAGGTTGTAGTGGCAGATGGATACGCGACCCAAAAAACCCTGATGCCATGATTCGCCCACCTCTATCATTTCCGTATTAATAAGCTGGCAGATCATGGGTGAATTAATAAGCTGGTATAAATGTTCTATTTATGCCAGCCTATTTTTTTGAAGAAGAAACTTTCTTAATGTCATCCCCACGCAAGGCGAGGGTAACAATATTAACTTCTTTGGCATAAAGTTTGCTACTAAACGGGTATTAACACATGAGGTTAGCCCGTGCGAGCTTACTATGTTTTACCATTTATGATGCTGACTGGCTGCGGTATACCGCCGAGCGATATTGCCATCGGCAGTGCGGTCACCTATGCGCTGTATGGCGATGAACTGGAAGAGGTAGATGCAGAGGATCTGGAAGATCCGCAGACCTACCGCGATGCCGTGCCACCCAGCCTAAAAGATAGCGCCAAGCGTACTGCCACCAATGTGCGTGATAATGTGCGCCATAATTCGCGTAAGCTCAAAGAGTGGTGGTTCTACGACCCAGCCAAGGAGCGTGTAAAGAATGAACATGCCATTGCCCCGTCGTACTGTTATGCGGTGATGCAGGATATCGTCTGCTATCCGGCGCCTATGCCGGGTTGGGAGGCTCGTCTGGTGGGCTATCAGGGGAGTGCTCCGATAGCGGTGGCCGTAGTGAAGACCGAGCCGGTGCCACACTTGCCAAAGACCGACCGGATCACACCCGAAGACCGGTTGAAAAAAGCCGATCCGGTGTTTGATGCTATACCGGAAGAAGTGAAAAAGGAACGGGCCGAAGGCGAGGCTATATCAGGTTCAGCACAGGAAATCCTGCCCGATCCACAAATAAGTCCGCAATTGTAACGTATACGCTGCCACCGTTCGCGCCTGCTTGCGCTCACATGCGGTGCCGCTTCGCGGGCTGATGGCTCGCGTTGTTTGCTGACAACGCGTATTTGTTAATTGAGCGCAGGAGCGCGAGTCAGCAATGAGTGTGTTCCATGCAAAAATCAGTAAATTTCTTGCGGGAACAATAAAAAGTCTACACCAATGTATCAAACCCGTTGCACGACGGACAGAATGCATCCCATGCCGGTTGGCTGTGACCGCAGGTCGTGCACTGATACAGCGGTGTAGCGCCACCGCGGTGCTGGGCGATATCCTGCAGCAGTTTGGCGTATTTTTTTGGCTCGCCCGCGGTCAGATATTTGAGTTTTTCTGCGATGTGTGGATGATGTCCGGCCCTCCAGGATTTTTTCATCAGCTGCACAGCCTTGTCTTTCAGGCCGGCCATGGTGTAGGCGTCGGCGGCCAGTAACTGGGCCGGGACAAAATCCGGCAGGGTTTTGAGCGCATTCTTACCGTAGATGGCGGCAGCTTCACGGTTATCTCCCCGTATCGCCGCCTGTGCATGCAGCATGTGGGTAATACCCTGCAACCGTTTGATGACAGCGCGCGACATATCGGTCTTGCGGCCATGCTTCAGTATCGTGCGCATCGCCTGATCCCACTCTCCGAGCTGAAGCTGCAGGCTGATCACCGAGCGCACTGCATCGGCATCGAACGGGTTGACGTGTTGGGCACGTTTGGCCAGTGTCAGGGCGCGCGGCAATAATTTCTGCTTGCTGGCCGACTCACTCAAGGAGCGCGCGGCGAGATATTCTGTCTCCTTGAAATCCAGCAACTGTTCCAGCAGCAGGCGCGTCTGGGAGTCGTTGCCCTGCTGGCGCGCCACCTGTGCCGAAAGCAGCAGCGTGATCGGGCTTTTTCCCAGCAGCTTTTCAGCCTTCTTGGCATGCAACTGTGCATTTTTCGTATCGCTCGCGGCCAGCGATGCCACGCTGTAGGTGAGTTCGGCTATTGCCTTTTTATGCGAGGTCAGCTGGCTGCGCGTAGACAGCGCGCCGGGGCCTTTGATGATGGCGCGCAGCAACAGGTACAGCAGTGCTATAACAACGCCGGCTGCAATAGTGCCAGCAACCAGAAAGCCCATACTGGTGTCGATACGCCAGTCTAACCAGTAGATCGTTACGTTGCCGGGGTTTTCCGCCATCCATGCGGCTGCCAGGCCGAAGCATGCAAGCGCAAGGATGAACAGTAGCAGGTTAATCATGTATCACGCCATCCGGTTGCGTCGCACGTTCACGCGGAATGCGCCGGCGTTTGTGCTTTTTGCGCGCAGGTGGCGCTTCCTTATCGGCAGATGCGTTTGTATCATCTGTGCTGGCCGGGGCATCCTTGCGCACCAGTGCTATTTCCAGCGCATCGAGCACTTCACGGCTCAGGATGTGTTGTTGCGCTGCGGTTTTCCAGTCGGCAAACGCCGTGGCAGCGCCGGGCGATAATTCTTTGAGTATGTTGATACTGGCCTGCACGCGGTTTTCTTTCAGCGCGGTTTCGGCGCGTGCGATGATAGCGTCGTCATCACTGCCTACGGGCGTGCCGGTTTTACGTATACTAACCAGCGATTTCAAGTTGGCCATAAGCGAATCTGGCTGGGTATCCGGCGACAAAGCATACGGCACCGTTTTCTCAAATGTTTCCTCCAGCTGGGCTTGCGTTGCAACGCCATTTGCTGCCAATGAACCAAGTGGCACCAGCATGTCATCCACCTCGGGGCGCAGGCGTGTCATTTGTTTCAGGCGTTTGATCTCATAGGTGAACGGCTCGCCGCGCACGATCGCTTCACGCATCTGAGTGAGCGCGGTCATGCCCGCAAGGTGGCTGCCGGTATCACGTTCCATGCGCTGCAGTTTTTCTTCCAGGCTGGCAATGGTTTGTTGCTGCTGGTTGATAAGCTCTTCCAGCTTGCCGACCGGTTGGTCCTGCAGCGTTTTGACCGCTTGCTCCAGCCGTGCGATGGTGCGTTCGGTTTCCTGTGGATCGTCCACCTGATGGGCGCGCAGTTCCTGTAATTCCTTTTCCAGCGCTTCCATACGAATTTGCAGTGGGCCGCCATCGAAGTGCGGCGGCGGCGGGGCATCCGGCCGGACGGGCTGCGGTTTGTTGGCCTGCTCGGTCATCGGCAGCGTCAGGCGCGGTGCTATCTGTGCAAACAACATCCATGCGAAGAACAATACCAGAAGGGTGATAGCCATACGGCGCAACCCGCCGGATGACTTTGGGCGGGGCTGTCTGCTGTGCTCGTCGTTGGAGTAGCTATCCAGATTTTCTTCGGTCATTGCAGGCATTATCCACGCACAATGCCAAAGATGCAAGTGTTGGTTGATCGGCGCTGACGACCGTACGCCATAATCCCGTATCCAGTTGCGCAGCGATTGCCTCGCTCATGCAGCAGGCGGTCATTTTGGCCAGCTGCGCTGCAATTCCTGCGTTGCCGACAAGTTGCTCGAATATGGACGCCGTGCGCGCCGAGAGGAATGTCACCACGTCGACATGGCCCTGACGCAGGTGCTGGCTCAGCGTGTCAGACAGTCCATCGACCTGTCGCGCCTCGTATGCCACCACGCGCACGGTCTGCATGCCGTGCGGGGCGAGTGCTTCACCAAGATCGGTGCGTATGTGTTCGGCAGATGGATATACGAAGCTTGCCTCGTCGTCATAGGCCGACAGGATATAATCGATCATGCCATCGACATCCTGGCCGGTGACGGTGACACGGGTAAATCCCAGTGATTCGGCGATCTTGCCGGTGGATTCGCCTACACATAGCAGGGGCAAGTCACGGATGGTACTGAGGGCAGCCAGTGCGCGTGCGCCATGGCGGCTGGTCAGCAGCACGGCGCTAGGGTTTTCGGACAGCGCCTGTTCCAGCTCGGTGCGTGCAGTGTGGATGAGCAGTATGTCGGTCATCGGCTCGTGGATCACGTTCAGGTTCAGTTCGTGCAAAGCCTCTGTGAATTCATTCTCATCGCCACGTGCCCGGGTGATCAGTACGGTTTTTGTCATGGTCTTTGTGCCTCTATTATCAGTTGCGCCTGCGCATAGGGGTAGGCATCGGTCAGGCTTAAAAACAATACAGGCCGGTGCCCTTCGGGTGTCAGCCTTTGCAGGTATTGTTTTGCCTCACCGTGCAATGTCAGGGAAGGGGCGCCGTTATCGGCGTTGGATACCTCCATGTCCAGCCAGTTGATGCCTTTCATGCCCAACGCCTTGATGCAGGCCTCCTTGGCGGCAAAGCGCTTGGCGTAGGTGGCGGCTACGGTTTGTATGCCTGCTTCGGCGCGACTTTTCGCTTTTTCCTGTTCGGCTTTAGTGAACACACGGTTCTCGAACTGAGCGCCGAAACGCGCCAGTGTCTGCTCGATGCGGCGTATGTCGGTCAGGTCGATGCCGGTGGCCAGTATCACGAGGCGTGCTTCCTGTCTTTCGGGCTAGTGCCTTGCGCCGCTTGTTTACGTTCGCGCTGGATCACCTGTTTAATTTTTTTCACCGCTTCTGCCAGGCCAACGAACATCGCTTCGCCGATCAGAAAATGGCCGATGTTAAGCTCGGTGATTTCAGGTATAGCGGCGATCAGTCCTACATTATCATAGTTCAGTCCATGACCGGCATGCACTTCCAGTCCCAACCCCCGCGCCAGCATAGCGGCCTCGGACAGACGCATATATTCAGCATCACGCGCTTTGCCCAGCAGGTGGCAATAGGTGCCGGTGTGCAGCTCAATCGCATGTACACCCAGCCGGTGTGCCGCATGTACCTGATCGTGATCGGCCTCGATGAATAGCGATACGATAATGCCTACGCCATGCAGTTTTTCAACGAATGGCAGCAGTTTCTTTTCCATGCCTGCCACATCCAGCCCGCCTTCTGTGGTCAGCTCCTCGCGCTTTTCTGGTACCAGGCACACTGCATGCGGCTTTATGTTCAGTGCGATTTCCAGCATTTCATCGGTGGCTGCCATTTCAAGGTTCAGCGGCAACGGCACTTCATGTTTCAGGCGTTCGATATCATGATCACGGATATGGCGGCGGTCTTCGCGCAGGTGTGCGGTGATGCTGTTTGCGCCGGCCTCCATGGCGATCAGTGCTGCCCGCACGGGGCAGGGATGCTCGCCGCCGCGCGCATTGCGCACGGTCGCCACATGGTCGATATTCACGCCGAGTCGTATGTCTTGAATCATAAGTAATACCTGTCGAGTTGTCAGAATATAGCGTTATTATTAACACACGCGATATTAAATAAGCATTATTACGTCTGGTAACGTTCTACGCTTTGCACCACTTCCTTGCTGCGTAGCCCGGCGATGATGTTGTTGAGGTGGCGGATGTCTTTCACCTCTATATCCAGCAATATCTCGAAGAAATCGCTGGAGCGGTTGGTGATCTTGAGGTTGCTGATATTGCCATTTTCCTTGGCAATGATATTGGTCACCGTTGCCAGTGCAGAAGGCTCGTGGCTGACATGCGCGCGTATGCGGCCCACATGGCGGTTTTCTGGGTTATCGCGTTCCCATGCCACATCGATCCAGCGCTCCGGCGAATCGGAATAATTTTCCAGCGTTTCGCATTCCAGCGTGTGTATGGTGATGCCTTTGCCGGTGGTGACGATGCCGACGATACGGTCACCGGGGATCGGGTGGCAGCAGCCGGCGTAATGCAAAGCCATGCCTGGCACCAGTCCACGGATCGGCATGGCGTTGTTATCGGTTTTCTTTTTGCGGAACGGGTTTGACAGGCTGGACAGCATGGAGGGCGATTTGCTCTTGCTGTCAGCCGTCTTTTTCAGCCCCAGTGCTATCTCTGCCACCTGTTGGCGCGAGATCAGGCCTTCACCGACATCTGACAAAAGGTCTTCAACCTCTTTTTTATTGAAGTGCGGCAGGTGCGGTTCGAGCAGCTTTTCGTTGAAATCCTCGCCTTCCTGCTTGAAGGTTTTGGTAAGTACGGCGCGACCCAGCGCGATATATTCACTACGTTGCTGAGTGCGCATGTATTTGCGTATCTCGGCGCGCGCCTTGCCGGTGATGACGAAGCGCTCCCAGCTGGGAGAGGGGGTTTGCGTTTTACTGGTGATGATGTCCACCTGGTCCCCATTCTTCAGCTGGGTGCGCAGCGGTACGATACGGCCGTTGATCTTGGCGCCCACGCAGGTATCGCCCACGCGCGAATGCACGGCATAGGCAAAGTCCACCGGAGTGGCCCCGCGTGGGAAGGCCAGTACATCGCCTTTGGGGGTGAAGCAGAACACCTGATCCTGATACATTTCCATCTTGGTGTCTTCGAGGAATTCTTCCGGGTTATCGGACTTCTCAAGAATCTGCAGCAGCTCACGTATCCAGCGGAACTGCTTGCCGTCTTTGGGCTTCCCGCCCTGTTTGTATGCCCAGTGCGCGGCCAAGCCGTATTCAGCGATGTCGTGCATTTCGCGCGTGCGGATCTGTATTTCCACGCGCTGCTGGTTCGGGCCAATAATGGCTGTATGCAGCGACTGGTAGCCGTTGGGTTTGGGTGTGGAGATGTAGTCCTTGAAATAACCCGGGATGGTATGCCACTGCGCGTGAATGATTCCCAGCGCATGGTAGCAGTCCGGTATGGTATCGACCACGATGCGGAACGCCACGATATCAGACAGCTGCTCGAATGTGACGTTCTTGGTTTCCATTTTCTTCCAGATGGAGAAGGGCTTTTTCTCACGGCCGGATAGTTCCACATTCTGTATACCTGCTTCGGTCAGCTTGTCGCGGATCACCTCGATGGCCTTATCCACCTCGGCTTGACCTTCTTCACGCAGGAACGAGAGGCGCTTGATGATCGAGTCACGCGCTTCGGGGTACAGTTCGGCGAACGCACGATCCTGCAGTTCTTCCTTGATACTGCGCATGCCGATACGTTCGGCCAGAGCGGCATAAATTTCCACGGTCTCGCGTGCTATGCGCTGGCGCTTGTCCTTGTTTTTTATGTGATGCAGCGTTTCCATGTTATGCAGGCGGTCGGCGAGCTTGACCAGCAGCACACGCAGATCCTGCGACATGGCGATCAGTAGCTTGCGGAAATTCTCCGCCTGTTTCAAGTGCTCGGATTTGCCTTCCAGCCGCGACAGTTTGGTCACCCCATCGACCAGCGTGCCGATCTCGGGGCCGAACTTTTCGTTTATCTCCTCCAGCGTAACGTCGGTATCTTCCACGGTGTCGTGCAGCAGGGCAGTGACGATCGACGATACGTCCAGCTTGAAATCAGTCAGCTTGTATGCCACTTCCACCGGGTGGGAAAAATAGGGGTCGCCATTCGCACGTTTCTGGGTTTTGTGCGCTTCCATTGCAAAAAGGTACGCCCGGTTGAGCAGGTCTGTATCTGCCCCGGGATCATACGTCTTCACTTTTTCTACCAACTCGATCTGTTGGATCATTGCCGTTTCACCTGCATAAACTGTGTCATAGCACATTATATCACGCATTGCATGGTTATCCATGAGTTGCGCGTAACCTATACCTATAAAATCGCATCACATAGTTTGCGTAAATGTAGTGCATAATTGGTTAAAACTTGTTTAGATTTTTACCGAATAACGCCCTGACTTACTGATGTTTTTTTGCAACAACACTTAACGCTTTCTTAAGTATAAAATCGTTATTATCGGGATGAAATTCGTGTAAGTAAGAGTTATGGAATCAAAAGGACGTCTGATATTGATTGCTGTCGCCGGCGTAATTGTCGCTTTTGGTGCCATCTCCGTATATAAGCGCATGTCCAGTTCTGACCAGGCGGCACTGGTGGAAAAAGAGATCAGCAACCGCGTGCTGGTGGCCAACAATGACCTGGTAGCGGGGGACTTCCTGGATATCAGCCGTGATGTGAGCTGGCAGGATCCCAAAACCGAAGAAGGCCTTACCACACTCCATATACGTGAGACCAACACCTCGCTGAACAGTTTGTCCGGAGCGGTTATCCGCCGCAACCTGCGGGGCGGAGAGATGCTGACAACGGATATGGTGATGAAATCGGGCGAGGGCGGGTTCATGTCTGCTGTGCTCGAGCCGGGTCGCAGGGCCGTGTCGGTGTCGGTGAATGCCACTTCGGGCAATGCTGGTTTCATTTCACCGGGTGACCGGGTAGACCTCATCGTCACGCGTAAGCTGCGTACCAACGGTTCGGGTAATGACGAAGAAGTGATCAGCCAGACCTTTGTGGAAGATATTCGCGTGCTCGCCGTCGATCAGTCGCTGGACAATCCTGAAAATAAGGCGATCCTTGCGAAAACGGTGACGCTGGAGGTAACACCGGAAGAGGCCGAGCGTGTGGCGATTGCCACAGAGCTGGGCCAGATTTCACTGGCGCTGCGCAGTATTGTGCCGGTCAAAAAAGACGACGCGCCGGAAAGCGAAGAAAAAGATCTGATGAAGTTATACGATGGTTCCCCAAAAATGGAGGAGTCACGCAGTGTATCCCGTATCCGTGTGATACGTGGCGATCAGGTAGAAAATCTGGAGATGCAGTAGCATGAGTAAATCCCGCCAGATATGTAAAACCCTGCTGCTTGGTGTTGCCGCCGTGTCGGCGATGATGGTGTCGGCAAATGCCGAACGTCTGGTGCAGGTGGAAATGAACAAGGGCAAGCTGATCAAGCTCGATGCGCCGATTGCATCGGTGGTGGTGGCCGACCCGAAAACTGCAGACGTGCAGGTGGTATCACCCAAACTGATCGTGGTGCATGGCCGGGAAGTGGGTGAAACCAGCCTGTTTGCCGTCGATTCCAATGACGAGGCTGTGCTGGAGGCGACCGTGGAGGTCACGCATAACATAAGCAAGCTGCAGCGTCTGGTTAAGAACGTGGCTCCGGATGCCGAGGTGGACTTCACCACTACGGAACGCGGTCTGGTGTTGGAAGGCCGCGCGGCTAGTCCGGAGCAGTCTGAGAATATCCGTTCTGTGGCGGAAGGATTCCTGGGTGAGAACGATAAAATGGTGAACATGATGTCCACCGGCGGTTCCGATCAGGTGACGCTGCAGGTGAAGATCGTGGAAATGGCACGTAGCGACGTGAAGAGACTAGGGGTAAACCTGCAGTCGCTGTTCGGTGTTGGCGGTATTGCGTTGCAGGTGCTGCAGGGTGAGAACATCATTACCAACACCGCAGGGGTATTGACCCGCAGCGATACCGATACTGCCATTTTCGGTTCATGGACCAACCGGGGTCGCGCCAATATCAGCGGCTTCATCGTCGCGCTGGAAGAGGAGGGGCTGGCCAATATCCTGGCGGAGCCGACGCTTACCACCACATCCGGTAAGACCGCGAACTTCCTTGCCGGGGGTGAAGTTCCGT
>JBFWQQ010000055.1:0-11374 GCA_050249355.1 Alphaproteobacteria bacterium | reverse complement strand
CTGCTGGGCGACATTATGGACGAGTCAGCGGAGGAGATCCGTGTTGTACTAGAACCCAAAAGCCGCACGGTAGACCCTGAGATGCTCATGGAGTCGCTGTTCAAGGTCACCCAGCTGGAAACCCGCTTCAACATGAACCTGAACGTGCTGAACAATCATGGCGCGCCGCAGGTGATGAACCTCAAAGAGATTCTGGAATCCTTCCTTGAGCACCGCATGGACGTGCTGGTGCGTCGCTCGGAATTCCGTCTCGACCAGATCGCCCGCCGTCTGGAGATACTGGACGGCTTGTTGATTGCGTACCTCAATCTTGATGAGTTGATCCGCATCATCCGCACCGAGGATCACCCCAAGCCCATCATCATGAAAAAATGGGACTTATCGGACATGCAGGCCGAAGCGATTCTCAATATGCGCCTGCGCAACCTGCGTAAGCTCGAAGAATTCGAGATCAAGGGCGAGCATAAAGACCTGTCCGTTGAGCAGAAAGAACTCAAGGCCCTGCTTAAATCGGAAGAAAAACGTTGGCAGCACATTGGTGATGAAATTCGTGATATGAAGAATAATTTTGGTGCGCGCATTGCGCTCGGTAAGCGCCGCACCTTCTTCGATGAGCCGCCGGCCGGCAAGGTGATCGATATCGAAGCCTTTGTTGAAAAAGAACCGATCACCATCCTCTATTCCAACATGGGCTGGCTGAAGGCCTTGAAGGGGCACACCGACGACGTGTCTGATGTCAAATACAAGGAAGGTGACGAAGGCCGCTTCCTGCTGCACGCCCAGACCACCGACAAGCTGCTGATGTTAGGTACCGACGGGCGCTTTTATACCCTGCCCTGCGACAAGATTCCGCGCGGCAAAGGCTTCGGCGATCCGGTGCGCCTGATGATCGGGCTGCCCGCCGAAGAAGAGATCGTGAATATGGCGATATTCCAGACTGGTGAGAAATTCCTGATCGCATCCAGCGCAGGTAAAGGCTTCATCGTGGAATCGGACGATGTGATGGCGCAAACCAAGAACGGCAAACAGGTGCTGGGCCTTTCCGCAGGCAGCAAGGCTGCGGTAATGGTTCCCGCCGCAGGTGACCATGTGGCGGTGATCGGCAGCAACCGCAAGATGCTGGTGTTCCCGATTTCGCAACTACCCCCGATGAAAAAAGGTCAGGGTGTCATGCTGCAAAAATATAAAGGCGCGCAGCTTGCCGATGCGGTGGTGTTCACCCTGAAGGAAGGCTTAAGCTGGAGCCTTGGCAGCAAAATGCGAACCGAAAGTAATGTGAAACCATGGCTGGGCAACCGCGCCGACATGGGCAAATTACCCCCCACCGGGTTCCCGCGTACCAATAAGTTCTAGGCTGCTTTACTCCACCTTGTGTATTTCGTCATTACGAGGAGCGCATTAACGCGATGCGGCTTACAGTTGACTTAAAGACTGGATTCCTTCGCTGTGCTCGCAATGACGGCTTAATCAATCCCTAGGTCTTTGGTTAAGCTGCTATCAGGTTTTATACGCTCTGGGGGTATGTTCATCTGCCTGGAGATCAATTGCACAAGCTTATCATAAATAGCCTGCTCATTTTCTACCGTGCCCAGCATGCGCATCACTAAAATTTGAAGGTCTTCTACTGTGTATACATGGGCGACATCCTGCTGATGCAGCTCAATGCCGAAGGCGTTCTCGACCTCCATCAGTAATTCCACACTATCGAGTCCCATGAATCAGGCAATATTGCGCTTGCCGACCACGGTCTGCTCGATCCATGCGCGGCCTTTGTGGTTCTCGATATGGTTGACCAGCGCCACCACCACCTTACGGTCGAAGATGTTGTCTGAATTTTTCATCAGGAATTCACTGGCTTTTTCCACCGGCATAGCCTGCCGCCATGAGCGCGGGCTGATCATGCCGATAAAGGCATTGCTGGCGGCAATGATACGGGCAGATATCAGGATATTATCGCCTTTCATGCCCAGTGGCCCGCTGCCATCAACCTTCTCCTGCCACTGGCGTAGCGTGTCGGTCACCGGGCCATCGAAGTTGATGCCTTTGAGTACATCCACTGCACTGTTCATGGAATCGAATACGATCCGTTTTTCTTCTTCGGTCAGGTCGCCGACCTTGGTCAGCAGGTGTTTGGGCACCATCATCTTACCGATATTCATCAGGTTGCCTGCGGTGTAGGTCGTTTCCACCATTTCGGCTGTCAGGCCCATATCGATCGCGATCTCTTTGGCGATCATGGATACCAGTGTAGAATGGTTGGCAGCGAACGGGTCGCGCTTGTCGACCAGCCGCACCAGTGTATGCACCAGCTGGCGCTGGGTTTCGATGCGGCGTTCACGCTCGCGCATTTCATTGGTGATATCCTGCTCCACCACCAGCACGCCTTTGCGCGGCCCCGGTAGTGAGTGTATAGGAATATGGCTGAGCGGTATGAACTGGTGGCGCAGGATAAATTCCTTGGACTGGCGGAGCACCGGGCCGGTAAAACTGTGTGCCTCATCTTCCGAAAGTGCCTTGTCGCATTGGCTGGATATCCATTCACCACGCGCGGTGCCCTGTATGTCGAATACGCTTTTGCCCAGCATAGTGTCTGCTGCGGCATTGACAGTATTCGCCGCTGCACGGTTGGCAAAACGGTACAGGTGGGTATCGTCTATGATATATACGGACTGCAGCTGGTTGTTAGTCACCAGCGCCAGCAGTTCTTCCTGCGCGATCGCCTGTGAGGCAAGCTTGCGGAAATGATACGACATCATCATGCTACGGCGCGAATGCGCATACCACCATATGGCGATGATCAGCGCCACCACGAACGCGATGAGCATGAAGAAGAACGCCACCATGTTGGCACGCTGCTGGTCGCTTTTTATCAGCGCTTCGGCGCGGTCGATCTTGGCGATCAGTACCCATGGCGTTGCCGGTATCTCGCGCGAGGTGGCCAGTACGGGCTTATTGCGGTAGTCGTTATATTCCGACAGGAAATTGCCTGTAGTCTGTATCAATCCTGCCTCTGCGTATTTGCGCGGCTCGAAACCGATCTGCTTGTCGAGCGTTTTACTGCCGTCCTGCAATGGAGAAAGGAACTCGATCTTGGTGCCATCCTTGCGCGTAAGAATTACCTCAAGTGTCTTTTCGGTAATGGCAGGATGTTTAAGGAGGGCGGCCAGTTTATTGTCCAGAAGGATCACGCCGACAACGGTTCCGATCTGCGCATCAGCAGTACGGTCGCCCTGTATGGAATAAATAGGTACGCTAAAACCGATGACGATATTGCCATCCGGGTCCTTTTGCACATCGATAAGGTTTTCCTTACCCTTGGGTACAGCGGCAGCCTGCCTTAGTAGCATGTCGCGCGTGGGTGCGGTCATGGATGTGGACACCACGAAATGGTGATCCTTATCAATGATGGCAAGGCCGCTGTTGCTGGCAGGATCCACGTTGGCATTCACCGAGGATAAGGTAGCTTTAGAAAAACCGGCGCGGTCGGCAGTGAACAGCAGCAGGTTGCGCAGGTAGGATTTTTGTGCGGCGTCGATATTTTCGGCAGCAGCGCCACCGTTGTTTTCCTGCAATTGTGTGAGATAGAGTTGCAGCGACGGGTTGTCTGCCAGCGCGCGCAGTTCGCCGAACTTACTGTCCACCCAGTCGTGCACGGCTTCGCTGCGGCTTTCTGCCACCAGGTTCAGTTTTTCGCGCCAGTTCTCTAGGTCGCGCGCCAGATCCTGTTCGGTGAAGGCGCGTACCAGCCAGATGCCTGAAAGCACGATGAGCGTTATCAGTACGGCGATACTATATAACCGTGGGGCGAATTTCGGACTTTCGATGCTGTCCAGCTTCTCACGTAACGACACAGCCATTGCTCCTGCTATGATTTTATCCCGCCGAATGTGCCATAAAATGCGGCATATGTCATGGGGTTATTTGCTGTAATACGCCCACCAACTGCTGGCATTGAGCGCATATATCGGGCGATAATGGTATATTTTCAGAGCCGGCATAACCTGCTGTATCTGGTTGTCGAGTATCACCAGCCTGTCGCCGTCATATACCCCCAGTATAGCATGGATGATACCGCCCAGGTTCAGGTCCTGCACGATGATGATACGCAGCGCATTTTCCGGCACCCCCAATGTGCGCAGCGAATAATATTTGGCGATCGCATAATCTTCGCAGTCGCCGCTTACGCTCAGGAATTCGTGCGGCGTTTCCCAGTAGTCTTCCATGCCCCAATTGAGCTGGTCTACTATATAGGGGTGTGCATTCGCCCAGCTGTTGACCTTTTTTAACTGCTCCGCAAGCGGTTCATTTTTCAGCGACTCAATCATTTCCTTCCAGTCTTTGATCGCGCACGGATGAAACGATACCTTGTCACACTGGTCGAGTGATACGCCGGACTGTGAGTCGAACCGCTCGCGCATGCCTGTCCATTTGGGGAAGGGCTTCAAGTTGGCCGAGCGTGTTTCCGCCATGGTGAAGTATGACGACTTCCCTGCTTCGAGTGAATCAGGAAATAAAAAAAACAAACTGAGTGATGCGATGATCGCTATATTTTTTATCATTGCGGCGCAGGGTAGCATAAACTTTATGTCTTTTGTCCTACTAAAATATGTGCTTTTTATATCACACTCGAAATGAAATATTCATGGCGTTGTAGTGGTGTGTTTTTAGCTAAAAATAACATAAAATTTTATGCGTCGTAATGACGGTTTCTCTGTGATCATTATTGAGAGCGGATTATCGTGACATCTAATCATTCCGTTTTCGATACAATCATCGGCGAGAGCGAATAGGTAAGCCATGAGGATATAGGCATATTGCAAATTCCATTAACAGAAAATTTATAATTTTGGACGTATTGTTGTTGCAATGCACGAGCGCATGGGGCGCAATGTGCATTAATATAAACATGGAGTACTATCATGATTGCTAAGAAAAAACCCGCTGCTAAGAAAAAAGCAGCAAAGAAACCGGCTGCAAAGAAAACTGTAGCTAAAAAGAAAACCACTGCAAAACGCAAAGCAGCAAAAAAACCTGCTGCTAAGAAAAAAACTGCTAAGAAAAAACCTGCGAAGCGCAAAGCTGCGAAACGCAAACCTGCTCGTAAATCCAAGCCGAAAAGCGCTGGCGTAATGGCCCGTGCATCTTCTGCTCGCAGAGTAGGTGGTCGTCTGTAGTTATCAGGCGATTGCAAAAAATAAGGGGTCTCAAGCGAGACCCCTTTTTTTATTGTTGCGATACAAAAATATTACTCAGCCGATTTTCCGGTGAGTTCATTCACAGTAAGTTTGGCAAATTCTTCATACAGCCAACTCATGCGCGTGTTATCCATCCCGCCGCCAAGCCCGCCCAGCGCGTAGCTTGCTTTCACATCAAACGATTTGAGCAATTGGTTCTGGCTATCATAGATATTTACTGTGCCTTCCACCCGGTCATCGCCCGCCATGAACCCGAAGGCAATGGCAGTGAAGCTGGAGCGGGTACGCATGTCGGTTACCACAATTTCCATACGGCTTTGTGCGGTGTTGCTCAGCAGGCTCTGGCCTTTCAGCATGCGCTCAACTGTGATTGCCAGCTCATCCTGATCGAACTTGGCATTGTCTTTGACCTTTTCTTTTGCATCGTTGCTGAGAACTACGGAGACATTGCTTATTGCCCCGGTAAACTGGCGCTCCGATGTAGTACGCGGCTGGCCGCTTACCGTATCGCGATGCGTAACAGAAGACGAACAGGCGCTAAGCATTGCTAAACAGCAAATCGCAAGGGGTAGCTTTTTCATAGATAGGCCTTCTGGGTTGAGCTTATGCGCTTTGTTCTTTTTTCTTGTTGCCCACTTTATCGGAGATGTCTTCTCCGGTTTGTTGGTCAACCACGCGCATGGACAGGCGGATCTTGCCGCGGTTGTCCATTTCCAGAACCTTCACCTTCACGGTGTCGCCTTCCTTTACTACATCTTCCACCTTGCCCACACGATAGTCGGCCAGTTCGCTGATGTGTACCAGGCCGTCTTTCGGGCCCATGAAATTCACGAAGGCACCAAAGTCTACTACGCGGACTACTTTGCCGGTGTATATCTGGCCGATTTCAGGTTCAGCAACGATGGAGTAGATCCAGTCGTAGGCTTTTTTGCCCTGCTCTTCGCTGACCGCTGCGATCTTGATCGTACCGTCATCTTCGATATCGATCTTGGCGCCGGTGGCTTCGGTGATCTCGCGGATCACTTTACCGCCCGAGCCGATCACGTCACGGATCTTGTCTTTGTCGATCACCATGGTGGTAATGCGTGGTGCGGTTTTGCTTACCGAATCACGCGCGCTGTCCAACGATTTGGCCATTTCGCCGAGGATATGGTTGCGGCCTCCATGTGCCTGCTCCAGCGCGACCTTCATGATCTCTTCGGTGATACCGTCGATCTTGATGTCCATCTGCAGCGCTGTGATACCGTTTGCGGTACCTGCCACTTTAAAGTCCATGTCGCCTAAATGATCTTCATCACCCAGAATGTCAGACAGAACCACGAAGCCGTTCTCTTCTTTGATCAGGCCCATAGCGATACCCGCGACAGCGCCCTTCAGCGGGACGCCCGCATCCATCAGTGCCAGCGAGGTACCGCACACAGTCGCCATGGAAGACGAACCGTTCGACTCGGTGATCTCGGACACGCAACGCAGCGTATACGGGAATTCCTCTTTGGTTGGCAGCATCGGATGGATGGCGCGCCATGCCAGCTTACCATGGCCGATCTCACGACGGCCGGGAGGGCCCATGCGGCGTGCTTCACCGGTAGAATATGGCGGGAAGTTATAATGCAGCATGAAGTCTTCTTTGTATTCACCGTCGATCGCGTCGATGATCTGTTCGTCCTGGCCGGTACCGAGTGTGGCCACCACGATCGCCTGCGTTTCACCACGGGTGAACAGCGCAGAGCCGTGGGTCTGCGGAAGCAGGCCAGCGATACATTCGATCTGGCGAACATCGGCAAGGCCGCGTCCGTCGATACGTTTTTTGTTTTCCACCACGTCGGTACGCACGATATCTTTTTCGATATCTTTGATTGCGCCGCCGAGGGTTTTCTCATCCAGTTCATCCGAAAGCAGCTGCGCTTTCACAGCGGATTTGATTTCATCCAGGCGGTTCGAGCGTTCCTGCTTGTTGGTGAGTTTGTAAGCTGCACGCAGGTCGGCTTCGACCATGCCACGTACTTTTTTGTCCAGGTCGCCGGAGTCTTTCTTCTGGAAATCCCACGGCTCTTTCGCGCAGGTTTCCGCCAGGTCGATGATCATGTCGACCACCGGCTGCATACCTTTATGGCCATGCATCACGGCGCCCAGCATCACGTTTTCAGAAAGCTCGTGCGCTTCGGATTCCACCATCAGCACCGAACGCTGCGTACCGGCCACCACCAGATCCAGTTTGCTGTCAGCCAGCTGGGTTTTGGTCGGGTTCAGCACGTATTCGTTATTGATATATCCCACGCGGGCACCTGCGATCGGGCCCATAAACGGGATACCCGAAATGGTGAGCGCTGCAGAGGTACCGATCATGGCTACTATATCCGGATCGTTCTCGATATCGTGCGACAGCAGCGTGCACACTACCTGTGTTTCGTTATAGAAGCCGCTCGGGAACAGCGGGCGGATCGGACGATCGATCAGGCGGCAGGTCAGCACTTCTTTTTCAGACGGCTTACCTTCGCGCTTGAAGAAACCGCCGGGGATCTTACCGGCAGCGTAGGTTTTTTCCTGATAGTTGATGGTCAGGGGGAAGAAGTCCACATCCGGGTTGGCGGATTTTGCGGCAACCACGGTACACAGTACCACGGTGTTGCCATAGGTGGCGAGCACGGCACCGTCGGACTGGCGCGCAATGCGGCCGGTTTCGAGTGTCAGGGTACGTCCACCCCATTCGATAGATTTTTTAGTGATATTAAACATCGGTTTTCCTTTCTGATGTTGTGAAAGGTACCGGGTCGGGCTCTAGGGCCTAATTAAACAGTGCGTACACTCCTTAACTAGTACCTAGACCCCTAGAGCCCGATACCAATATGATATTACTTACGGATGCCCAGCTTGTTGATCAGGTCTTCGTAACGTTTTTCGTCTACGCGTTTCAGGTAGTCCAGCAGGTGGCGGCGGCGGCCAACCATACGCAGCAGGCCCCGGCGTGAATGATGGTCTTTCTTGTGGGTCTGGAAGTGATCAGTCAGCTGGTTGATACGCTGGGTAAGCAGTGCCACCTGAACTTCGGCCGATCCGGTATCGGTATCGTTGGTGGCAAATTCCTTGATGATCGCTTCTTTGCTTTTTACGGCGGTATTCGACATCGGGATTCTCCTATATGTTACAAATTAAAAACACGCACGGGCTTCATCTGGCCATCGGCAACGCGGCATAATGCCACAGCAGTTCCACCGCTTCTGGCCAGTGCCACCTCGTGCGAGGTGCCGGGCCATGGGAGCGATCGTCCCTGCTGCAAATCTGTTGCCTGGCTGGGGGCTATCTCCAGCGCCGGGATGTCGTCCAGCGCAGATTCCACCGCGAGCAAAAAACTAAGGTCGCCTTTATGCACCATTTCGGTCAGTAAATCCAGCGAAAATGCATGATTTTCCGTGAATTTTCCTACTTTGGTGCGCCGGAGCATGGTGATATGGCCGTAGCAGCCCAGCTGCTCGCCCATATCCCGGGCGAGTGAGCGTATATAGGTGCCTTTGCCGCAATGGCAGAGGAAGGTGGTTTTCTGAATGCCCCCGGCACATTCTCCTGAATTTGCCATGGGGCAGGCTTCCCCCTTCGCCAAGGCTTCGGTGGACAGGGAAGGCTCGCTCGGCCTACTGGCCTTGCCATTTTTCCCTTCGACTACCTCAAGCCGCTCTATATATATTTTGCGAGGCTTCAAATCGGCCTTTTTGCCGTCCCGCGCCAGCGCATAGGCGCGCTTGCCATCCACTTTCAGGGCGGAATATTGCGGTGGCATCTGGTCGAGTTCGCCAATAAAGTGCTGTAATATATTGTTTATTTCCTTATCTGACGGGCGCTTGTCTGAAGTCCGGGTCACCTGCCCTTCAGAATCATCGGTATCGGTGGCGGAACCCCACTGAACAGTGAATTCATAGGCTTTGGCGCCATCCATCATATAACCAACGGTTTTAGTCGCCTCGCCCAGCGCCAGGGGCAATACGCCCGATGCCAGAGGGTCTAAAGTTCCCGCATGGCCTATTTTTAGTTTGCCTCCGGCATGAGGTTTCAGCAGGCGCTTTACCATGCCTACGGCATGGGCGGAGCTAAGGCCACTGGGTTTATCCAATATAATCCAGCCATTTAGATGGGATCGGGTCATTTGCCACCAAATCTTCATTATAATTGCATCAATTTAGGGGATATTATTAACGTAGCTAATCGTTATTTAAAAGGACAACGCGTATGGCGCAGGACCCACTCCAAGAAAAGAAAGATCGGTTGATAGAGCCGGCAAAAAGAGCAGAATTGCGTGCTACTCAACAAGCTGGGCTTGAACAAGCATTAAAACGCCAGCAAGCAGAACGATTCGGTTTGGACGCACAGGAACCAGCCATAAAAGAAAGTTTTGATAAACTTCGGGCCGGCGGAGAGAATCAGGATGCGGGCTATCGTGGCAGCGCCGGATATCCGCGTGAATTTCAGGTTTCGGATTTTCCTGCGCTGGCTGGAAAAAATAAAGTAGAAGTGCTGGCCGCCGACCAGGCATATTTCTTCCTTGATAAACCGCAGGGCGACAACGCCCCCGAACAGATCAGACTGAAGACGGATAATCTCAAGAAGCTCATGCGCAGTGTTGCTGACAACGGCACGGATTTCACCATGATGCTGGATGCCGACCTGATGCTGAATAAAGATCGGTTCATCGAAAAATACAGTAACCTTCAACAGACCGACGAAACAAAAGCCCATTATAAGAATGTGTTCGAGGCCGAGCAGCGCGAGATAGGTGGATTCCTGCAAAGCGGCGGTATACGGAAAGCAGCGACCGAGATGATGGAAGAAAAAACCGGCGCCAAGGGGGACGAACTCAGCAAGCAGGTAGATGATTTCCTGAAAAATAATTTCCGTGTGAAGGGGGTTATGAATCAGGAAGCCCTGCAGGCAGCCACATGGAAAGTAGAAACCAAAGACGGTGCCATGATGGCCAAGCAGGTGTATAGCATGGATATACCCGAAGGCCAGCAGCGCTGGCAGGTAGGGACGCAGCCGGAACTCGCCGGTTTAAAAGAAAAAGGCCATGTGGGGGCTACCGCTATTATGGATGCCGTTGCAAGCACCGATGCCATGCGGAAAATAGAATTTTCTGCGCAGGGAACTGAAACAGGCGGTCAGGTGGTTCCCGGCAAGGTGCCGCAACAAGGAGCAGGCCAGCGCAAATAATTATTCTTCGTGCTTTTCAAGGTCGCGCGCAACCTGCGGGTCTTTCAGCAGGCCGTTGATGCGTTCGGCTTCCTCGAACGATTGGTCGAGGCGGAAATGGATACGTGGCGCATGGCGCAGCTTCACCCGCTTGGATACCAGATGCCGTATTTCCGGCGCAAACTCCTGCAGTTCCATCAGCAGCTCTTCCTTCTGGTTTCCTGCCAGCGGCATCACATAGGCTGTGGCGTTCTTCAGATCGGGGCTGACGCGCACTTCCGATACGGTGATAGAGGCTTCATTGATCACAGGCGAATGGCATTCCCCGCGCATGAATATCTGCGCCAGCGCATGGCGAATTTCTTCGCCAACCCGCTTGGGACGCTGACCGGATGATTTCTTGTCAGAGAATAAGTCGTGCAGCTTGGTCATGGTATTATACGGTACGCGCCTGCTCTTCTATTTCAAAACATTCGATCTGGTCACCCACGCGGATGTCATCATAATTCTCGAACGCCATACCGCATTCCATATTATTTTTGACTTCCTTCACCTCGTCCTTGAAGCGTTTGAGGGTTTTGAGCGTGCCTTCGTGGATCACCACGTTGTCGCGCAGTAGACGTACTTTACAGCCGCGCTTGATGACGCCTTCAGTCACCATACAGCCAGCTACCTTGCCCACTTTGGTGATGTTGAACACTTCGCGTATTTCGGCGTAACCGATGAAGTTCTCTTTCAGTGTCGGCGACAGCATACCCGAGAGGGCTGCCTTCACATCATCCACCACTTCGTAAATGATAGAATAGTAGCGGATATTGACACCTTCACGCGCTGCCAGTTCTTTGGCCTTGGGAGCCGCACGCACGTTGAACGCAATGATCATCGCGCCAGTGGATTGCGCCAGTGTGACATCGGATTCGGTGATGCCACCTACCCCGCTATGCAGGATGCGCACACCTACCTCTTCCGAGGTGAATTTGAGCACCGAACCGGCGATCGCT
>JBFWQQ010000054.1:0-11778 GCA_050249355.1 Alphaproteobacteria bacterium | reverse complement strand
TTTTCAGTGTCCGGGGTTTTTTGTTCGGTGTTGCTTTCCTCACCCGTGTCATCTTCGGCCTCTTCCATCAGGCGTTTGCGGTCCGACATCGGGATCTGGTAATAATCCGGGTGGATCTCCGCAAAAGGCAGGAAACCCTGCTTGCCGCCACCATATTCAATGAATGCGGCCTGCAACGAGGGTTCTACCCGCGTGACCTTGGCAAGGTAGATATTGCCTTTAAGCTGTTGTTTTGCTGTAGTGGTAAAATCAAAATCGATCAGTTTATTGTTATCGGCGATAGCAACCCGGGTTTCGGCCAGGTGTATCGCGTCGATCATCATGCGCTTGGACATGCGTGCGACTCCTAATGCTGTGTCGCCCCGCTGGCAGGCTTTTAGCTTCGCAAATGAACGATTATACTATAGACAATCCCCAAGACACGTATGCCCCGGGATCATAAACGGCAGGTGCGACAGGCCACAAGGGCGGTGCGCTCGCATCAGAAAGATGGGCCGTGTGTGAGTGACTATAAACAACGTACATGCAATATTCTAAAATCTGCCAAAGGGGCAAAATTAATATTCAAACCTATGTCTTCAAGGGCGTTTTTATGTCCCGCGGCTCTGTTGTGCAGGAGAAAAAATGCCACTAATTTCTGTGAATCCGTAATCCGCGTTAGCGGTTACGTACTCATAGTGCCACTATAGCGGTTAAATCTTTATTACACAATATCCTTATTCTTCTGTGGCATAAGAATATATTTTCCGTTAAGTAAGACAACAGGTTATGACAATGGCGGCAACAGCGTGAATATCGTTAAATCACTGATTATAAATGCAATAATTATTTTTTCTGGCATGGTTGCCATGCTATCACCTGTTATGGCTGCAGCTCCTGCGATTGCCATTGTTGAAGATGGAGCAGTCGAAGCCATCACCATTGTGGTACCAAACCACAACCCCCATAAAGTATTCCTGCTGGAGAAGCCATACCGGCTGGTGGTTGATATTCCCCGCATGCATCAGGCGCCTAACGTATCCATGCCAGCCGCATACCGGGGTAATCTGGTGCGAAGTGTGCGTTTTGGCCAATTCAGCGAGTCGGTATCACGTTTTGTGTTCGACCTGTCGCGGCCGGTTCAGGTTGTCTCAGCGTCATCGGAATCGATGCCGGCCAGGCTGGTGGTGCGTCTGTCCTCTGGCGGAGCGGGGAAAGGTGATGAGAAAGTTATCCAGAAAAAAAAGAAATCACGGCCGATCATCATGATCGATGCGGGCCATGGCGGGCATGACCCCGGTACTATCGGCAATCATAAGACCCGTGAAAAGGTGCTGGTGCTGGAATATGCCAGGTCGCTACGCTATGTGCTTGAACAAAGCGGGCGCTATCATGTAGTGCTGACACGCGACAATGATGAATTCATTACCCTGCGTGACCGCGTGGCGCTGGCCCGCAAAGCCGATGCCGATATGTTCATATCACTACATGCAGACTCGGCGCCTAAAAGCACGGCGCGCGGGCTTTCCGTATATACGCTGTCGGAAAAGGCATCAGATGCCGAAGCGGCAGCACTGGCAGAGCGCGAAAACTCGGCCGGGGCATTGTCATCCATCGACCTTTCCAATGAACGCGAGGATGTGGCCGATATCCTGATATCGCTTGCCCAGCGCGAGACAAATAATTTTTCGGCTACGCTGGCAGACTTTATAGTGGAAAGCTGCCGTGATCGGGGAGTACCGCTGTTGCCTAATTCACACCGTTTTGCCGGGTTTGCCGTGCTGAAAGCGCCGGATATCCCATCGGTGCTGGTGGAAACCGGATTCCTTTCCAATGCGCATGAAGAAGAGCAGCTAAAGTCGGGCAGTTACCGTCGTAAGGTGGTACAATCCATTGCGCATGGGATTGACGCATTTTTTGCCCATAAGCGCGAACTGGAGGGTGAATGAGTCGTTTCAGCAAAGCCATAGGCAGCCTTTTCGGCTGGATACTATCCATAGGCTTCACCATGGTGATCCTAGGTGGTATTGCCGGGTTCCTGCTGTTCGAGCATTACAATTCCGACCTTCCGGATTATTCGCAGCTTTCGGTGTATGAGCCGCCGAATATCTCGCGCCTGTATACTGCAGACGGCAAGCTGCTGGCCGAGTATGCCACCCAGAAGCGTGTGTTCGTGCCTCTGAAAGCTATTCCCAAGGTGGTGATCAATGCGTTCATTTCCGCCGAGGATAAAAATTATTACCAGCATACTGGTATCGACATCACCGGTATCGCGCGTGCCATGCGTGACAATATTATCAATTATGGCAGGGGAAAATCGCTGGTTGGCGGCTCCACTATTACGCAGCAGGTGGTGAAGAACTTCCTGCTCAGCAGTGAGAAATCTCTCGAACGCAAAGCCAAGGAAGCCATACTGGCGGTGCGTATCAACACTGTGTTCAGTAAAGACAAGATCATGGAATTGTACCTGAACGAGATTTATCTTGGCATGGGATCGTACGGTGTTGCGTCGGCGGCGTTAAATTATTTCAACAAACCGCTGGAAGAAATCACTATAGAAGAGGCGGCACTGCTGGCTGCACAGCCGAAGGCTCCTAGCCTGTACAGCCCTGTACATCATCATGCGCGTGCCCTGGAGCGTCGAAACTGGGTGATCGACCGTATGGCGGCAGATGGCCACGTCACGGCTCAGGAAGCAGAAGACGCAAAAAAAACTCCCATTACATTAGTTGATCGTGAGGAAGATGAGGTAGTGAGTGCAGAATTCTTTGCCGAAGAAGTACGCCGGCAACTGGTAGACCGTTACGGATCTGATGTACTGTATAAAGGCGGGCTGGTGGTAAAAACCACGATCCAGCCGGAATTGCAGAAGGCAGCGGATAAGGCGCTGCGCCAGACACTTATTGATTATGACCGCCGCCGGGGATTTCGCGGGCCATTCGGTCACTTCAAATCCATGGATGACTGGAAAGAGCAGCTAAAGAAACTGCGTGAAGAAAAAGCTGCACTGCTGATGGATGGGCAGCAGCTGGCTGTGGTGATGGCAATGGATGCCACGCGCGCCAGAATAGCTTTTGCCGACGGTTCGATCGGTTACCTGCACCAGCCACTACTGAAATGGACGCGCCGCGTCATATCTGATGGTGTGCTCGGCCCGGAAGTCAATAAGCCTGCCGATATTCTGAAAAAGCAGGATGTCGTGCTGGTCGGCCCGGTAGACGAAGAGCAGAAAAAACTTATTAAATCCGCATGGCATAAGGAGGCATGGGACCTGCAGCAGGTGCCAGAGGTCAATGGTGGGTTGGTGGTCATCGATCCGCATAGCGGCCGCGTGCTGGCCATGTCGGGTGGGTATGCATACGGAAAAACACAGTTCAACCGGGTCACGCAGGCAAAGCGCCAGCCGGGTTCGGCGTTCAAACCGTTCGTTTACATGGCGGCGCTGGAGAATGGTTTCACACCCTCGACCATATTATCGGATTCACCGGTGGAAATATACGATCCCAAGAGCGGTAACACATGGCGGCCGCAAAATTACGGTGGCGAATATATGGGCGATATCACCATGCGGGTAGGGCTTGAAAAATCACGTAATACCGTGACAGTGCAGCTGGCGCGTATGGTGGGGCTGGACAAGGTGATCGATATGGCAAAGCGTCTGAATATCTATCCCAGTGCCCCGGAGTACCTTTCCATTGTGCTGGGCTCGGAGGAGACTACGCTCATACGCCTGACCAATGCCTATGGCATGATAGTCAATGGCGGCAAAGCCATTAGCCCATCGCTGATCGAGCGTATTGACGATCGCCATGGAAAAACCATATTCCGCCGCGATAATCGCGAATGTCTGGATTGCCAGCCCAAAAGTCTGGGCGATATCAACCTGGTGTCGCCGCCTCCTGTTCCCCCGGATGACCGTGAGCAGGTGGTGGATGAGCGTATTGCCTATCAGATGGTATCCATGTTGCGCGGCGTGGTGGAGCGTGGCACGGGCGTGCGCGCCAAACAGCTTGAGAAGATCGTGGCGGGTAAGACCGGAACCACAAACGACAGTAAAGACACATGGTTCATTGGTTTTTCGCCGGATCTGGTGACCGGCGTGTATATAGGTTATGATAATCCCCGGACACTGGGACGCAAGGAAACCGGTTCATCGGTAGCGCTTCCTGCATTCATATCCTTTATGGAAACAGCGTTGGCAGATGCGCAGAATAAACCGTTCCGTATACCGCCGGGGCTGATGCTGATGAAGGTGGATCGCAAAACGGGCATACCACTTTACGGCTATGACGGATCGGATGCGGAAGTGATAACCGAAGCATTTATTACCGGTCGTCCGCTTTATTTACCAGGCGTTTCATCATCGCAGGAATGGAGCATACACGAGGACAATACTGTCGGCAGTTATTCCGATCCCGGCCATGGGCAGGATGCGTATTCACCACCCGTGCGTTTGCCGCCGCCGATACCGCGAGGACATGCACATCCGGAAGAAGCGCCTGCCACCGGGACAGGCGGGCTATACTAATACGTGAAGTAGTCTCTTGCATCCACCTTGGGCAACCAGTTGTAGGTGGAATCGTAGCGGGTGAACCATTCGGTATTGCGCCGTCCGTTCAACAGATATAGCGCACCGGTATCGTCATCACTAAAACCCGGTGCCGCATATACAAAATCATTCAGGCCGTCACCATTCATGTCACCAAAGCCCACATGGTATAAGTAATCATTCGGTGCACCTTCGACAATAAATCCGTTGGCTCCGCTCAGGTTTCCATAACCGCCTGTACCTGTGAATAATGTTATATTGCCTGCCGCTGTGTATTGAGCGCCCCAGCCATCTGCAGCCCAGCCGTTTGCCCGTTTGGGCGCATACAGGACATAGGATACACCGGAGTTGCTGTTCGATAATGTAGTTTTTGCGGAATGCAGCACAATATCTTTCAGGCCGTCGTTGTTAAGATCGGTCGCTTTCACGATACCATAATAATCGACCAGGTTTGCGGCGCCCGCCGGTCGGTTGGTTACCAGGTCGATAATAAAGTCTGCCTCGGCGGACATATCGTTACCGGTATATACACCATAATCGCCCGACTGGCCAAAAACACCGTATACGCGATGCGTACTGTTCGTGATCATGTCGTCATAGCCGTCGCCGTTTATATCCACTACATCTACCGATTGGCCCATGAAGCCATCACCCGCAAGGGTGGTAAGAAATACGGCGCCGTGGGGTGATCCAAAGATTGTGTTATCCGCGTCGTATAGCGCAGGCACACCCGTAGGCCAGCTCCCACGATCGCGGCCATATATAACGCTCATGGTGCCACGGTTAGGCAGGGCCATGCCACCGCCTTCCAGATCCAGCCAGTCTGCTGCGCCACCGGTCACGATGTCATCGTATCCATCATTGTTGATATCACCAGTGCTCAGACCATGCTGTAACGCACAAAAGGAGCGGCCAGCTAAACTTGCTATGAGAAAATGGCTGTCTAAGCCCTCTGTAAACAGATCAATACTTTCCGGCCAGTCTCCGTTAGGGCGCCCGAACACTACCATAAGATAGTTATTAAGTGCATACGGTGTAATGAGCAAATCATTATACTCATCCCCATCAATATTGGCTATCATGGCTGCTCCCGGCGGGCCAGAACCATAATGCGCGATCGGTGTTGCAAGGGCGCTGTCTACTATCTCACTCAGGTACATTTCATCACCGAAGATATCAATTGCGGTAGTCAAATCGTGTATAATGTATGCGTAGCCTGCTGAGTTTAACAGTAGATCCGGTATACCGTCAGCCGTGACGTCGCCAATCGCTAAGGAAACCGCTGAATTGGCTGCATCGAGATCCATACCGATAGTAAAGGCAGCTTCACTCGCAGCGCTTGTAGTGGTTGGCGGCACAGGCCACCCTGCTGTTTTGCCTGAGACAACCACGACTTCAAGTTCTGATGTATTCGGGTTGGAATACACTACATCATCGATGCCATCACCCGTCAGATCGCCAACTGTGAAGGTAAGGCTAAAGGCAATGTCCAGTGCGGAATCGCTTTTTGTTTCCATCAATACGCCCAGATTGCAGCGTGGGCCAAGGCAGCAGGTATTCTTAAGTTCCTTGCTGATCCAGATCTTATCATCATACGTAGAAGAATTTTCCATGTTCACCAGTTTGCCGGTGAAGCTCAGGGTAAATGCGCTGTTAACCCACGCATTATAAAGCGTGTTGTTATCGGAGTTATACACATTCATGCGGCCCGCCGCAGTGCTGCCGATGGCAGGATATGCGCCGTGCCCATCCTTGCCGTAGGATACCAGCGCCCACATGACCTTATCCTGATGCAGCGTGCTGTTATAGGCATCCAGTATCTCGATAGTGCCTTTGGTGCCCTGACTCTGGCGATCCCTGCATTCTGAAGTTGAGGTCGTGTTTCGGTCAACAATATATGTAAACCGGCGGCCATAACCATCCAGAGCGTAATCATCTGCTATACCCAGCGCGCGCGTAGGTACGGAACCACCCACCACCTCATTCACCGGACCTAAGCTGGGAGAGTTACATGTTCCAGGCGCACTATTCTCGATGCCATAACTGGCATTGGAGAATGCCAGCTGGGCGTTGGCAGGACAAGGCAGGCGACTGTTGCTGGCTATGAACTGTTTCATGGCGGCGTCGATCACCCGCATGCGCGCCTGTGTAATTTCTTCTTTTTTCGTATCAGAGCTGAACTGCTGGTTCGGCAATGCGGCCGCCAATGCAATACTGGACACCGCCAGTATCACACCAGTTTGCATCAATGAAAAACCATGTTGGCCTAACGATGCTAGCTTGTGCATATCCCCCGGAAATATAAAAGAATTTATTGAGTATCATTATAAAGTATATTGGTTAAGTAGCAGTTAAAGGTCTGAAAGTCGGTGCAGTAGTTTTATACATATAATTCAATGGTTTTTATTGAATAAGATGTTTGACAAACCCGTCGGCATCTATGTAAAACGGTGACACATGAAAGCAGAGATCGAAAATATTTCCCGCCAGATACAGCAGTCACAGGAACTGCTGAGGAGGTATCTTTGACTGGGACCAGGCCTTGCGCCGTCGTGATGAGCTGAACACTCTGACCGAGGATCCCGAGCTGTGGAACGACAGCGAAAAAGCGCAGGCCCTGCTGCGCGAGCGCAACCATCTGGATAACCTGATCACCAATTATGAGGAGCTGGATCAGGAATTTGCCAATCAGGTGGAACTGGCGCAACTGGCTGAAGAAGAGGGCGACGATGCCATGCAGGAAGAAGCCCGGCTGGCACTGGAAAAGATCGCCGCGCAACTAAGCAAGCTGGAGATAGAAAGCCTGCTTTCCGGCGAAGCAGATGCCAATGATTGCTTCCTAGAGATCAATTCCGGCGCCGGTGGCACCGAGTCGCAGGACTGGTCGCAGATGCTGTTGCGTATGTATTCACGCTGGGCGAATGCACGCGGTTATAAAACCGAAATCATCGACGAATCCCGTGGCGATGAAGCGGGCATAAAGTCCGCTACCCTTAAAATATCCGGCCATAATGCCTATGGCTGGGCAAAAACGGAATCCGGCGTGCACCGGCTGGTGCGTATCTCGCCGTTCGATTCCAACGCCCGCCGCCATACCAGTTTTTCCTCGGTGTGGGTGTATCCAGTGATCGACGATAATATCGAGATCGTGCTGGAGGAAAAAGACATCCAGATGGATACCATGCGCTCGGGCGGGGCAGGCGGCCAGCATGTCAATAAAACCGAAAGCGCAGTGCGGCTGACACACCTTCCCACCGGTATTGTGGTGAAGTGTCAGAGTGGCCGCAGCCAGCATGCCAACCGCGCCGAAGCCATGCAGATGTTAAAAGCGCGCTTGTATGAAAAAGAACTGCGCGAGCGCGAAGAGGCGGCGCAGGCAGTGGCCGACAGCAAAGGCGATAATGCATGGGGCCATCAGATACGTTCGTATGTGTTGCAGCCGTACCAGATGGTCAAAGACCTGCGTACCAATGTGGAAACCAGCGACACCAAAGGTGTGCTGGACGGTGATCTTGATGCGTTCATGAGTGCCGCTCTGGCCGATAAGGTGAAGGGCAAGCAGGCGGATTAGCGTTCGCTTGCAAGGCGTTCATTCCGGGTGGCGCGTGGGTTCGGATTAAATTGCGGATGCGGAAGCGTTTTGTTATCCGGGTGACGCTCTAACCATTTTTTGTATTCACGGTCTGCAATGTCGATAGCTTCCTGCGGCGTGTTGGCTACTTCAAAATGCTTATCGAAACCCAGCTCTTTAGCGGTTTCTATCAGCTTGTCCCAAAAGCCCTGATCGGGATTCAGGTGGTTTGGAATATTCAACAACACGACAGTCTTTTCTTCCATCATATTGCCATTGGTTGCCAGCTGCATCATGGTGGCAAATTCATGCAGCGTACCCGCGCCGCCGGGTACAACAAAAATCACTTTGGTTGCATCATCGGCGCGCTGCAGCGGATCGGGCGACTTATTGCCACGCAGCATGATCTCCATACGGTCGTATATATTATCGGTGATGATAAGCTGTTCCAGCCCTTCAGGATTACCTTCTAACTGCAATATGGGGTTGGTGCTTACACCAATGTGGGCAGGTTTGTATTTTGCATTCGGATATTTTTGGTTGAACTCTTTTTTTCCTTTATCAAAGCCGCGGTCCATGGCGCCCATGCAACCATCGTTGCCGGCGCCAGTGCTCATGCGCCATCCGCGCTGGCCAACCATTTGGGCCAGATCCTCGGTTTGTGCTATGTAGGAATCTTCCGTGGTGGTTGCCGAACCAAACATGGCCACGCCGAACTTGTGGCGTTTTAGGGGTTTACGCTGAGGTTGAAATATTCTGTCCGGGTATTTGCGCGGCACCTCTTTTTGTGCCTTACCACGGTTGTCGGCAATAACCTGTTGCAGTGCTGTCACGGCCTCATTATTACGCCCTGCGTAATCATGTACTGCGGTATTGCGGCCTACTACGTGTACGATGTCATCGACCTTGGAAGAGAACATGCCTTTTTCCTTCAGGTCTTCCAAAAGGTCGGTTGCCAGCTTCCATTGCCCATCCGGATCCATGACCACACAGGGTTTTGCGGTGCCGGCTTTAGAGTATTTTTCCTTACTGCCGACATGCACGCCGGTAACTACGGAAAAGAATTCGAACCAGCGCTTGGCCGCCTCAGCCTGATAGCGTGGGTGATTTTTATCCAGCGATGTCATAGGGGGGAAGATGAACGCATCGGATGCTTGCGCATGATCCATCATATTCTGGACCCATGCATCCACACCATCAATATCTTCCAGCCGGAAGCCACGGTCGTCTAATTTTTTTACCAGATCCATATGGGCTTCGTGGATTTTTTGATACAGCGGTATATTGCCATGGTCCGTGCTGAGTGTTGGCGTGCTCGGCAAATATACGGTAGGTTTGGGCGCTGCGGGGGGTATATCGAGTGAGGTCATGGTTCTGATATTAATACAAGTTAATTGATAAAGTAATAAAAAACAGCGTTTTAAACCGCAATGGCTTAGAAAATCTACATAAATCAGGGGTGGCGCTGGATTTTATGGCGAAAACGTATTACATTCTGCACCCTGTAAAATACAGTCAGACTGATGGTGAACAGCTTAGGCATAGATAAACTACCCGCCGATACCAAGGTGGTGGTGGCCATGTCCGGCGGGGTGGATTCCTCGGCGGTGGCCGCGCTGTTGCACGAGCAAGGCTATCAGGTCATCGGTATCACGCTGCAACTCTATGACCATGGCAATATGGTGGGAAAAAAGGGCGCATGCTGTGCCGGGCAGGATATACATGATGCACGGCGGGTGGCTGAAAAACTAGGCATTCCCCATTATGTACTGAACTACGAAGATCGTTTCAGGCAAAGCGTGATGGAGGATTTCGTCGAAACCTATCTGGCGGGTGAAACGCCGATACCATGCGTGAAATGTAACCAGTCGGTGAAATTCCGCGACCTGCTGCAGACGGCGCGTGACCTGAATGCCGATGTGATGGCAACCGGGCATTATGTGCAACGGGTGGATGAAAATGGCAAAGCGCAGATGGTGCGCGCGGCCGACCATACGCGCGACCAGAGTTATTTCCTGTTCGCCACCACGCAGGAGCAACTGGATTTTTTGCGCTTTCCCTTGGGACATTTAAAAAGCAAGGAAGAAACCCGCGCGCTGGCCGCGCGCTTTGGACTGAAAGTGGCCGATAAGCCGGACAGCCAGGATATATGCTTCGTACCTACGGGCGGCTATGCCAAGGTGATCGAAAAATTGCGTCCCGGCGCCATGGAACCGGGTGATATATTGCATGTGGATGGTTTCAAGCTGGGTGAGCATGATGGCATCATCAATTATACGGTGGGCCAGCGCCGGGGGCTGGGTATTGGCGGCACCGAAGACCCGCTCTATGTCATACGGCTGGATGCGGAGAATAAACACGTTATCGTTGGGCCTAAGCAGGCGTTGCTGGTGAAGGATTTCATGATCCGCGACTGCAACTGGCTGGATGCTGCAGGGCCGGGCGAAGTTGTAATGGTAAAGGTACGTTCTACCCAACCCGGCCATAAAGCGCGGATAGAGCGCATGGATGGCGGCATTGCGAAGGTAGTGTTGCTTGAGCCGCAGGAAGCGGTATCGCCGGGACAGGCTTGCGTGGCTTATGATGGTGACTACGTGATCGGCGGTGGCTGGATCACCACGGGTCATCCGACTCCATAATTTTTCGCGTGTATACGGGTTGCGTTAGCCGTGCGTTGCGTTTTGTGTAGCGCGACAGCTTCCTTAGCTGTTCTTTGGAAATATCGATCGGCGATTTCATGATGCGCCACTTGATGCCCTCGATACATGGCGGATAGGTCAGCGAACCCATATAGGCATAATATCCTTTATAAACGGGAAGAAACCAGCGGGGATCCAACTCGATGGGTTTTTTAGCATGGGCGGTTTCAGGTAGGGCATCCAGCAGGGCATCAATATGTTCCAACGGTTTTTCCATTTCGCCCATCATTGCCACGATCAGTTTATCGCCATCGGCATTTTCATGCATCAGGTGTACTTCCATAGCGTAGATGCGGTTCTTGATGATGTGCTCACCGGGGCTGTGGAACTCAATGCGCTTGAGAATATATTGCTTGCCGTCTTCTTGCACTGTCTGCGAATCATCATTGAAAGTGATCTGCACCGTGCGTTCGATGTTGGCAATATTCGCATTGGTTTTACTGTAACTAAACGCCAGATCGGGCAGCTTTTCCACTTCGGTATAGGCGATATGGATGGGAGACTGCATGGTGCCGATGCCGCAGGCGGCGTACTGGCCGCTGATGAGGCCCCATTCTTCCTGCCCTGTGTAATCGTTGTCATAACTCCAGCCCGGCGCGCTATTTTGCTGTGCGTTGGCGGGTGCGGCAACGATCAGCAGTGAACTTATAAACATAAGAATGAATGGCATGCAGCGAACCTAGTTAACACAGGCCTTTGCCGCAACAGGAAATGATCAGCCCTTAGGTGGAGACGCTGAAAGTTCGAGCTCTTTGCCCCATTCCTGCAGTAAGTGTTTCTGTGTACGTTCAAGATCGCGTATCTGGTATTCGTAGGCAAGCGCAACCAGGAAACGCGCAATGAAACGGCACAGAAATATCAGCGACCAGCCCAGTGCCGCGCCAGCATAGGCGATAAGCCAGTTAAACGGGTCCATGATCACTTCGTAGGTGTTGAAAGGCTCGAACATGAAGCCTGCCCGTATCATAGGGTATAAGATC
>JBFWQQ010000053.1:0-12144 GCA_050249355.1 Alphaproteobacteria bacterium | reverse complement strand
ACTTCCAAGTCCGCCCGCCAGCTTGTATTTGAGGTGCTGCAAGCTGAATCACGCCCACTCAGCGCCTATGTGATACTGGATAGGCTGAAAAAACAGGGGGTTAGAAGCCCGCCGATCGTGTACCGGGCGCTGGAGAAACTGCTGGCTGACGATAGCATCCACCGGGTAGAACAGCTCAATGCCTACATGGCCTGCAACCAGCAGCATGAGCACGCACTGTCCACCATCACCGTATGCAGGGATTGCAAAAAGACCACGGAGCTGGCCGATGAATCCATCACGCGGCATCTGAAGCAGCTGAAGAAGATGGGGGTCAATATTACCGATCACGCGGTCATAGAGCTGCCGGTATACTGCAGCGGCTGCGGACCGCATTAATCACGGATATCGATAAAGGCTTCGCGCCGCAGGTTGCGCAGGTACTTCTGTGCTTCCAGCTCCAGCTTCTGCTGGAACAGCAGATCAACCAGCTGTTCGAACTGCACTTCCTTTTTCTTGGCCGTTTTCTTTTCGCATAGCATGAACAGGCGGATGCCTTCGGAGCTGGCAAACGGCGTGGAAATATCCCCTACCTGCAGGTTCTCCGCAATGATGCGAATGGCCGGTGGAAGCTCTGAAATCCCGCTGCGGCGGTGCCGCACTTCAATATCAACATCCTCCATGTTATCAATACTGGCGATGCCTTGTTCTTCACAGGTGCCGGGATGTTTCGCCACTTCCTCACCTATACCGAGCAACAGGTTCGCCTCCTGCTGCGATGCATCCTGCTTCAGGCGCAGCACGATCTCTTTTAGCAACACCTCGGTTTCGCTTTCCTTGGTGCCGCCTACCGCCCGCGTTTCATATACCTTGACGATCAGATAGCCATCCCGCGTGCGCACCGGCGGCGTGGTCATATCGGCGCGTGCCCCAGCCAACACGCGGCTGACCAACGGGTCGAGCTGGCCCGGCTTGACCCAGAACGTATCGGGATTCGAGCCAGATGAAAGCCCGGAAAACTGCCGGTACACTTCTTCAAAACTTGCGCCCTTGCGGATCTCGCCGGACAACCTTTCGGCCGCCTTTTTCACTTCTGCTTCCTGCCCGGCCTTTTCCACCGGCAACAGCAATACCGCTATGCGCATCTCTTCTTCGGGTACTTCGGGCACAGGCCTGATGCGCGCCTTGCGTACTTCTTCGTCACTTACATTCACCTGCGGACGCAAACGCCCTATCACGATCTTGCCCCAGGCCAACTGGGCGCGTATCTGGTCGGAAAACGCCTGACGCGGGATGTTGTTCTTGTCGAGCATGCGGAAGATAGCACCGTCACTCATGTTGCGCTGTTTTTCGATATTGGCTATGGCGCGCGTGATCTCCTGGTCGCTTACCTCAATACCTTCTTTTTTAGTGTGCTGCAGCTGCAGCTGTTCGTTGATCAACGACCGCAGCACCTGTGGGCGTATACCTTCGCGCACATCCTTGGTATTGGGCAGGTTGGTGGTAACAATCACAAATTGCACGCGGCTGTTCACATCGTATGTGCTGATCACCTCATCATCCACGATGGCGGCAATATCCAACCCCAGCGGTTTGGGTTCGGCGGCCAGTGCGGCATCTGCGGTCAGCAGGCCGGCTAGAAACAAAAATATTCGCTGCATATCAGTTCAGATTCTTAAAGGCTATCCTGAATAAAAACGTCGTGGTCGGCTCAATGTCGCGGTCGCGCGTGAATTGCCGCCCTGCGATCATGCTTACGTTGGTACATTCGTCGGCATAGGTCAAGCCCGTAGATAGCGATACCCATTCATCGGTAAGCAGGTTACGGTTGGCCGCCGACTGCCATGACCAGTTTTTGGAAAGGCGAACGCTGCTGCTGCCTACCGCCTGTTCACGATCGGCAAGGATAGGGTCGTTGTCCAACAGCAGGTATGCGCCGGCAAGTGTCATCCATTTATAGTCGAAACTGGCGTCGATCTCGCTGCGCTTGGGCGAGAATTCATCCTTGTCGAGGCGGAAGCGGTAGGCAAGATTAAGCGGGCTGGCAGAGAAACCTACATGGCCGACATAGTCGGAGAAATGGCTGTCAACTTCGTTGGAGAACGGGAAATTGCGGTCGGTTTCGCTGCGGTAATGCTGGCCGAACAGCCAGTTCACATATTTATTATGATACATTTGCGCCTGTCCCTGCACGCCATAGCTCACACGCGGGCCGGTTTCCACCCGGTCATAGCCCGGATAGCGGTTATACTCAAAGAGGTTGGTATCGGTAAATTCCGGCACCAGGCTGTCTTCGTTGGGTATCTCTTCGGGATTGCCTCCCGGTGCGCTGATGGCTGCCATTACCACCGGCTCGATCAGCATGCTGCCATCTTCCCACTGGTTGATGAACGGATAGCGCCATTTTGCGATAGCCTCTGGAATCACACGGCCGGTTACGCCCTGAAAATCTTCACCGCTGGAAAGCAGCTGGTCTTCCACCGAATACACATCAGCACGGGTGCGCGCAGTGAATTCTATCAGCTGGCCATCGTCGGTGATATAGGGCAGCTTCCACCCCAGCGCGCCGGAAGCGCGCCGGCTCTTTGCCCCGTCATCACGGTGCAGCAGCATGGTGTTAGCGTCGAACAGCACGCGCGAATTATATATCCCCGGATCACTTTCATAGGTGAAATCCCCAAGCGGAAAGACCGTTGGGGTTTGCGACGAGTTATCCTGTGCTGTAAGGCCCTGGAATGCCAGCCCACGCACCACGCCATAGCTACGCTGGCCGCCACCTACAAAGTTATAACCTTCCATGTAGGCCGTGGAAGTAAGCAAGGTATCATAGCTGAAATTGTAACGGCGCAGGTATGTGTCGTCGGTGACGCGCTGTATGTCGAACCCCCATTTATAATTCTCGTCCAGCGAGAAATCGCCCAGCGCATTGATGTTGCCGCGCACCGTGCGACCGGTACTGCGCGCGCCGCTGGCATCACGATCCGACGGATACGTGATGCTGCCGTCCATGCGCAGCGTTCCGGTATTGAAGCGCTGGCGGTATTCCCCGGCCATCACCAAACCTTCCAGCGTGGTGTATATCGGAGTGATGGTTGCGTCCTTATCTGGGGCGATCGCATAATATACCGGAATTTTAACCACCGAACCCAGATTGTTGGTATGTTCGTATTCCGGAACCAAAAAACCGCTCTGGTTGTCGGCGTTGGGTGTCGGGTGTGATATGTAGGGCGTGTAGAACACCGGCATGCCATAGGTTTCAAAATAGGCATTCTCGTAGATCACTTTCTGTTCTTCGTTGTCGACCGTCACATGATCGGCCTTTATCTGCCATAGTGGCGCACGCGCCTCGCCTTCGTCATTGCACACCTTGCAGGGCGAATACACTGCCTGTTGCAGTTCTATGGTATTCTCATCGATTCGCTGTGCCTGCCGCGCCGCGAACAACGAATCATCGGACAGCCGCGCCTTGAACTGGTTGATGACACCGGTTTTCATTTCTTTTTCCAGCTCGATATTATCAGCAAAATACACGTTGCCGGTCGGCTCCAGCATGCTGACATTGCCGCGCGCGAATAGGCGATCCTGTTCCTGATCGTAGATAAGCTGGTCTGCGATCACGATAGTATCGTTCTGAATAATTTCCACTACACCGGTAGCTATCACGATGCCGGCATTATGATCGTAATACAGGTCGTTTGCTTCCAGCAGCACGGGGGATTTCTCGTCTACTCCCGGATTCACGTCGATGCGCGCTTTAGGAAACGCCTGGGTTGGTTCAACGCGAAAAGAGGTCTGCGCATGCGCGATGCCGCCAACAAAGGCGCTGCACATGACGAGTAGAGTGGTTTTTATTGTCGTGATATTTGTGTTGGCCAAACCTTAATGCACTCTCTTCCATATATGACGCATGGCAATATACAGGAAGATGGTGGTAATGGCGAGATATATCAACACTTTAATGCCCATCTGTTTGCGCTCTTCCATTTCAGGCTCTGCCGCCCATTGCAGGAAGTTCACAACGTCACGGGACATCTGGTCGGTAGTGGCGCTGGTACCATCCTCATACACCACCCGGTCATCAGACAGCGGGGCCGGCATGGCAATGTTACCACCGGCGAAATAGGGGTTGTAATACATACCGTCCGGTACATGGTGATCCGCAGGAGGCTCACCGTATCCGCTCATCAGCGAGTACAGGTAGTTTGCACCGTTAGGGCGCGCCTTCACGATCAGGCTGAGGTCAGGCGGATACGCGCCGTTGTTGGCAGCGCGTGCAGCATTCACGTTGGCATAAGGCGATGGGAAATAATCGGAAGGCAGTCCTGCGCGGTCAAACATTTCCCCTTCGTCATTCGGGCCGTCCGCGATGGTGGATTCCGCCGCCAGCGCTTTTATTTCTGCTTCGGTGAAGCCAAGATCATGCAAATTGCGGAACGCCACGCGCTCCAGTCCATGGCAAGCCGCGCATACCTCCTTATACACCTGAAATCCGCGTTGGGCCGATTGCTTGTCCACCTTACCGAGCATGCCATCAAATGACCAGTGCACCTGTTTGGGGTACTTCTGATTGTCTGAAGAAGCGAGTGCAGCACTTGCAGCAAAGATAACGCTAAAAAACAACGTTGCAGTTCGTTTCATATGCTTTTGTCCCATTAATGCTGCGAGCTGGTTAACACGGCCTTGCTGATGCTTTGCGGCACCGGCAGGGTTTTTTCTCTCGGGCTGATGAACCACAGGATCGCAAAATGTGCGAAATAGTAGGCGGTGGCCAGCTGACCGATAAGGATATAGATGCCTTCGGGCGGCTGGCTGCCGATATAGCCAAGCAATACACAATCGGCCAGAAACACCCAGAACATCAGCTTGTAGGTCGGTCGGAAGCTGGCGCTGCGCACTTTCGAGCGGTCGATCCACGGCAGGAAGAAGAAAATAAGGATGGCGGCGAACATCGCGACCACACCCAGCAGTTTATCCGGTATCGCGCGCAGAATCGCGTAAAACGGCAGGAAGTACCATTCGGGCACAATATGCGGCGGGGTTACCAGCGGATCAGCCGGGATGTAGTTGTCCGGATGGCCGAGCGAGTTGGGCGAGAAGAAAATGAACCACGCAAAAATCAGGAAGAAGACGCCTAGGCCGAACGCATCTTTCACCGTGTAGTACGGGTGGAACGGAATCGTGTCCTGCGGGGTTTTCACGTCGATGCCCAGCGGGTTGTTGGAACCGTGCTGGTGCAGCGCCCAGATATGGAACACTACCACACCCACGATAACGAACGGCAGCAGGAAGTGCAGCGCGAAGAAACGGTTGAGTGTTGGGTTGTCTACGGAGAAACCGCCCCACAGCCAGTTCACGATCGCTTCACCGGCCCCGGGAATGGCCGAGAACAGGTTAGTGATCACCGTCGCGCCCCAAAAGCTCATCTGGCCCCAAGGCAGCACATAGCCCATGAACGCCGTTGCCATCATGAGCACGAATATGACAAGGCCCAGCCACCACAGCAGCTCACGCGGGGTTTTGTACGAGCCGTAATACAACCCGCGGAAAATATGGATATACACCACCACAAAAAACATCGATGCGCCAACTGCATGCGTATAACGCAGCAACCAGCCGTAATTGACCGAACGCATAATCTTTTCCACGCTGTCGAACGCCATATCGACATGCGGGGTGTAATGCATGGCGAGGAACAGGCCGGTAAGGATCTGAACCACCAGGCACAGCCCTGCGATCGACCCAAAATTCCACCAGTAATTCAGGTTGCGTGGCGCCGGATATTTGCTGCCAAGGCTGCTATCCAGAAATGAGAACACTGGCAAGCGGTATTCTATCCAGCCTATGATACCGGGTTCTTGTGTTTTGGGGGCGTGTGCCATGGGGGTTATCCGATCTTGATACGGTTATCGGTTAAGAAAACATACTCCGGAATTTCCAGATTCTTCGGGGCCGGGCCTTTGCGGATACGGCCGGAGGTATCATAGTGCGAGCCGTGGCAAGGACAGAAGAATCCGCCTTTATCTGGGCCTGTGAAATCGCCGGAGCCGGATACCGGGATGCAACCCAGATGGGTGCACACCCCGACCATCACCAGCCATTGTGCATGGCCTTCCTTTACGCGTTCAGCATCGGTTTGTGGATCCGGCAGGTCATCAATATTCACTTCACGGGCAAGGTCGATATCGGCCTGCGTGCGATTGCGGATAAAGACCGGCCGGCCACGCCATTTTACCTTAACGGTCTGGCCAGGCTGTATCGGAGCAAGGTCCACTTCAACGGAAGAAAGCGCCAACACATCGGCGGAAGGGTTGAGGCTGTCTATGAACGGCCACGCCACGGCGGCGGCGCCCACACCTCCGAGTGCGCCTGCGGTCAATACCATGAAATCGCGACGGGTGGTTTGGGTGGCAAGTGGCGACGCGCCGGAAGATTTTGATGATTGCGACATGAAACTTCTCTGTCATAATTAGATACCAGAGTGTCTATAACAAAAATATGTGAAGTTTCAACAGCAAAGAAGAAGTTTGGCGACGTGGGTGGATAACTACGCGAAAACCGCGCGTATCAGGGCGGCGGCCCACTGGATGAGATGATTGCCCATATCGAGGAATACGTCGAGCCAGTTATCGGCTACTTCGACACATTCATTCACAGTATCGAGGTTGAACAGGCACACACCGAAACCTGATGCGAATGCCATGAAGGTAACGCCGGTCAGGAGATAAAATGCATTCATTCTTGGATCTAATGGCATATAGTCATTATATTGCATGGTTTTCCGGTTGGAATAAACTGGTTTTTTGTGAAGTTTTTGTGAAGCTGTAAGCAATTGTTTTTAAATGAATATCGCCCTATACCAACCCGACATCGCCGCCAATGTGGGCAGCATATTGCGCCTGTGCGCCTGCACAGGATGTGCCTTGCACATCATCGAGCCGTGCGGCTTTCCATTTGACGATAAGCGGTTGCGCCGCAGCGGCATGGATTACATTGAACATGTAAGGCTTATCCGCCATTTTTCCTGGGAAAATTTCCTTGATTATTATCAAAGCAGCATAAGCGGAAGGCTGATACTGCTCAGCACGCGCGCTGGCAAAGCCTACACCGACATCGATTACACCACAGATGACATATTATTGATGGGGCGTGAATCGGTCGGGGTTCCCGACACGGTACGGCAAGCCTGCATGCTGACGGCAACCATACCCATGCAACCCGGCATGCGCTCCTTGAATGTTGCGCTGGCAGCCGCTATGGTTCTGGGTGAAGCAATAAGGCAAACCACATGACATCTATAAACGCCAAGACCAATGATAAAGCGCGGTCAGCAGACCACACCTGCGCTGAGCACGTCCCATGTGATTTGCAGCAGCAAACCACGCGGGCAGATCTAGAACAACAAAAAACACTGGCCGCGAACTGGTTCCGCAAACTGCGTGACAATATCTGCGCCGAGTTTGAAACAATTGAAGAAGAGTATTTGAAGAATAATGAAGCGTGGTCAGCAGACCGCGCCAGCCCTGAGCTTCGCCCCATGGGATTTGAAGGAGCAAATCCCGGGGGAAATTATAAATTTAAAAGAACCCCATGGCAACGCGAAGGCGGCGGCGGCGGTGAAATGTCGGTGATGAAAGGACGTGTGTTTGAAAAGGTCGGGGTGAATATCTCCACTGTCCAGGGCGAATTTTCTGAGGTGATGCGCAAAGAAATCCCCGGTGCCGATCAGAACCCGCAATTCTGGGCTTCGGGTATTTCGCTGGTAGCGCACATGTGCTCCCCGCTGGTGCCGGCAGTGCACATGAATACACGCATGATCGTGGTGGGCGAAGGTACAAAACAATGGTTCGGTGGCGGTGCGGACCTTACCCCCATGTTCCCGGACGATACGGACACAGCGGATTTCCACGGAGCATTCAAACAGGCCTGCGATCATTCTGATCCAGAATATTATGCCAAGTTCAAACAATGGTGCGATGAATATTTTTTTCTGAAACATCGTGACGAGCCACGCGGTGTCGGCGGCATATTCTACGATTATGTTAATACCGGGAACTGGCAGAACGATTTCGATTTTACACAGGCAGTCGGGCGGGCATTCCTTAATATCTATCCCAAACTGGTGCGCCGCCATATGTTCAAGCCATGGACGCCGGAGCAACGCGAACACCAGCTGGTAAAACGTGGCCGGTATGTGGAGTTCAACCTGCTATACGACCGGGGTACGCGCTTTGGACTGATGACCAGCGGCAACACCGAAGCCATCCTTATGTCGCTGCCGCCGGAAGTGAAGTGGCAATAACTTCCCGGTACAACCCAGTGCATTTATTGCGTTACTGTACGTTGCTGCTTTATATCGTGCCGCAACACCCATAAGAACAGCAAGCCCGGTATCGCCAGCAGGGCAGAAAAGAAAAAGAAAAATTGCCACCCCATGGTTTGCGACAGCCAGCCAGCCGGTGTGGAAAGCCAGGTGCGCCCGGCCGAAGCCAGAGAAGACAAAAGCGCATACTGTGTTGCAGTAAAATGCAGGTTGCACATGGAACTGATATAGGCCACGAATATGGCAGCACCCAAACCACTGCAGAAATTTTCTACCGTGATGGTCAGCACAAAGAAGCTGGTATCATAACCCACCCGCGCCAGCGCCAGGAACATGAGGTTGGATAATCCATACAGTATGCCACACAGCCACAGGCTTCTATACATACCCAGCCGGTAGACCAATACCCCGCCAAACAGGCTGCCAATAATGCTGGCAATAGCGCCGTAGAGTTTGGAAATATTGGCGATCTCCACCAGATCGAATCCCATGTCTTTGTAGAACACATACGCCATGGTACCCATAAAGGCGTCCGCCATTTTGTACAGCAGGATGAAGCACAAAATGGCAAGCCAGCGGTTATGCTGCATGAAATCAGTAAACGGCCTGATGACAGCTTCTTTAATCCAGCTGCCAAGATCCCGGCTTTCCAGCGCTGACGCATCCCTGTGGCGAGGCGGTTCTCCGGCGATCAGTACCGTTACCGTACCCACCATCACCAGCGCCGCCATAACCAGATAACTCACCTGCCAGCCGAAATATGCGGCAAGGTACAAGGCACCGGCACCCGAAGCGATCATGCCGATACGATAGCCGAGCACAATCATAGCAGCCCCAGCTGCCTGCTGCTCCGGTTCTAGATACTCCACCCGATACGCGTCGATCACAATATCCTGGCTGGCCGAAAATACGGCAACCAGCACAGCCAGTAAGGCCGTCAGGTATGCATTGTCCGCCGGGTTAGCGAACGCCATGGCAACGATGCTCAGTATCAGCCCGGCCTGGGTGGCCACCATCCAACCGGTACGCTGGCCTAGCCAGCGGCATAGAAGCGGAAACCGCAGGCTGTCCATCAGGGGCGACCATAAAAATTTTAAACTATAAGGGGTTGCTACAGCAGCGAACAACCCGATGGCGGCCCGGCTGATTCCAGCCTCATCCAGCCAAAGCGTCAGGGTTGAAGCGGTCAGCAGCAGCGGCAGGCCGCTGGAAAAGCCCAGACACAACACTATCCACAACCTGGGATGGCGGTATATACGCCAGAATTCCTTCAATATACTGATATCCATAAATCTATCGAGTGTCATTAATCGTTTATTTACTATTTATGCGATTTTTGCTAGACTAACCGGACAAATCAACAACATGATGCTCAGGGGATATGAATGTCTCAGCAAACTAACCAACTTAAACAAGCAATACAACATTTTCACGGCGAATACACGCCAATGCTGCGCGCCCTTGCCAGCCTGCTCGATGATGCAGGCATTTCACATTATTCGTCGGGGTGTGGCAACAAGCGCATCACCTACGATATTTTCCCGGCATCGTATTACGTGAACGCGTTGATCGATCTGGTATCGCTGGAACGCGACCTGAAAACAAAATCCGATACCGGCCTGAAAGATTTCTGCCCTGAGCGCGAGTATAACCCGGCCAATCAGTTCGTGCTCTACCTGCAGCGCTGGACGGATTTCTCCGAACAGGTGATGCAGCGCGAAGGCGACACGCAGCGCGGCATTGCTTCAGCCGAAGCCAAGCTACTGATGAACGAATTGATGATAAAGCTCGGCCAGCGCAACGATGGTAAAAGCATACGCTTGGGCGCCAAGATGTCTTCTGTAACCCGTCCGATGGATTTTTTCGAGCTGATGCGCGGTATTGGAATGGCCCTACAGGCCAGTGTAAGAGAACGCACTGAACACAACACCCTTTCGGCCAAGGAACGCATGGAGCAGAACTATAAAAAAGCACTGGCCGCTGCCAACGAGCGTATTCGCCGACTACGCAGCTTTCAGGCCGCCTAGGTTCCTACGCGACCAATTCATCGAGCGCTGCATCACACCGCGCACCCAGTTGGCGTATGATAAGCCCGGCACACCGGTTGCCCAGCTTCGCACTGTCCTTAAGGGCATAGCCATTCACGACCCCATACAGGAATCCGCTGGCAAACAGGTCACCCGCACCGGTAGTGTCAACCACCTGATCGACTTTTGCAGCAGCTTCTTCCACACGGTTGCCTTCACTCAGCACGATGCAGCCTTTTTCGCTGCGGGTAATAACCGCCACCTTACACACACCATCCAGCTTTTCGATTGCCTGCTCCAGATCATTGGTCTGGTACAGCGACATAATCTCTTGTTCGTTGGCGAACACTATGTCGATGTGATTATTTATCAGTTCAAGAAATTCTCCACGGTGCCGGTCGACACAAAACGTATCCGACAAGGTGAATGCCACCATCCGCCCGGCAGCGTGCGCAACTTTCATGGCTTTGCGGATGGCCGCCTTGGCATGCTCGGTATCCCACAGGTACCCTTCGACATACAGCACCTTGGCATCACGGATCATCGTCTCGTCGATATCAGCCTCAGACACCAGCGAGCACGCCCCGATGTAGGTCGCCATGGTGCGCTGCGCATCCGGTGTCACGAACACCAGACAACTTGCGGTTGTAATTTCTTCCAGTGTTGGCTGGGTTTTGAATGTCACTCCCAGCGACTGCATGTCGATGGTGAACATGTCGCCCAGCGTGTCGTTTGCCACTTTGCCGATGAAGCCGGCACGCGCGCCCAGCGCCGCCATGCCGGCCAGCGTATTGGCCACCGAACCGCCCGAACACTCCTTGTTGCGCTGCGACGGCTCCTGCCGGTAAAGCTGCGCCGAGCGCTCCTCGTCGACCAGCTGCATGCTGCCCTTTGCCAGCTTGTTATTCTCGAGAAAATCATCCCCGCAGAAACTTAATATATCTACGATGGCATTGCCAATGCCGACAATATCATACATCGGTTTATTCTTGCTGTTCATACCAGTCCCTTGCTTTTTGTAATGTTGCCTGTGTATCCACCCCCAGCGGCACCGTGTCAACCACGACGACCCCGATGGCCATTCCATCATCCATGGCACGCAGCTGTTCCAACCGGTGCTGTTTTTCACGCGCGCTCGGCGGCAAGCTGACAAAGCGTTCCAGCACTGGGCGCCGATAAGCATATATACCGATATGATGGTAATGCGGCCCCGGCCCCTGCGCCATACGTGAAAAATCTTCTGCCATTCCATTTGCAGAAAACACGGCTTTTACTACCGCACTATCGGTGATTTCCTCGTTATCCGTGATGCGGCTGGCGGCAGTGGTGATATCGAACCGCTCATCCTCCAGCAGCGCCACCACGTCGCGCACCACATCCGCATCCAGTGTCGGCATGTCGCCCTGGACGTTCACCACCACATCATACGCACCGTCGGGATCCACCGCCTGCAATGCCTGCCAGATCCGGTCAGATCCGGAAGGAAGATCCGGATCGGTCAGTACCGCCTGCCCGCCTGCCCGTTCGACCGCTTCTTTGATCTCATGGCTGTCGCATGCAACTATCGCCGGAAGGCCCGCCATCCGCACACACCGCCACACCTGCACGATCATCGGCGCACCGCCAATGAGCAGCAGGGGCTTATCCGGCAGCCTGGTCGACGCACGCCGCGCCGGGATGAGTATGACCGGGTTCATAGGCAATAACCTGAAAATAATCGCTTTTGAGTTTATAAACGTTATTGATTGAGTTGTGCCAGCATATTATAAGGGCTGGTGTAAAAATATTATGCGCAACTTCAAGGCATGTTATGAACGA
>JBFWQQ010000052.1:0-12792 GCA_050249355.1 Alphaproteobacteria bacterium | reverse complement strand
CCTTCCGGCAAATCCTACGGCAGAAAACATGGCCGCCTATCTGTTGCAAAAAATATGCCCGGAATTATTTTCTGACATGGACATACGCTGCACCCGCATCCGCCTGTACGAAACCCCGGCCTGCTATGTAGATGCCACGCCCTGACTATTCATTACACCGCTTTGCAGGAACTCCAGCGTTAGTTGCTGCACTTTACGGTTCGCTGACAGGAACGTATGGCTGACCGGCACCACGGCATGTGCTTTCATGCCATAAAGTTTGGTGCTGGCAACCGATACCTTGCCGTCATTCTCCCCACCGATGATCATCGAGCCGATCGGATCGATGGTCGCATTGCCTGCAATACACCCCACATCGTAGTCGGTCTGCCCGAATATATGGGAAAAGCCCCGCTGGTCGGTGATAAGCCGTTGACCGGCCGGGCCGTATAGCTTCCTGAACAGCCACCAGTATTGCAGCTTGTCGGCCACCTCGCTGCCGCCATTGGGTGTGCCGATCATCACAACCCGTCCAAGCCTTCGCGGCCGGTAGGCATGGATATAAGTGCGGGCCAGCAGCCCGCCCATCGAATGGCCGACAAAATGCACACGCCCTTCCAGCTGTTCAGAAAATGCATGCACTTTCGGGTACATCTGTGCGGCCAGTTCCGGCAGGTCGAACCGGCGGGATGCGTAATCCAGATTCAGCGTTTCGTAGCCATGGCGCGCCAGGAATTGCGCCAGCGACCACATACTCCACGAACTGCGGAAAATTCCATGCAATAATACGACGCCATCTGGCATGGTTCGCCCTACGGATAGAGTTTATGAATATTCCAGCCCTGGCTGCTGCGCGTGTAAGCATCGCGGTCATGCAGGCGCGCAGTGCCTGCCTGCCAGAATTCGATCACTTCCGGCACCACCCGCCAGCCCGACCAGTAGGGCGGGCGCGGCACCTCGCCGATATTGAAACGCAGGCCTTCTGCCGCCACTGCCTTCAGCAGTTCGGCCTTGCCCGAAAGCGGACGTGATTGTTTGGAAGCCCATGCGCCAATGCGGCTTTCACGCCCGCGTGATGCAAAATAGGCATCGGCTTCGGCATCGCTCACCGGTTGTGCCCTGCCCTCGACGCGCACCTGCCGTTCCAGCGGCATCCAGTAAAAACATAAGGCAACATGCGGGTTGGCTTTAAGCTCCCCGCCCTTGCGGCTTTCGTTGTTGGTGTAGAACACAAAGCCATTTTCATCGGCGGCCTTTAGCAGCACCATGCGCGCCGAAGGCTTGCCTCCCTCGCCCACCGTGGCAAGGCACATGGCGGTGGGTTCGGCAATTTCCTTGCAGGATTTTGCTTCTTCCAGCCAGTTAGAAAATCGAGATATGGGATCAGCCGTCTTAGACAATGTAACTACCATTACGAATAAATATGCCGATGGGAGGCCAGCAGGCCGACCCAGCCTTGAGCGCGCCTCATGCGAAAATCAGCAGATTTTCGCGGAGGCAAAATATACTACGCCGCAACATAGCGCACGGCATCGCCTTTTTCCACCATCAGGTTGGCCGCCGTTTGTTCGGTAATGGTCACGCCATCTTCGCCTACCGACATGATATCGCGTACCACCCGGAAATTACTTAAGCTGGTGTTGGAAATGATATATTTCTTGTCTCCCTCCGGCTTGCCGATGGCAACCACTTTCCTACGCCTGCTTTCGCGCACGCTTTTGATAAGGGAGCGCTCGGCCTGCATGGTCGGGCCAGCGTCGAACACATCGACATAGCCCTGATTGCGGAAGCCTTCCTTCTTGAGCAGTTCCATGGCTGGTTTGGATGCAGCAAACGGCTGGGCAATCGCAGCCTGCGCTTCTTCGGCCAGCAGGTTCACGTAGATGGGGTATTTTGGCATCAGGTCGGAAATGAACTGGCCGCCTTTAGTGGCATTGGTAAAGTCGGCATGTTTGAAATCCATCTGGAAAAAATGCTGCGCCAGATTTCTGTAAAACGGCGAATGGCCCTGCTCATCCTGCATGCCGCGTATCTCGGCGATCACCACATCGGAGAACATGTCGGGAAACTCCGCCAGCATGAGGTAGCGCGCGCGCGAAAGGAATTTTCCGTTGCCATCCCTGCGGTAGGCGGGCATCAGGAACAGCGAGCCGATCTCGGTAGCGCCGGTATAATCATTCACCATGTGCAACACTTTTTGCTGGCTGTACACACCCACGATCTTGGAAGCCTGCACGATGGTGGAAAGCTTATAGGAATAAAACGGCTGGCGCATGCCTACATGCGCGGCTATGCCGGTGGTGCCAACCAGCTCGCCGGATTCGGTATCTTCCAGAACGAACAGGAAACTTTCCTTACGTCCTTCCTCCGCGCTGCCGGAAAAGCTGGCCACCGAATGCGCGATTTTAGCTTCCAGCACGCCAGCATCCGCCGGCAATGATGTAAAACCAATACCGGCTTCCTTGGCCAACGCCAGTATCTCGGCGTGGTTTTGTGTTGTTACCGGGCGGACGACGATCATTTTTTTACTGGCTTGCGGGCAAAATAGGCATTGAGCGTCTTATTCAGCCGGTTGACGCCCTCTTTCATCTCTTCTTTTGTCACCATCAGCGGCGGCAGCAGGCGCAATACGTTCGGCCCGGCCACCAGTATCATCAACCCGTGCGCACGCGCCGTTTCCATGATCTCACCTGCCTTGCCATGATATTTCGATTTCAACTCCGCACCGATCATCAGGCCGCGCCCACGTATCTCGTTGAAGACATCATGCTTCTTATTGAAGGCCTCCAGCGCCTTCATCAGCTCTGCGCCGCGATCGCGCACGTTTTTCATGGTGTCGGGCGATTGCAATTTCTTCAGTACTACGCGTGACACTGCACACGCCAGCGGATGGCCACCGTAAGTAGAACCATGGCTGCCGAACTGGAAGGTTTTCTCAGCCTTCTCGCCGATCAGGCAGGCGCCTATCGGCATGCCGCCACCCAGGCCTTTGGCTACGGTTACTATATCGGGCTTCAGCCCGGTTTCAGAAAAATAAGAGAACAGTTTGCCGGTGCGGCCCATGCCACACTGCACCTCGTCAAGGATCAGCAACACATCGTATTTGCGGCACAGGCTTTGCACCTGCATCAGGAATTCGGAATCGGCGGGCATGATGCCGCCTTCGCCCTGTACCACTTCCAGCATCACCGCGCAGGTATATTCGTTCACCATGGTGGTGAGTGTGGAGATGTCGTTGAAAGGGCAATAGCGGAAGCCGCCCGGCAGCGGTTCAAAACCGGCATGGTATTTGGGTTGCGCGGTCGCGGTAACAGCAGCCAGTGTGCGGCCATGGAACGATCCGGTAAAGGTCACAATCTCGCGGCTTTCTGGAGGTTTTCCCTTGTCGGCAGCGTATTTGCGGGCGAGCTTGATAGCGGTCTCGTTCGCCTCGGAGCCGGAATTGGTGAAGAACACCCGCTTGGCAAAGCGCGAAGCTTTTACCAGCTCTTCCGCCAGTTTCACCACCGGCTCAGTGTAATAAATGTTGCTGGTGTGCCATATTTTCTCGGCCTGCCCCATCAGCGCTTCGATCATTTCGGGGTTGTGGTGGCCAAGCGCCGATACGGCAATGCCCGAGCCGAAATCGATATATTCACGGCCTTCTAAGTCCCACACACGCGCGCCCTCGCCGCGGTCGATCACCATATCGCGCGGCTTATAGCTCATGGTGTAGTATTTGCGGCCCTTATTGATCAGGTTGCGCGACATGCCTGCCCTAAGCGCCGTCTGCCCGACGCGCGACGACACACCGTCTTTTTTCTTCGGCACTGCTTTGCTTTTCGCGCTACGCTTTTTCGGTTTGAGTTTCACCGGCTGCTTGGATTTGGTCATAGTTCTAACCTCGTTTCAGCCAAAAAATTTATACCAAACTGGTTAATAAATAAAGAAAAAGAGCGTTTTTTCGTTCCTGTACATTATATGTTTGATGCTGTTAATGAATATTAATATATATAGTCTATTATTAGCCTCTGATTATTATATAAAAACAGAGAATCCTTATGGTTAAACCCGACCATCCTGAACCTTTGAAAGAAGATGCTGCGTTAATAGCCGAATTGACGGCCGCCATCATTCTTTTAGGACCTGATAGCAGAACATGTAAATTCTACAGTGCTGTAGCACGTCCGCATAATTTCGATGCGAAGAAAGCATCCAAGCAGGCGGAAACCCCCTCACCGCAGGAAGTAGCCACCGCCCTCGCCCGGTTCTATGATGAAAGGCTGAAACATCTGGATATTCCTGATGATCCCAAAAAAGTTACTGTGGAACTGGAGCAGCAATTACTTCAAAGCCTTTCTCCCGAAGAGAACATGGCACTAAAGATCGCATCCGGCTGGGAACCGAACATGAGCAGACGCAGCTTCTTCGGGGGCATGGGTATGGCCATCGGTGCTGCATTCCTGGCAAGCGGCGCAACCTGCGCGGTGACAATGAACACGGGCCGGGACCGCTCTACAGCAGACAGCAGCCCGGGCAGCGCGACGAACGTGGTCACACCGGATCCTGCGATCCTGCTTTCCGCCGCAGGCGCCATACTCATGCTGGCAAGCGTGATGAAGCAAATGCAAAAAAGAAAAGGCAACCCTACCACCGGTAGGGCGCAGACCGAACAGCCCTTGACCATAGCGGAGATTATGGTTGAATCCGAAAATAAAATCAACGAGTCCCTCAGGATGGCGCAGGCAAGGCGCGAAAAAGGCCCGGGACATTCCCTCTGAGCCAACCGCATAAGATATTCTTCGCTTAAGGTTTCAGCCTACTTGAACAGCTTGGCGAACTCGCGCTTCTTGCGCTTGGTCTGGTGGCCGGTGTGATAAGCGTTCGAAGCCAGCAGCGGCAACACGGATGTTGCTTCGGCAAATACCATCTGTTCATAGGCGGTATCTACTTTGCCCCAGCTGGATGCTTCTTTCAGAGTGGAAGAGCTACACGCGCCATCGCGCACATCGGCCACCGTTATCTGGATGGCATATTTGTGCATCTCCGCGTCCACACCAAGGATCTCGGCACACACCACGGTATCCTGCACGAAGTTTTTCGGCACGCCGCCGCCTACCATGAGGAGGCCGGAGGTTCCGGCTTTGATCTTGATGTCGGTCAGCTCGCGGAAATCAGCGATCGAATCGATTGTAAGATACGGCTTTTTCTTTTTCATGCGCTCGACCTGATGCACCACCAGCCCGAAGCCCGCCGATGAATCGGTGAAGGCCGGGCAGAAGATCGGCACATTGTTTTCATACGCGGTCTGGATGAGTGAATTCTTTTTCCTGGAATTTTTCTTCAGCCATTTGCCCATTTCCCAGATGAACTCGCGCGAGGAATACGGGCGCGGCTCCAGCAGGTCGGCGATTTCCCTTATGGTGTGGTCGCACGCCTGCAGCTCTTCTTCATCGATATAGGTGTCATAGATACGGTCGATGTAGTTATCGCGCAGGGTTTTATCATCCATGAACTGGCTGCCCTGATAGTGCTTGAAACCCAGCGCCTCAAAGAAGTCCATATCCACAATGGATGCGCCAGTGGCTACGATGGCATCCACCATGTTGTGCTTCACCAGATCGACATAAAGCTGCATGCAGCCACCCGCAGAAGTGCTGCCCGCCAGCGTTAAAAACACGCTGCAGCTTTTGTCCTTCAGCATCATATTATAGATGTCCGCCGCATTGGCGAGGTCGCGCGAGGTGAACGACATGCCACCCATCTGCTTGATGATGGGGCGCGCATCGAACGAAGTGATGTCGATATGTTTTACCGGTGTGGTCAGCAGGTTGTGCTTGGTGCCGGGTTTCTTTTTTGCAGTAGCCTTATTCATTTTTTGTCCTTTTTCCTGTTATCCCCCGCAAGGCGGGGATCCAGAGCGTTATGTCCTTGTTGCATGATATCCCGGATAAATGCTGGCGCATTTTCCGGGATGACGGGAGCCTAAGCGGCAAGCCGCCAAGGCTTACCGTCAATTGATATTTGCCCGGCTGAGCAGCGGCTTATCGGCCACTTCTAACGTTTTGCTTTCGCCGAATCCGTTGAAGTCGGTGCGCATGGCAGCGCCATACGAGCCGAGTTGGCCGATCTCGATCCAGTCGCCTTCTTTAATATCCTTCGGCAGGTGGAACGGGCCATTCATGGCGTCCACGCTGTCGCAGGTCGGGCCGAAGAACGAGAATGCGGCTTCTTCTTTCGCCAGCTTGCCGTTGGCACGAATCGCTTTAACCGGATAGGTGAAGGCGGGCGTACCGGCGTCGAACAGGCTACCATAGGTACCGTCGTTGATGTATAGCGCATTGCCTTTGCGCAGCTCCACACGCACCACCAGCGAGCCGCCTTCGGCTACCAGCGCGCGGCCGGGCTCGGCCAGCAGCTGGCACTGGCCAAACTGGTCTTCGTTAGCGGCCAGGGCTTTTTTGATGGCACGCATGTAGTACGCCAGCGGCTTGGGCGTGATGCCTGGATAGATGGACGGGAAACCGCCACCGACATCCAGCATTTCCAACGCGATGTTTTCCACGCGCAGCAGCTCGGCCACCTTGGTGATGGCGTTGCTGTAAGCTTGCGGGTTCATACACTGCGAGCCGACATGGAAGCACACACCGAGACGGTGCGCCGCCTTGCGGGTTGCGTGCAGCAGCGGTGCCGCCTGATCCAGCGCGATGCCGAATTTTCCGGACAGCGCATAGCGCGCATCATCGTTGGATACGATCAGGCGCACGAACAGGCTGAGATCATCGGCATTATCGGTCTCGTCGAGGATCTTCTGCAGCTCGTCGATGCTGTCGAGCGAGAAGTCGCGCACGCCATACTCGTAGTAAGCGGCACGGATCGCCTGACGGCTTTTTACCGGATGCATGAAATACATGTGTGCGCCCGGCGCGTTCTCTGCCACCAGCTTGACTTCCGGCAGCGACGCCACGTCGAAGTTCTGCATGCCAGCAGCGGCGAGGTAACGCAGCACCAGCGGATTCGGATTGGTCTTTACCGCGAACATGGTATCCCCGGGGAAGCTCCGCATGAAACGCTTGGCCATCGCAGCGATGGTATGCGGGCGCAGGCAATGCACCGGAATATCCGGCTGCATCTCGTACACCATTTCTTCAACCGTCGGAAAGCGGGCGGGCGTGGCAACGCCTGCTGCAGTCTTGTGGTCTTTCGCATATGTGGAGGAGTTTTCTTCTAAGATTCGGCCGTCGGGCTCGAGGGGGGATTTGTTCATCTACGGGTTTTACCTTTACGTTTAGAGTTATGCCCCTTAAAGGCACACCACAAAACGAGGGCAGACCCTTAAGGTAAGTTCAATATTACCAATCCAATAAACACAAAAATCCTAGTCGTTGTTAACGAATCGCTTCTATATATATAAAAGCAAAATGAGTATAAAGTAAAAAATGCATGAGATATATGATTTTTTTCAGAAAATATGACATTTTTATCACGCCACCCCGACGCCCCATTGTCAAGCGCCGCTAACTATGCTTTTTAATTACAAAATCAGTTCTGAGAGGATCCATGCCCCGTTTCGAAACCCTTGCCATCCATGCCGGCTACGAGCCGGATGCCACCGGCTCGTGCCAGCCGCCGGTATATAATAGTGTCAGCTTCCAGTTCCGGGATGCCCAGCATGCGGCCAACCTGTTTACTCTCAAGGAGCTGGGCTATGTGTATGCCCGCCTGACCAACCCAACCGTACAGGTGCTGCAAAGCCGCCTGGCAGCCCTCGAAGGCGGCGTGGGTGGCGTGGCGGCCGCCTCCGGTCATGCCGGACAGCTGACCGCCCTCTTTAACCTCATGCGCCCGGGCGATGATATGGTGGTGTCCAACCGGCTGTATGGCGGCTCCACCAGCCAGTTCAAGAACAGCTTCCGCCAGTTCGGCTGGAATGCCCATTTTGTTGATATCGACATGCATGACGAGGTGAAAAAAGCCATCACACCAAAAACCAAAGGCATATATTGCGAAAGCATGGCCAACCCGGCCGGTGCCATCGCCGATATCGAGGCTCTGGCCGCCATCGCCCATGAAAACGGCATTCCCCTGCTGGTTGATAACACCATGGCCAGCCCCTACCTGATGCGGCCGATCGAGTGGGGTGCGGATATCGTACTGCACTCCACCACCAAATTCATCACCGGCAACGGATCGGCCATGGGCGGCATTTTCATCGATTCGGGCAAGTTCGACTGGGGCCAAAACGATAAATTCCCGATACTCAACGGCCCGGAACCGGCCTACGACAATATGAACTTCTACGAGACATTCGGAAAAATGGCTTTCACCTTCCGGGGCATTGCGGTCGGCCTGCGCGATCTGGGCGCCTGCCAGAGCCCGATGAACGCCTCGCTGACCCTGAATGGGCTGGAAACCCTGCCCCTGCGCATGCAGCGCCATTGCGATAATTCGCTGAAGGTGGCTAAATTCCTAGAAAGCCACCCGGAAGTAAGCTGGGTGAGCTATGCCGGGCTGGAAGGCAACCCCTACCATGCACTGGCCAAGAAATACTCGCCCAGCGGCTTTGGCGCGGTGTTCACCTTTGGCGTAAAACGCGGCTATGAGGCTGCCAAAACGATGGTGGAAAACCTGCAATACGTGCGCCATGTCGCCAATATAGGGGATACGCGCAGCCTGATCATCCATCCGGCCTCGACCACCCACCACCAGCTGTCGCCGGAGCATCAGGCCAAGGTGGGAATCAAGCCGGAAGGTGTACGCGTGTCCATCGGGCTGGAACATGCCGAGGACATCATGGCTGATTTCGATCAGGCACTCTCCGCCGCCAAAGCGAAAGCATTATAATACCGGGGGGTTTTACAAAAAGCCCTTTATCCTCATTAAATCGTAATACAACTGTCATCACACTGTAACATATCTGTATTAAGCTATTTCCTGTACGAGCAGTGTTTAACTTATGATGAACATCATCTCAGTAATTAATAAAAATAAAACCGGAGAATACCTTATGAAAAACACCATTAAAACGCTTATGTTGGTCTTTGCAATCATGGCTGGCTTTTCTATTACCACCGCTCCATTGAATGCGCAGGCAGGTCAGCGGGGACTACTGTCACAGGAAAGCGCTATTTCTCCGGAAGAGCTTATTGAGCTAGCGTTAGACGAGCCGCAATTTAAGCTCAGATACGAAGATTCGCCTATTGATGTCCGACTTCAGGCAAGTGATCCGACCAAATGCTGCTGTAAGTATAATGTTAAAAAGCTTTTTCCTCGTAGCGGTCAATTTCAGAAGATTAAAAGAACGCACTGTGACAGCAGTTATTTCAGCAGCGATGGCATATGCAGCAAGGCCAAGAACAACTGCCCCAAAGGCTCTACGTTTGATACAAACTAACCTGCAGCCTTTTTACGCCTGATATAGCCCCCACTTTAATAAGTGGGGGTTTTTTTATAATTCTTAATGACAAACCCCTAAAAACACGTTACAAACCGCCCGCAAAGTGACAACGACGTTGTCATCCTGAGGCCGAAGGCCGAAGGATCTTTTGCACCATTCATAAGATTCTTCGCTTCGCTCAGAATGACACATAGCGAGGAATGCCATGCCGATCATTGAAGCCCTTACTTTTGACGATGTATTGCTCAAGCCCAGGGCGTCCGATTTCATCCCCTCTGACGCAAATACCACCACCCAGCTGACCGCGAATATCAGCCTGGCCATACCACTTATTTCGGCTGCCATGGATACCGTCACCGAATCACGGCTGGCCATTGCCATGGCGCAACACGGCGGCATCGGCTGCATCCACAAGAACATGACCATCGAGGCGCAGGCCGCCGAGGTACAGAAAGTAAAAAAATACGAGTCCGGCATGGTGCTCGACCCGCTCACCATCCATCCGGATGCCACACTGGCCGAAGCGATGGCGCTGGTACGCCAGCACAATATTTCGGGCGTGCCGGTGGTGGAAAAGAAAACCGGCAGGCTGGTGGGCATACTCACCAACCGCGACGTGCGCTTTGCCTCGAATCCCAAGCAGAAGATCCGCGAGTTGATGACCAAGGACAACCTCATCACCGTACAGAAGAATATCAGCCGCGACGCCGCCAAGAAACTGCTACACCAGCACCGTATCGAAAAGCTGCTGGTGGTGGATAAGCAATATCGCTGCATCGGCCTGATCACTGTGAAGGATATCGAAAAAGCTGAAAACTTCCCGACCGCCTGTAAGGATGAAAGTGGCCGCCTGCGCGTTGCTGCGGCCGTCGGCACCGGTAAGGACGGGCTGGAACGTGCGAGCGCATTGCTTAAAGCGGGCGCCGACGTGCTGATCGTCGATACCGCGCACGGCCACTCCAAAGGCGTGATCGAAGCGGTCAGGGCCATCAAGAAAAACCATAAGGATGCCGAGATCATTGCCGGTAACATTGCCACGCCTGAAGGCGCGCGCGCATTGATCGAGGCCGGTGCGGATGCAGTCAAAGTCGGCATCGGCCCCGGCTCCATCTGCACCACCCGTATCATTGCCGGTGTCGGTGTGCCGCAACTTTCGGCCATCATGGATGTCGTTGCTGCCACTGGTAAAAAGAAAATCCCGGTCATTGCCGATGGCGGCATAAAATTCTCCGGCGACCTCGCCAAGGCCATTGCCGCAGGAGCCAACTGTGCAATGATCGGCGGCCTGCTCGCCGGAACCGAGGAAAGCCCAGGCGAAGTGGTGCTGTACCAAGGGCGCTCCTATAAAACCTACCGTGGCATGGGCAGTGTGGGCGCAATGGCGCGCGGCTCGGCCGACCGTTATTTCCAGCAGGAAGTATCCGATAAACTCAAGCTGGTGCCCGAAGGTGTAGAAGGCCGCGTGCCGTTCAAAGGCCCGGCATCGGGCGTCATACATCAGCTTATTGGTGGCCTCAAAGCGTCCATGGGCTATACCGGCAGCAAGACCATTCCGCTGATGCAGAAGAACGCCGAGTTCATACGCATCACCGGCGCCGGGCTGCGCGAGAGCCATGCCCACGACATCACCATCACCCGCGAAGCACCCAACTACCGCATGGAGAGCTGACATAGGCCCGGAGCTGCTGCATACGTTCATCAAGGTCGGTGCCATTTTTTGTATGGCGGCATGGGTGCTGATGTATGCGGAAAGCAAAAAGGGCGGAGGTATGCTGGGCATACGCGAATTCATGGATGAGTTTCAGGAAAAATTCGGTGATTTTTCGGGTATGATAAAACTGCCGTTTACGATATTGACCATTTCTTTAGTAATCAGTGCTGTTATAGTCTGGATCATTACCTAGTTCATACGCGGAGGCATTATTCTTTCATACGAACAGTTAGAATTGTTCCTGAAGATAGGCGGTATTTTTGCCGGCCTTGCTGCCCTGTTGTGTATCGCCAATAGCATGCGCGAAGGCGGTTTGGGTATACTGGATATGTTCGGCCTGTTAGGCAAATACGGCAAAGGCATGTACGTGCTGGTAACCAAAAAACCCAAGCAGGCATTCAACTTGCTTACCGCTATCGGGGTGGCAGTAAGCGGTCTCGTTTTGTGGATCACGCTCGAAGTGATGAGCCCCGAGGATGAAGGACCCAAAAGCCCGCTGGATATGGCACCGCCAACCGCGCAGAACGGCGGGAAAAATCCGGAAAAACTTACCATACAGGATATTGTTCCGCAATGACCCCCGGTGCACGCGTACACGCAGCTGCCACGCTGCTGGCAGAAATATTTACCGCATGGGAGTCCCCCCAGCGTATTCCTGCCGATAAACTGATCGACAAATTTTTTAAAGCACGCCGTTACATGGGCAGCAAAGACCGGGCGTATATCGGTGAGATGGTCTACTGGTGCCTCAGGCATCTTGCCAGCCTGCAATGGCATGTAAAAAATCACCTGCCGCAGAACACGCAGGATGCCCGCACGATCCTGCTGGCCGCCCTGATCCTTCGCAGGCAATACGATGCCAGGACCATCGAGCAAATCACACAAGGTAAATTTGCGTTGCCACAATTGGATGATCAGGAAAAGCGCCTGTGCCACGAGCTTGCCACGCAGGAAGTCACCCGTGCTGCCATGCCCCACCCGGTACGCTTCAACTATCCCGGCTGGCTGCAGGACACCCTGCAACACGGGCTAGGCAACGACTGCGATGCCATACTGGAATCCCTCAACCAGCAAGCCCCCACCGATTTGCGCGTGAACACGCTGAAAACCACACGCGAGAAACTGGAGTCGGAATTAAAGCGCGAGCAGTTCGATGTCACCCCTACCCCCATTTCACCTCTGGGCTTGCGTCTGAGCAAACGCGCACCAATATTCAACTCCGCCCTGTTCCGCGACGGGCAGTTCGAAGTGCAGGACGAAGGGTCACAGATGGTGGCACGGCTGGTCGACGCGCAACCCGGCCACCGCGTGATCGATTTTTGCGCCGGGGCCGGCGGAAAAACACTGGCTATCGCCGCCGACATGCAAAACAAGGGGCGTATACTGGCGTGGGACACATCGGAAAAGCGCCTGTCACAGATCCACAGGCGCCTCAAGCGCGCCGGTGTGGATAATGTGGAAACCCATACGCTGGCGAGCGAGAATGATGCGTTCATCAAACGCCATAAATATACTGCCGACCGCGTACTGGTCGATGTGCCCTGCAGCGGCACCGGTACATGGCGGCGCAATCCCGACCTGAAATGGCGTTTTACCCCTGGCGATCTGGAGCAACTCACCCGTATCCAGCATTCTATACTGCGCTCAGCGGCGCGGCTGGTGAAGCCTGGTGGCCGCCTGATATACGCTACATGCTCTATTCTTAAGGAAGAGAATGAAAAACAAA
>JBFWQQ010000051.1:0-13241 GCA_050249355.1 Alphaproteobacteria bacterium | reverse complement strand
GGTGCGCATGGAAAAAGACGAGAAGCGCCGCCGTCATATAATCGCTTCGAAAGTAGAAGACATGCTCAATACGGTGGTGCGTCAGGTAGCGTTCTGCGAGTTCGAGCGCCGTGTGCATGATGAACGCCGCAGCGGCGAGCTGAGTTCCGACCGCATTTGTGATATCTGGATGGATGTACAGAAAGAAAGCCTTGGGTCGGGGCTTAAGCTGGAAGGCGATTACAAGTATTTTTGGACATATATTCCCCACTTCATCCACACACCGTTTTATGTATATGCCTACGCATTTGGCGATTGTCTGGTCAACTCGCTTTATGCGGTGTATCAGGGTGGCAAGGTGAAGGACTTCGAGAAAAAGTACCTCGAAATGCTAATGGCCGGAGGCACATTGCGCCACAAAGAGTTGCTCAAACCCTTCGGGCTGGATGCCAGCCGTGCCGACTTCTGGCAGCAGGGGCTCAATGTCATCTCCGGTATGATCGACGAATTGGAATAGATGCGGCTGCAATTTCCCCGCCTGAAAAAACCTGCGCGTGTCGGTACGCATTTCCTGATCCTGTTTGCAATAACGCTGGTGGCGCGCTTGTGGACGGAGATAGTTATATTCAGCGCCAGTATGGGCATATACCCGCTACTGATTCGCGGGATATTGTCCGATGCCGTGATATGCATGCTGCTGGCATTGATTGCGGGCTTTTTCCGCCCGCTCTTGTCGCATGCGATCTATGCTGTATGGGCGCTTTGCACGGCGGCCAATCTTTCGCATCTGGATGTGAATTCCGTCAATATCGACCTGGCTAATACCAGCCAGCTTGAAGGGGAGGCGTTGATTGTTGGCGCGGCTACCTCTATGGAGGTCACCATAGGCTGGCTTGCCTTGTGGGCGCTGGGATTGATGGTTGCGTACCTGTTGCCACGTTGCCGCTGGTATCGGCAGATCGTTCCGGTGAAGCTCTGGCTGCTACTTATCGGGGCAGGCGCAGTAACGCTCAGTGTGCTGCCGTCGGGGTCGGTATTCTGGCGTTACTATCATGTGCTGGAAGAGAATTTTATCGAATATGTGCTGACCCCAACTGCCGATCCTGGCACGAAATTTCTGCAGTCTGATCCTTATCTCAAGAAGATGACAGCGCTCGATCTGAGCGGAGAGTTTTATGAAAAGAACGTGGTAAAGAAACCCAACGTGCTGATCATTGTCATCGAGGGACTAAGCGATTTTTTCCTGCGCGAAGGGTATATGCCGTATCTGGCATCGCTAGCCGAACGATCGATCCATTACCCTAACTTCCTGTATGCCAACCAGTTCACATCGAATGGGCTGTACAGCACCTTATGCGGCGATTACCCGACACTGGAACCGGGGCCACGTAAACACAAGTGGCCCAACACCATCCGTGAAGGCCCATACCGCCCATGTTTACCTTCGCGGTTGCGGAAACTTGGATATTACACCGCATTCTTTCAGGGGAGCGACCTGACCTTTACCAGTAAAGGAAGGTTCATGGCGCAAATCGGTTTCGAAGTGGCCTATGCAGCGCGTCGGCTGGAGCAGCCGGGTGAAAACCTGCCCTACAAGCGCGGTTTTTTCGGCCTTATGCTATCGGATGATTATCATTATTCCAAAATCGCTGAAAAAGTGATCGAGATGGAACATGGAAAAAAACCCTGGTTCACCACCATCATGACCACCAGCACGCATACGCCTTACAATATCAATCCGGATTATTTTAAACGCTACAAAACTAATCATGAGGCTGCATTCCGCTTTGCCGACGATGAGCTGAAGAAATTTCTGGCGCGGCTCGACAACGCGGGCATACTGGACCACACTCTGATTTTTATTACCGGCGACGAGTCGCGCCTGAGAAAAGACAAGCATGTGGATCCTGGTCGGTGGTCGCGCCATTGGAGTACGCTGGTAGTTAAAACACCGAATAACACGCAGTATAAAAGCGAGGATTACTTCATGCATGCCGACATAGCCGTCAGCGTATTGGATTATCTGGGCAATGTTTCGGGAAAAGAGCGTTTTCGCAGTGTGTTCCGCACGTATGAAACATTCCGTCCGGTCATGTTCTCGGGTGTATATACAAAAATCTGGGGGGCAATACCTGAGCCGGACCGTTTGCTGACCTGCCGCAGCAACTTCACCGAATGTAGTGCCCATTACATATCCGGCCCCCTGTTTACGGGCAGAATATTAAAGCCTGCTCCCATGCATGACCTGCAGTTCTTTATCAGTGCCACGCGCCACAGTGACCTTTTGGTGACGCAGCCCCATTCCACGAATAAACCTGCAGCGAAAAAAAAGGTAAAGAAACGCAAGCGTAGGATCCTTCGCCCACCCAACATGCCATGGTAGTATATGAAAACGCCACTTGAAACCCGCCGCCATACAGTGCTGGTATTGTTCATGATCTGTGCTGTGCTTGCTGTGCTGACCATGGGGAAATATGCATTCGAGCTGGCGCAGAAGGATTCACTGGTATCCGGTGATTTTCCCGTATTCTGGCAGGCCGCCCAGAGAGTGGCAGACGGTCGTATGGATCAAATCTATTCGCCCGCAGACCTGCATACCAGCCTGGGGGATGGACAGACCGCAAATTACGCATTCATCTATCCTCCCGTATTCGCATCGCTGCTTTCTTTGTTGGCATTGGTTCCGGCCAATGCGGCCTACTTGTTATGGCTGCTGGCCGTTAATGGGTTCTTTCTATTGGTGATGCACCGCTGTTATGGACGCTACGGCAGCGCGCTGCATTCCACGCCGGATGGCCGTATGCTGTATGCCATGTTGCTACTGGCTACGCCCATACTTTGCACGGCATTGTTTACGGCACAACTTAGCGGCCTGTTGGCCGGACTACTGCTGCTTGGCATGCATTTCAGCGACCGCCGCCCTTTGCTCGCTGGGCTGGCATTCGGGCTGATGTGCATCAAGCCGCAATATGCGCTGCTGGCAGCCTGTGCCATGCTGGCGCGGGGGCGCTGGCAGGTGATTGTAGTGGCGGTGGCTACTGCGGCATTGTGTGCAGCGCTCGCTACACTCCATTTGGGAATCGAGCGCTGGAGTGAATGGCTGGCACTGGTACCGCAGTTCATGCAGGCGGTGTACTATGAATTTCCGCACCAGTTCGTGCATCTGGTGGTCAGCCCATTTTACACGCTGAGTTTACTGATGGGGATGCCCTATACCGCCTCTATGGCTATACAACTGGTCGTAAGTGTGTTGCTGCTGGTGGTAACGCTGCAGGTATTCCGCGCAACTGACAGCCAAAGGGAGCCGCTGCGCATGGCATGGTTGCTCTGTGCGTCGCTGCTGGCGTCTCCGCATATGTTCTCATATGATTTGCTGCTGGCGCTGTTGCCGGTCATGGTGTTACTCAACCGCGCATGGAGTAATACCGGCACGTTGCTGCTGACTGGCGTGCTGGCTGTGGGCGTGGCCATGTCACCGTTCATGCAGGCGCTGGTATCGCCATCGCACTTCCCGTTTTCGCTGATGGTGAGCACAGTTTTAGTTGCCTGCATCTACCAGATATACCGCAAAGAACGCAGTCAATGAAATGCTGCTCTGATACATAATTAAGTAGCTGACGGACAATGGTTTTTCCGGTTGTTATTTGCTTGCATGCCCTAGTGGATATGCTACAAAAGCATAGTAATAAACTTCTTAACAAGAAAGACCGCACGTGACCGATAACACCGCAGCACAAAATCAGGAACTGGTACCCGTTTCCATTGAATCGGAAATGAAAAGATCCTACCTCGATTACGCCATGAGCGTGATCGTATCGCGTGCGATTCCCGATGTGCGCGACGGCCTGAAGCCGGTACACCGCCGCATCCTGTACGGCATGCTGGAGCTGGGCTGCGAGTATAACAAACCCTATAAAAAGTCTGCGCGTATCGTCGGTGACGTGATGGGTAAATACCACCCGCACGGCGACGCCGCTATCTATGATGCGTTGGTGCGTATGGCGCAGCCATTTTCCATGCGCCTTGAACTGGTGGACGGGCAGGGCAATTTCGGTTCCATGGATGGCGACAATGCCGCCGCCATGCGTTACACCGAGTCGCGCCTTTCCAAGGCCGCGCACGCGCTGCTAAACGATATAGACAAGGACACGGTCGGCTGGCAGGAGAACTATGACGGTTCGGAAAGAGAACCGGTGGTGTTGCCCGCAGCATTCCCGAACATTCTGGTAAACGGCGCCGGCGGCATCGCGGTCGGTATGGCCACCAACATCCCTCCGCACAATCTGGGCGAGGTTATCGATGCCTGCTGCGCGTATCTCGATAATAACGATATCACCATCGAAGAGCTGATGCAGCATTGCCTTGGCCCGGATTTCCCGACCGGGGGCATCATCCTCGGCCGTTCCGGCATCCGGGCCGCCATGACCACCGGTCGTGGTTCGGTTGTCATGCGCGGCAAAACCGAGATCGAAGAGATGGCCAAGGGCCGCTATGCTATTATCATCAGTGAGATTCCCTATCAGGTGAATAAAGCACGTATGATCGAGCGTATGGCCGAACTGGTGCGCGAAAAGAAGATTGAAGGTATTTCCGACCTGCGCGACGAATCCGATAAGTCGGGCGTGCGCGTGGTGGTCGAAGTGAAGCGCGATGCCGTGCCGGATGTGGTGCTGAACCAGCTTTACAGCTTCACCCCGCTACAATCGAGCTTCGGTGTGAACATGCTGGCGCTGGATAATGGCCGCCCACAGTTGATGGATTTCAAACACGTTATTCGTTCGTTCATCAATTTCCGCGAAGAGGTCATCACCCGCCGTACCAACTTCCTGTTGGGCAAAGCGCGTGACCGTGCGCACGTATTGGTAGGCCTTGCCATCGCAGTGGCCAACATCGACGAAGTGATCGCCGTGATCCGCGCCTCCAAAGACCCGAACGAAGCACGCATCGAGCTGATGCGCCGCAGCTGGGATGCCGGCGATGTGCTGCCACTGCTGCAGCTGGTGGATGATTCCGGCAATAAGGTTGCGGGAGGAAAGATCACTTTCACCGAAGCGCAGGCCCGTGCCATCCTTGAGTTGAAGCTACAGCGCCTGACCGGTCTGGAACGCGAAAAGATCGATGAGGAAATGAATGCACTGGCGACAGAGATCACCGAATACCTGAAGATACTTGGCAACCGTGAAACCCTGTATGGCCTGCTGCGCAGCGAATTGCTGCAGGCGCGTGAACAGTTCGCCACACCGCGCCGCACCGCGATCGAAAATTCCGAGTTCGAGGCTGACATCGAAGACCTGATCCAGAAGGAAGACATGGTGGTGACGGTTACCTCCGGCGGGTATATCAAGCGTACCGCACTTTCCACCTACCGAGCGCAGAAGCGTGGCGGTAAGGGCCGCTCTGCCATGAGTGTGAAAGATGAAGACGTGACGACCGAGCTGCTGGTGGTAAATACCCATACCCCCGTATTGTTCTTCTCCAATAAAGGGCAGGTCTATAAACTTAAAGTTTACAAACTGCCGCTGGGAGCAGCCAACACGCGCGGTAAAGCGCTGGTGAACCTGTTTCCGCTGTCCGAAGGCGAGACCATCACCACCTTCATGCCATTGCCCGAAGACGAATCGCAGTGGGAACACATGCATATCTTCTTTGCCACTGCAAAAGGCAATGTGCGCCGTAATGACCTTTCGGATTTCCACGATATCCGAGCCAACGGAAAGATTGCCATCCGTCTGGATGAGGATGACAAGCTGGTGGCTGTGTGCCCTTGCATGGAAACCGACCATGTGCTGCTCACTGCCAAGGGCGGCAAATGCATCCGCTTCCCAGTGGAAAAAGTGCGCGTGTTTAAAAGCCGTACATCCGACGGGGTGCGCGGCATGAAGCTCGCCGGCAAAGACGAGGTGGTGTCCATGAGCATCCTGCGCGGCATCGCATCCAGTGCCGAAGAACGTCAGGCTTACCTGAAGCGCGCATCATTGCTGCGGCGCGCCGATGGCGATGAAGCTGAGATGCTGGAAGCTGCAGAAGAAGCCGTAGCCGAGATCAATCTGACCGACGAACGGTTCGAGCAACTGGCTGCTGCCGAAGAATTCATCCTGACGGTTACTGAAAATGGTTTCGGCAAGCGTTCCAGCGCCTACGAATACCGTGTAACGGGCAGGGGTGGTTCGGGTATCGTCAGCATCATCACATCGGCACGCAATGGCAAGGTGGTATCCAGCCAGCCAGTGGGCATGGAAGGCGAGATCATGCTGATGACCGACCATGCAACCGTCATCCGCGTACCGGTGGATGGCATTCGTGTCGCAGGCCGCAACACGCAGGGCGTGACCATCCTGAAAACCGGACCGGGCGAACATGTCGTATCGGTGGTAAACGTGCCTGAAACCGGTGAGGACGAAACCGCAGAACCTGCCAATGCAGAGGATCTGGCAGAAGCGAACGCCACAGAGTAATCGGGCAAGCCATGGCTGAGATTTTTTCGCAGGAAGAAATAGCAGCCCAGGTGGAACGTGAATCGGGGACGTTTACTCAAAATTGGAGCAAGGGTTGCAGCGAAAAAAAACAGTTCGACGGTTGGGTTTCAGCGCTGATTGAATCAGCGATGGCCGCCTATAACACGCATCAGGGCGATGCGTTATCTGGCGCTATCGGATACATAAAACAGCGTTTCGTAGCTGAAGCGAGTGACATGATAGGAACGTGGGCAGCCCGAAATATGGCAAATACACAACTAAGTAGTATAGCAAGCCTGGCAAGAAAGAAGACCGGACAAAGAGAGGTATCATGAGAACAGGAATCTACCCCGGAACATTCGATCCCATCACGGTGGGGCACCTGGACATTATAAAACGGGCACTTAATGTGGTCGACCGGCTGGTCATCGGCGTGGCGCTGGATACCGGGAAGGCGCCGCTATTCTCGCTGGAAGAGCGCAGCGCGCTGGTGCAGCATGACGTGCAGAACCTGCTGGGCATTGATGCCAAGCGGGTGCAGGTACATATGTTTTCCGGTCTTCTGGTCAATTTTGCCGAAGAGCACGGTGCCAACATCCTGATACGTGGCCTGCGCGCTGTTTCCGACTTTGAATACGAGTTTCAGATGGCCTGCATGAACAGCCGCCTGAACCCGGCGATGGAAACGGTGTTCCTGACCGCCTCGGAGGATACGCACTTTATTTCATCACGTTTTGTCAAGCAGATCGCCCGGCTCGATGGCGATGTAAGCAGCTTTGTATCTGAAAACGTTGCAAAATACCTGCAAACGCACTTTACCAAGGCATTGCATTAGGCTTAGGGCTTGAGGCTTTTGGCTTAGGGCGGGGAAGTAGAGTTTAATGTTGACTTTCCAGCCCCTAAACCCTAATCCCTATACCCTTGACTTATGGCGGGTGTAGCTCAGCTGGTTAGAGCACCAGATTGTGATTCTGGGGGCCGGGGGTTCAAGTCCCCTCACTCGCCCCAGTCCTCAGGGGAACGTTTTCAAGGCACCTTGTGAAGCTCCGAAAAGGGGCACGGATCACGCGTTATAACAAAGGCAGCGGATTGTTATGCACCCTATTAAAATATTCGGCATCATTGCCATCATCGCAGCTGCCAGTGCTATTTATTTCAAAACCTCAAGTGAACGCCCGCAAGTAGTAGCGCTTGCAGGTTCATACGAGAAACAGGCAAGGGATCTGCGCGCTTCACTGCTGGCCGGCGATTATTCCACAGTGGAGAAATATTTCCAGCAGGCGCACAGCGCAGGGCCGCTCAAGGAACATGGGCGCAACGCCACCTATTCTATCCTGTCGACATGGTTCGACAGCGAATATTACCTGACCAATGGCACATTGCAACACATCAACAACTGGATCAATGCGTTCCCGGACAGCGCATTTGCATACATGGCACGCGCTGAGTTCCATTACAGGCGCGCCTGGGTTTCGCGTACCGAACGTTACGCTGCCCTGATCCCGGAAAGCCGCCTGCAGGGTTATTATGACGGGCTGGCGCTGGCGCATGAGGATATCACGAAAAACGTGCTGCCACGCAATCCCTCCATAGCGTATGCGTATGAACGGCTGATCGCGATTGCCGCGCAGACCAACGGTTATTTCGATACTGGTGAGGAAATACCGCAAGGAGCGGCATTCTTTCAGGCGGTCATGGCAGCAGTCTCCGGGAAACCGGTCATGTATGCCCAGCAGCAGAAACTGCTGGAAACGGCCAAGGCGAATAATATACGCGACATGTTTGGCATTCATAATAGTTATATGTTTTTCAGTCTGGCGCCACAGTGGGGTGGCAGTGACGAAAGCATGCTCGCCTATGCGCGTGCGGTGAGCAAGGATGCGCCTGCAGACAGCACGTTGCCGATGCTGCGGGTATTTGCGCATGAAACGATCGCACGCGGCCTGTCGTTTGATCAGAAAAAAGCTTATTACGCGCAGCCGGGCGTATGGGAAGAGTTGAAATGGGCATACGACCGGGTGAAAACGGCCTATCCCCAAGGTGCACAATGGATGGTGGTCTTCGCCAAAACGGCCTATGATGCCGGAAAATACCACTTGTCTGCAGAGCTTATGAATACCGCCTACTATACCGATCCGCAATATACGCGTACTTACAGGGAAATGGGCGAGATATACATGAATAGCAGTGACAGCTATGGCCACGCAGAAAAGGCATTCAATGAATTCCTGGCGATACGCACCGACCATCCCGATCCGTATTACTGGCTGGGTAAGATCCGTTTTTCGCAGGGAAAATACGATGAGGCGATCCGGTACAGTGAGCAGGGACTGGCTGTGGATGCGGATAACTGCTCGTTGCTTGGCCTCCGGTGTTCTTCCAATGTGCGCAAGGAAAATTACCAGCAGGCTATAGAAATCTGTGGAGCGAGCATGGAAATGGACCCCTTCTGCAAACCGCTGTATTTCAACCGTGCTAAAGCATTCAAGGCATTGAATAAATCCGAAGAGGCCAAGGCCGATCAGGAAACCTACGACTATCTGGATTCATTTGACTAATATGGCAGAACTTAAACAACTTGGGCAGAATACCCCGCTGCCGCAATCGCCGGATGATGCGGTGCTGGAGAAGGTTGGCAACCCGCACAAGGATGTCGATTATAACGTGCGTTTTGTGTGTCCGGAATTTACCTCTATCTGTCCGGTTACGGGCCAGCCGGATTTTGCGCACCTCGTTATCGATTACCTGCCGGGCGACTGGCTGGTGGAAAGCAAATCGCTCAAGCTGTTCTTCGGTTCGTTCCGCAACCATGGCGCATTCCACGAGGACTGCACTGTCCTGATCGCTAAGCGTCTCATCGAGGCTATTCGTCCTAAGTGGCTGCGTATCGGCGGCTATTGGTATCCGCGTGGCGGCATGCCGATCGATGTGTTCTACCAGACCGGGAGCGCGCCGGATGGTGTGTGGATACCCGATCAGGACGTGCCGGCGTATCGTGGTCGCTGATGCTGGTTAATGCGATACGCATAGCAGCCATCGCCATTGCGGTCATCTATTCATGGCTGATATTTTCTACCGGCCTGGTCGAGTCGTCCTTGATACGTGATAATGCCCGCTCCAGCATCATCAGTATGGCCAATGGCGATGCTGAACGACCTTATGTGCAGCGTGCGTTGGTACCAGCTTTTAGTAACATGGTGGCAAATACCGTGCCTCATTCACTACGCTTCTCGGCGCATAAGATGCTCAAAGCTGCACACGGGCAATCCGATTTCATGAAAGAGATGATACGATTCTCCCGTTGGCAGAATATTATAGATATCCCTTTAAAGCCCTATGATTCGCTGCGCATCCTGACGGTGCTGGCCTGTATGTTCGCCAGCCTGCTTGTATATGCTTTTACCCTGCGCAAACTGGCACAAGAGCTGTTCCCCGGTTGTGTGCTGCTGCCGGAATGCACTATGTTGTTCGGCCTCTTTGCTGCCAATGCGCTGGTGGATGCGAACCTGAAACTCTACGATTTTCCCGGTATGGCGCTGGCGGCGCTGGGTATGCTGACGATGCTAAGGCAGCAATGGAGAGCGTACATTACCATTTTTATTCTGGCATGCATGAACAAGGAGAGCGCATTACTGCTGACCTTATTCAGCGCTATGGTTTTCTGGAAGCACCTGCCGATGCGCAGGTGGATAGACATCGTTGGAGTTCAGCTGGTGCTGTGGGCGCTGATTACAACGCTTCTGCACTTGGTATACAGCAATAATGCCGGCGCATACCTTTTTCATATGTGGGCGCTGGCGGGGCGTGAGATCATGATCCTGCGGCCCGATGATGTGGCCACTCTAGTGGTACTCGGCTGGTTACTGTTTTCCCGCTGGCAGGAATTGCCGCGCTTTTTGCAGTATTCGGTCATTATGGTAGCCGGTTCGGCGTGCGTCTATTTATTGTTCGGCATGCTGCGGGAATACCGCGTGTTCTATGACAGTATCCCTGTAATTGCCCTGCTCAGTAGCTACAGCCTATGGCGACTGGTTAGGCTACCGTCTCACTATCAATATTCAGGTCGGCGATCCACGGCTGCCCCGGAATGATTTCCTGACGGCCCACGGAAATATAGTGGAAGCCAAGGCGCTGCATTTCCTGCCGTTTGTAGATGTTGCGTAAATCCAGCACCAGCGGTGTTCGCATAGTGGTTTTTACACGCGTCAGGTCAAGGCTGCGGAATTCGTTCCATTCGGTTAGGATCACTACGCCGTCGGCCTGCTCCATGGCTTCGTATGCGTTTGCGCACCACTGGATATTTCCGCTTAAATGCTTTTGCGCTTCTTTCATGCCTTGCGGGTCGTATACGCGCACGGTGCAACCGGCAGCCAGCAGCTTGGGTATTATCTTCAGGCTGGGGCTTTCGCGCATGTCGTCTGTGCCGGGTTTGAAGGTCAGGCCCAGTATGGCTAGCGTCTTATCTTCAGGGGTATCGCCCAGCGCGGACAGGATGCGGCCGGCCATTGCTTCCTTGCGTTGGTTATTGCTTTCCACTGCTGCCTCCAGCAATTTGCTGGTGCATCCGTGGTTGCGCGCCATCTGGCGCATGGCCAGCGTGTCCTTGGGAAAGCAGCTGCCACCATAACCGGGGCCAGGCTGTAAGAATTTGCTGCCGATACGTTTATCCAGCCCCACGCCGCGCACCACATCGCGGATATTGGCGCCGGTGCGTTCACACAGATCGGCCACCTCGTTGATGAACGCCACGCGCATAGCCAGCATGGAATTGGCGGTGTATTTGATCATTTCGGCGCTTTCAAAGGTAGTGATAACCATCTGCGCGCCATTCAGGCAGATCGGTTCGTACAGGCGCGCCATAATATCGCGCGCACGCTGCGAGTCCACTCCCACCACGATACGGTCGGGTGACATGAAATCCTTGATGGCCGAACCTTCGCGCAGGAATTCTGGGTTCGATGCCACATCGAAATCGGCGTCCGGGTTTTCCTGCGCGATGAGCTTGGAGAGTGCGCGGTTGGTGCCAACGGGCACAGTGGATTTCACCACCACCACGGTATGGCCGCAAAGGGCGGCAGCAACGTCTTTGGCGGCTGCATTCAGCGCAGTCACATCCGGCATGCCATCGGTATCGTTCGACGGGGTGCCGACCGCAATAAATACTACATCCGCCTCTGCCACTGCGGATTTCAGGTCGGTGCTAAAAGACAGGCGACCGGCAGCGCGGTTGGCTTCCACCAACTGTTCCAGGCCGGGCTCGTAGATGGGCATAATATGCTGCTGCAGCTTACCGATCTTTTCACTGTCATTGTCGACACAGGTGACATCAAAGCCGAATTCAGAAAAACACACACCAGATACCAGCCCGACATAGCCCGTACCGATCACTGCAAGTTTCATAATAATGTTCCCGAATATTATTTCGTTTTGGAGATCTTCAATCCATGTGCTGCGAAAACAGCATCCAGATGTCTCATCACTTTGGAATGGGCATCCTCGCGTTCCAGCGCGTAGGCCACGTTAGCAGCAATAAAGCCTGAAAGTGAGCCGCAGTCATAGCGCACGCCCTCGAAATGATAGCCATATACGCCGCCACCTTTTTTTCCAGTCATCTGGTTGATGGCGTCGGTCAACTGAATTTCACCGCCGCTTCCGGGTTTTTGCTGCTCTATCAGCCCGAACACTTCAGGCTGCAACAGGTAGCGGCCAATGATCGAGGTGGTGGATGGGGCCTTTAGCGGCGCCGGTTTTTCCACCAGCGCTTTGGCTCTGACCAGATTCTTACCGGCTGCGCCGACCTTGCCCTCGACATCGAGAATACCGTATTTTTCGGTGTCCATCCGTGGAATGTCCATGACACCCAGTATGTTACCGCCGGTCTTGCTGTAGGCGGCCATCATTTGTTTAAGGCAGCCGGTTTTATGCAGCACCATATCGTCGGCCAGGATCACTGCAAACGGCTCATCGCCCACCAGGTGACGGGCGCACCACACGGCATGGCCCAGCCCGCGCGGTTGCTGCTGGCGCACAAAGCTGACGCAACCGGCCTCGGGCAGCCATTGGCGGGTTTCTGCTAACTCTTTGCTTTTATTCTTTTTTGAAAGGGTGCTCTGTAGCTCATATGCATGATCGAAATGGTCTTCGATGGCATGCTTGTTGCGGCCCGTCACAAAAATAAATTGCTCGATCCCGGCTTCACGGGCTTCCTCAAAAGCGTAATGTATCAATGGCTTATCCACCACCGGCAGCATTTCCTTGGGCATGGATTTGGTGGCGGGCAAAAAGCGGGTGCCCAGCCCACCCACGGGAAACACGACTTTTCTGATTTTCTTTGGTTTCATGCCGACTTTCATAGGCCAGCCAAGCAAAAAGTCAAAAGATTTCCTCATAAAACCGCTCGAAAAAACCCTGCTTTCCACTTGACAGGTTAGCCCTTATGACTAAGGTATCGGGCTTGAATTAAAACGGATGATCCCATCATGGCTAAAAAGAACATTTTACTTATAAAACTCGTAAGCTCAGCCAAAACCGGCTATTTTTACGTTGCTAAGAAAAACCCGAAAACCCAGACGGAAAAGCTGAAGTTCCGCAAGTATGACCCCGTGGTTCGTAAACACGTGGAATTCAACGAATCAAAGATCAAGTAACGATCTATGGCGTTTGACTATATCATTTCCGATGCAGTGGCCGCAGGCGTGCCGCTCGCTGATGCACAGGCAGCTACCGAAGTCGCCCCTGCCGTAGACGAATCCTACGACGTATCCGCAGAAAAAATGCTGTCGCAGAACCTGATGCTGCTGGCATTCT